>CAMCNE010000057.1 GCA_945875935.1 Bordetella parapertussis
GACGCGAGGATCGACACGATGTAGGCGATGCCCAGCGGCGTGAAGAGCCGTCCCTCGATGCCCGGCAACGCGAACAGCGGCACGAAGACCAGCACGACGATGACGGTGGCATAGACGATGCCCGAGCGCACTTCCACGCTGGCGCTGCGTACCACCTCGAGCACCGAGCGCGGGTTGCACTGCCCACCCGGGGGGCGTGGATCGGCGCGGTTTTGTTTCAGCCGCCGCAGGATGTTCTCGACGTCCACCACCGCGTCGTCGACCAGCTCGCCGATCGCGATGGCCAGGCCGCCCAGCGTCATCACGTTGATCGACTGACCCAGCCACTGGAACACCAGTGCCGTGACCGCCAGCGACAGCGGGATCGCCACCAGCGAGATCACCGTCGTGCGCACCGACAGCAAGAAGGCGAACAGCACGATGGCCACCATGATGGCGCCGTCGCGCAGCGCTTCGGCCACGTTGCCGGTCGAGGCCTGGATGAAGTCGGCCTGGCGAAACAGCACGCGCGGCTCGGCCAGGCCCTTGGGCAAACCGGCCTTCAGTTCAGACAGCGCGGTCTCGATCTGTGCGGTGAGCTTGACCGTGTCGGCATCGGGCTGCTTCTGCACGCTGATCACCACGGCGGGCAGGCCGTTGTAGCCGGCGTCGCCGCGCTTGAGGCCAGCGGCGAACGAGACGCTCGCCACCTGTTCCAGCAGGATCGCGCGGCCGTCTTTCCAGGCCACGGCCACCCCGCCCAGATTCGCGGCCTGGTCTTCGGCGCGGCTGCTGCGGCCCAGGTGGCGGATCAGGTACTCGCGGCTGTTCAGGTCGATGAAGCCGCCGCCGGCGTTGGCGGCGTAACCCTTGATGGACTGCTCCACCTGCGTGAGCGACACGCTGAACTGCGCCATGCGTGCGGTATCTGGCGCCACGCGCAAAGTGCGCACCTCGCCACCAATGGGAATGACCTGCGCCACGCCGGGAATCGACAGCAGCCGAGGGCGCAGCACGAAGTCGGCGTACTCGCGGGCTTGCATGGGTGTGGCGGCATGAAGCGATTTGCCGTCGCCTGGCGCCAGCGGCAAGGCCACCAGCATCACCTCACCCATGATCGACGACACCGGCCCCATCACCGGCGTGATGTCGCCTGGCATCTGTGCGCGCACCAGCGCCAGCCGTTCGGCCACCAGCTGGCGGTTGCGGTAGATGTCGGTGCCCCAGTCGAACTCGGCATACACGAGCGACAGGCCCACGCCCGAGGTGCTGCGCACACGGGTCACGCCCGGCATGCCGTTGAGCGCAGTCTCAATCGGGAAAGTGACCAGCTGCTCGACCTCTTCCGGTGCCATGCCGCCGGCCTCGGTGAGAACGGTGATCAGCGGCTTGTTGAGGTCGGGGAAGACGTCGACCGGCGTGCGCCAGGCCGTGAACGCGCCATACGCCATCAACAGCGCCGCCACCGCCAGCACGAACAGGCGGTTGTGCAGGCTGGTGCGAACGATCCAGTTGAACATGGTTGTGCGACTCCGTTCAGCGGATCTGCGAGATCAGCGGTGCACCCTGGACGACGACGCGGTTGTCGGCGCTCAGGCCCTGGGTGACCACGACCGTGCTCGCGTCGAGCGGCCGAAACTGCACCGGCTGCGGGATGAATCGCTCGGCACCCGACTTGATCCACACGATGGGCTCGTTGGACGGGTTGCGCACCACCGCCTGGGCTGGCAGCACCACGCCCTTGATGCGCTCTTTCATTTGCGCCACGACAGTGACCGGCTGGCTAATGGCGAGTGGCAAGGCCGCGCCCGGCTTCGATGCACTCACGGCGAAGGTGATCGGCAACACGCCGTCGCGCATCGAGCGCGAAGCGCCCAGCAAACGCAGCGCCACCTCGGGCAGGCCCTGCAGCGACGCACCGGCCACACGGGCGGCCAGGCTGGCGTCGGCGGTGGTGGCCTCGACCAGCATGCGGGCTGGGTCGACCACTTCGAACAGCACGTCAGGCGGCTCGACGACCTGGCCGACGACGACATCGGCACGGGCAATGACGCCGCTGATCGGTGCGCTCAAGGCTTCGCGCGCCACCAGGCTGGCACCGATGCTGCGCTCACGTTCGGCCAGGCTGGTCGCTTCGGTGCGGGCCGCTTCGATGTCCTTGCGCGGCACCGTGCCTTCCAGGCCTTCCAGGCGCTGCACGCGCTGGTCGGCCAGTTGGCGCTGTGCGCGAAGTTCGGCCAATTGGGCCTGCTGCGCGCCCACGACATAAGGCTCGGCATGGTGGCGCACGTAGGCAAGCACGTCGCCGCGCTTGACCGCCTGCCCGGCAACCGGCAATCCCTTCGGCCCCGGTTCGATGCGACCGCCGTGCGCGGCCTGCACACGGCCGCTGGCGTTCGGGTCCATGACCACGCGGCCGGGCAGCTCCACCGTGGCGGCGGCTTCGGACTCGGGCGCCAGTACCGTGCGGATGGCCATTTGCCGTTGCGCGATCTTGGGCATGTTGACGCTGCCGTCGGGCAGGCGTGCCAGGCCCGACGCGTTGACTGCGGCGCCGGGCGCGTCGAGGTGCTCCCCGTTGGGGCCATGGGCGCCGGGGGCCGCGTGGGCAGGCGACAACAGCCAGAACAGGCTGGCGGCCAAAGCCAGGGTGGCGAACCCGTTGGGCCGGTGGCTTGGGTGCGACAGGTGCTTGAGCATCACAACCCCTCCGGCAGCTTGCCCGCTGCGCGGCGGCGCCGGCGCCACCAGGCGATGCCGCCGATCAGTCCCAGGGCCGCAACGCCGGCGCCGATCCAGGCGGCGCGTTCGCGTTCGTGGTCGTGCCCATGGCCGTGGTCGTGGTCATCGGTGCCATGCGCGTGTGCGCCGTCGCCCCCCGCAGCCACCAGCGTGCCGTCGAGCAGGTCGCTGTCCTTGCCGGCGACCAGCGTGAACACGAGGCCATGTTCACCGGCAGCCGCCAGTGCCTTCAGCATGGCCGCGTCGGTGACGGCGTAGTCGCCTTGCTCAGCGCGGAAGGCGGCGACGGCTTTGAGCGAGCCGCTCTCAACCTCCAGTTGGGCGCCGAGCACCGGTTCATTGGACTCAAAGCGGTCAACCACGATCACCAGCTCGTTGGTGCGCAGTTCGGCCACCAGTTCGAAGGTTTCCGACTTGGCTTCGACGCGTGGCAGTGCCGATGCGGCGCGCATCGTGGTCGGGGCGTCCAGATGTTCGCCGTTGGGGCCATGGGCTCCGGGGGCAGCCGTGGCGGGGGTGGTGGCCAGCAGCGCCATGGCGGCGGCTGCCAGCAGGTGCTGCGAAGGGTGGCGCTTGATCAGTAGGTTCATGGCAGGAGTCCGAGGGCTTGTTGGAGTCGGGCGCGGGCCAGGCCCTGCGCAGCGGTTTGTCGGGCGGCGGCGTTGTCGGCCTGTGCTGCGGCGGCGAGCGCACGCAGCAGGTCGGGCAGCGGCGACTCGCCGGCACTGAAGGACTTGTCAATCAGCGCGGCGCGCTCGCGCAGCAGGCGGGAGCGCGCGGTCTCGGCTTCAAGCTGCGCCTGCGCCGTGCCGAGCGCGTCGCGTGCGGCAGCGATGTCGCTGTCGAGGCGCTCGCGCAGCCTCTGCTCAAGGGTCTGAGCCACGTCGAGTTCGCTCAGCGCCGCCGCTTCCAGCGGGCGGTTGCGGTCGTCGGTGCCGAAAGGGAAGCGCAGGCCGACGAGCAGGCTGCCCTGCGAGGACTCGGCGCGGCCCGGGTCGTCCTGCCTCACGCCCAGGGTCAGCTCGGGCGGGTCGCGGCGTGAACGCCGCATCAGTTCCACGCGCTGGCGTGCGAGTTCGGTGGACTGGCTGGCGAGCTGCAGTTCCGGGTGCGGTGCGGCTGAGTCTGGCGCCCCGTCGTTCGCTGCCGCTGCCGTCAGATCGGGCGCCGATGGCAGGCCGGTCAGCAGGGCCCAGCGTGCGCGTGCGGCGTGGAGTCGCTGGCGAAGTTCAGCCTGCAGCGCAGCGGCCGCCAGGTATTCCGCCTGCGCGGCCAGGGCGTCGGCCCGGGCCATGTCGCCGGCGCGCACGCGGCGCTCGGCATCGTCGGCAAGCTGCTTCATCGCTTGGGCCTGGGTGTCGGCCTGGTCAAGTTCGCACTGCGATCCGGCGATCTGCCACGCCGCTTCGCGCACTTCACCGGCCAGGCGCAAACGGGCCACTTGTTCTGCCGCCAGCGCCTGTGCCGCCGCAGCGTCCGCAGTGCCTTCGCGGGCGGCTCTTTGTCCAGGCAGCCACAGCGGAACGGTCACGCCGAACTCGGTCTCGCGCTTGCCGTCGTTGCTTTGCAGGCGATCGTCGCGGTGCCTCATTTCCAAAGAGGGTGGTGCAGCCCAGAAGTTGCCGGCGACGGCGCGATCGGCTTCAGCGCGGCGACGCTGGCCATCGCTCTCGCGGGCCGCGACGGCACGTTGCCATGCGGCGTCCAGCGCCACGCGAAGAGTGACCTTGCCGGTGGTCGGACCAGCGGCGGATTGGAGGACGACCTGCGGGCCATCCGGTGACGCGGCAGGCTGGGCCCAGACGGGCCCGCCGGCCAGGCTGCCCGCGATGGCGCAGGCACACAGCCAAGGCAGAGGTTTCACGATGATCCTGAGGTTTGAACAGCCGATACCGGCGCAACGCGGGTTCAGGTCAGGCCAGGGGCAGGCGAGTGCTTGCGTGGCGTGTCGGAGAGCCGGGGCGACGGGACGGACCTCAATGTGAGGACGCCCGCCGCTGCGTTGCGCATTGAATGCGGGTCAGGCGCGCAATCGCGGCGGTTTGAACAGGCCGGCCAGTGCGGGGGAGGGCGCGAGCTGCTCGTGCAGGCCGTCGGGCGCGACCGATCCCAGTGGCGGGAAGTTGTGCGAGGACGCCACCGCCAGTGCCAGCGATGCGTTCAGATGGTCCGTCACCACGTGGTGCACCGACTCTTTCGAGTCGTCCAGGTGGTAGGACCCATCCTCGTGGTGGTGATGGGCTTTTTCCTGCCAGTGCAGCGTCGCGTGCTCCAGGTCAGCCATCGCGTTCACCGTTGAGCCCACACGCGCCATGGCCACCGACTGCCAGAAGATGGCAAACAGCATGACAAAGAGGACGGCGGATCGGCGCATGACCTCAGAGTTTACCCATGCGCTTTTCGGCCTGCAGCCAGGCAGGCCTTGCCAATCAGCTCGATGCCCCCCCAGGATTCGATCTTGCCTCCACGAGTCAGCGGTTACCGGGCTCATCGGGTGAGCCTCGAGCACTTCTCACCGGTAGCGACCCAATCGCCGGCGCCCCGCGTGCACTTCCACCTCAAAATTGCACGCAATGAGCATCAATCCGCCCGATCAGACTTCACCGGCCACCCCTGCGCAAGGCTTGCCAAACCCATGGCGCCTGTCGGTCGCGCCCATGATGGATTGGACTGACCGCCACTGCCGGTATTTCCATCGGCTGCTCACGCGCCACACGCGGCTGTACACCGAGATGGTCACCACCGGCGCGCTGATCCATGGCGACGTAAAGCGGCACCTCGAGTTCAACGCCGAAGAGCATCCGCTGGCGCTGCAGTTGGGTGGCAGCGAGCCCGCCGATCTGGCGCATTGCGCCAAGCTCGCGCAGGACTGGGGCTATGACGAGGTCAACCTGAACTGCGGCTGCCCGAGCGAGCGGGTGCAGCGCGGCGCGTTTGGCGCGTGCCTGATGGCCGAGCCGGCGCTGGTGGCCGATGGCGTGAAGGCGATGCGCGATGCGGTGAGCATCCCGGTCACGGTCAAGCACCGCATTGGCATCGACAAGATCGAAAGCTATGACTTCGTGCGCGACTTCGTCGGGCAGATCGCCGATGCCGGCTGCGAGGTGTTCATCGTGCACGCGCGCAACGCGTGGCTCAAGGGCCTGAGCCCGAAGGAAAACCGCGAGGTGCCGCCGCTGCGCCACGAGCTGGTGTATCGCCTGAAGCACGACTTTCCGGCGCTGACCATCGTGATCAACGGCGGCGTGACCACCGACGATCAGATCACCGAGCACCTGCGCCATGTCGACGGCGTGATGCTCGGCCGCGAGGCCTATCACCGTCCGTGGTGGCTGGCGCGCTGGGACGAGCTGCATTACGGCGACGCTGCCAACAACCTGACGCGCCGCGACATCGAAGCCGCGATGGTTGGCTACATGGACCGCCTGGTCGCGCAAGGCGAGCCTTGGTCACGTGCGTCGCGCCACCTGCTCGGCCTGTGGAACGGCACCCCCGGCGCGCGCCACTGGCGCCAGGTCTGGTCAGACCACCGCCGCAAGCTCGACGCACCCGCCGACGTGTCACGCGCCGCGCGGCGCGAAGCGTTGCCTCAGAACGTGGCGGCGTATGCTCACGCCGGGGACTGACGCGGTGCGGGTTTTTGGCCAGACCGCGGAGCAACAAGCGAGGAGTTTGCCCATGACCGCCATCGAATCAAGATTGCTCGAGCGCCTGAAGAAGCTGCCGCCAGGGCGGGTGGCCGAGGTGTTCGACTTTGTGGATTTCCTTGCCTCGCGCGAGGAACGCGCCTTGGCCGCCGAGCGACTCACCGAAGGCATGGCGCGGCTGGACGCATTGAATCTGCCACCCATTTCGGAAGATGAGATCGACGCCGAAGTGCAAGCCACACGGGCGACTCGGCGCACACAGCAAAGCGCCTGACCCAAGCATCACCACCCATCGTGCGCATCGTCATCGATACCAATTTGCTGGTGTCCGCGCTGATTTCTGACGACCTGCCACGACAGTTGCTCAACGCTGCGAAAGCCTCAGAGTTTGAGTTCTGCACCAGCGAGACGCTGCTGGACGAATTGCTCAATGTGCTTTCACGCGAGAAGTTTGCGGCTCGGCTCAGCCGGTCAGACCTGACTCCGCAGGGCATCGTCGACGATCTGCGCAGGTTGGCTGTCATCGTCACACCCATCGCTGTGCCGCGCGTGGTGAGCACAGACCCCGATGACGACCATGTGCTGGCTGCCGCGCTGGCCGGTCGGGCCGATCTCATCGCATCAGGCGACAAGCGTGACTTGCTGCCCTTGGGCTCTTACGAGGGCATTGAGATCGTGACCGCGCGCCAAGCACTCGCGAGGTTGGGCACCACCGGGTGAAGCCGCTGCCTCAGAACGCTGCGGCGTAGCGCTGCATTTCCCAGCTGCTGATGTGGCTGCCATAGGCTTGCCATTCATCGCGCTTGAGGCGGATGAATTCGGCACTCAAGGTGTCGCCCAGCGCGGCGCACACCACGCTGTTGGCTTCGAGCGCGTCGATGGCTTCGGCCAGGCTTTGGGGCAGCGGGGCGATGCCGCGTGCGGCCAGTTGCGTCGGGGTGCATTCGAACAGGTCGTCGGTGCAGGCCACAGGCAGGGCCAGGCCGCGGTCGATGCCGTCCAGGCCCGCGGCGATCAGCGCTGCGGTGGCCAAATAGGGATTGGCCGAAGCGTCTGGCGCGCGCCATTCAAAGCGGCCGGGCAAGGTGCGAACGAGGGCGGTGCGGTTGTTGGGCCCGTGCGTCACGCTGGCCGGCGCCCAGGTGGTGCCGGTGATGGACACATCGGCGCTCAGGCGCTTGTAGCTGTTGACGGTGGGCGCTGCCACGGCGGTGAGCGCGGCAGCGTGGTGCAGCACCCCGGCGATGAAGTGGCGGCCCAAGGGCGACAGGTTTTGCTGCGTGTCGTCAAACACGCAGAGCCCGTTCGCTTGGGCCTGCCACAGCGACACATGAAAGTGCATGCCGCTGCCGGGCTGGTTGGCAAACGGCTTGGGCATCATCGAAAACACCATGCCACGCTCTTCGGCCAGCGTGTGCGCGGCCATCTTGAAGAGCATGAGATGGTCGGCGCTGGTGAGCGCATCGGCGTGATGAAAGTTGAGCTCGTACTGGCCGTGCGCGTCTTCGTGATCGATCTGAAACACATCAAGCCCGCAGCGCGTGAGGCCGTCGGCCAGCGCGTGCAAAAACTCGCGCTGGCGCGGCAGGCTCTTGAGGTCGTACGACGGCTTGTCGAGCCGATCGAGCGGGTCGGCGGGCTCGAAGCCGCTGTCGGTGCGGCGCAGCAAAAAGAACTCGGGTTCGATGCCGGTGCGCAAGACCCAGCCGCGCTCGGCCAAGCGGGCCATCTGGCGGCGCAGCACCTGGCGAGGACAGGCGTCGAACGGCTCGCCGGCCACAAAGCCGTCGCACACCACACGGGCGATGCCGGGCAGCCAGGGCAGGGCACGCACAGATTCAATCTGGCCGCGGCCGTGGTACTCGGCGCGCGGCCCGGTGCGCGGCAGCCTGGTGCCCCAGATCGACGGGCCGGCAAAGCCGACGCCTTCGGTCATCAGCAACTCGAGCTGGTTGAGCGGCACCAGCTTGCCGCGCGCCACGCCGTGCACGTCGGTGAACTGCGCCAGCAGGCTGTGCACGCCGTCGGCGGCGAGTTTGTCGCGCAAGGCTTGCATCAGTCGATGCGCATCCAGGTGGTCTTCAGCTCGGTGTACTTGTCGAAGGCATGCAGCGACTTGTCACGACCGTTGCCGCTTTGCTTGAAGCCGCCAAAGGGCACGGTGATGTCGTCTTCGTCGTATTGGTTGACTTGCACCGTGCCGGCGCGCAACGCGCGCGACACGCGGTGCACGCGATCAAACTGGTGACTCCACACGCTGGCTTGCAAGCCGTAGGGCGAATCGTTGGCGGTGGCGATGGCCTCGTCTTCGGTGGAAAACCGAAGCACCGAGATCACCGGGCCGAAGATCTCTTCGCGGGCGATGCGCATCTGGTTGTTGACGCCTTCGAACACCGTGGGCTCGACGTAATAGCCGCCTGAGTCCGTGCGCGCCTGCTGCCCGCCAAAGAGCAGCTTCGCGCCTTCGTCGCGGCCGATGTCGATGTAGCCGAGCACGGTGCGCAGCTGGTTGTCGTCGACCAGAGCGCCCATGGTGGTGTTGGGGTTCAGCGGGTCGGCGGGCTGGTATTTGGGGGCCTGAGCCTTGAGCACTTCGATGAATTCGTCGGCGACGCGCTCGTGAACCATCACGCGCGTGGGCGCATTGCAGCTTTCGCCCTGATTGAAAAATACGCTGCCAGCGGCGGTGCGCGCCGCGCGGGCGATGTCGTTGCAGTCGTCAAACACGATGAAGGCCGACTTGCCGCCGAGTTCGTTGTAGACGCGCTTGAGGTTGCTGCGCCCGGCGTATTCGAGCATCTTGCGGCCCACGCGGGTGCTGCCGGTGAAGCCGACGGCGTCGACTTCCATGTGCAGCGCCAGCGCTTCGCCGGCCTCGTGGCCATAGCCGGGCACCACGTTGAACACGCCTTGGGGTAAGCCGGCCTCAACAGCCAGTTCGGCCAGACGCAACGCGGTGAGCGAGGCTTTTTCGCTGGGCTTGAGCACCACGCTGTTGCCGGTGGCCAGCGCGGGGCCGAGCTTCCAGGCGGTCATCAGCATCGGGTAGTTCCAAGGCACGATGGCGCCGATCACGCCCATGGGCTCGCGGGTGATCAGTGCCAGCGCGCTGCGCGCCGTGGGGGCGATCTCGTCGTAGACCTTGTCGATGGCCTCGGCGTACCAGGCGATGCAGCGTGCGCTGGACGGCACGTCAACGCCCAGGCTGTCGGCAATCGGCTTGCCCATGTCGAGTGTTTCGAGCAAGGCCAGCTCGTCCTTGGCCGCCAGCATTTTTTCGGCAAAGCGCAGCAGGATCTTCTTGCGCACGGCCGGCGGCTTGTGGGCCCAGCGCCCGTCGTCAAAGGCGCGGCGCGCCGAGGCCACCGCCATGTCGATGTCGGTGGCCTGGCCGCGCGCCACTTGCGTGAGGGTGCGGCCGTCCACCGGCGAGATGCAGTCAAAGGTCTCGCCCGATGTCGCATGGCGCCGCACGCCGTCGATGACCATGCGGCCATCAGGCTGGCACGCGGCCGCCAGTGCGTGCCAGTCGCGTGCCGCCGATGCCGTCATCAGAAGGACACCACCACCGAGGCGCCGAACAACTGGTTGTTCTTCTTGTAGTCGTCCTTGTCGACGTAATAGAAAACGTTCTTGTTGGCAAAGTCGAAGCGGTACTCCAGCTTGAACAGGGTGTACTCGTTGAAGCGGTAGTTGCCGCCCAGGCTCAGCGCATAGCGGTTGGCGCCATTGCTGAACGGGTCGGCCACATTGCCTGTGCTGTCGATGTCCTGACCGATGCCGTTGACGTTGTCCTGGCCAAAGCCCAGCAGACCGCCGCCGTTCCTGTGGTTGTCGATGTAGTCCGCGCGCACCACTCCTTCAAGGCGCGGGGTGAACTTGTAGGCCGCCAGTGCCGACACGCCCCACCACTGAGCATCTTGCAGATCGCCGTCTTCGCTGATCGCGATGGCCGCCTTGCTCTGGCGTCCGTAACTGGCTTGGCCCTGCAGCGTCCAGTCGCCACGGATGAAGTAGCCGTCAACTTCAAACAGATTCAAGCCGGTGTTGCCGGTGTCTTGAACGTAGTTGGCCGCCTTGCCGTGCACGCCGGCAAAACCGATGCCCGAATATTCACTGATTGAGTAATCGGCCCGATACGCGACGACCGGCGACTTGTCACCGGTGGACTGCCTGGTGGCGTTCATATTGCCCACCACGCCCTTGACCACCCAGTCGCCGCGCGTGAGCTCAAGACCGGCGCCGGTATAGGCCAACGGTGCGATGAAGTCGAACAGCAGGTTGTGGGTGATGAGCTTGTTTTCCGCCGAAGGCAGCAGCTCATAGCCCGACCAGTCGGGGATCTGGCCCGCGATCAGGCGGGTGTTTTCGTCGGTCAGGGGGATGGACGCACTGGCCTCGTGAACGATGTCGCCATCGTTGATGAAGGAGCCGACGCCGCGATTCGGCATCAGCGTCAGGCGGAATATGGAGCCGCCTTCGAGTTGCTTCACGATGTCCAGCGTGGCCGTGCCAAAGAACGAGTTGTCGTACGAATAGCAGTTGTTGGGGTTGTCAGAGCAGGAGTCGCCCGCGTACTTCTGCAAAAGCTGGAAGCCCGCCGTGTCCTGAGCGCGGTTGTAGATGAAGGCCGGGTCGATGCTGCCGTGGATCTCGAGGCCCTTGAGGAAGGAGTTCTCGCGTTCGTCCTCGAGCGCATCGACCTTGACGGCGATGCGGCCCATTTCGCGGGCCTGGTCTGGCGTCATGCCCACGACCGCGGGCGCCGCCGGTGCTGCGGCCACGGGTGCGGCTGGAGCCGGCTTGGGCGTCTCGGCGGCCTTGAGCTTGTTTTCGAGCTGGGTCACGCGGTCGCGCAGCGCCTTGAGCTCCTTGAGCAGTTCGGCGTTCGATTGCGCTGCGGCTGGCAACGGAAAGGCCGCGGCGATGGCCAGGGTCACGCTGGAGATGCGCCAGATCTTCATGTTGAGTTTCCTTGAGGTAAGTCGATTGCGAGGGTGTAGGGGAAATGGGTTTTCAAGCGCGATCGGCCGAGGCCACTTCGAGCAAGCGGTTGCGCTCGGCTCGGGCAATGAGGTAGCTCGCCACCACCACGCCGATGGCCACGGCGACCACGATCACCGTGGCGACTGCGTTGACGCTGGGATTCAAGCCAAGCCGCGCACGCGAGAAGATCACCAGCGGCATGGTGGTCGAGCCCGGCCCCGAGAGAAAAGCTGACAGCACCACGTCGTCGAGCGACAGCGTGAAAGTGAGCAACCAGGCCGACATCAGCGACTGCGAAATCATCGGCAGTGTCACCAAGTTGAACACCTGCCACGGGCGTGCGCCCAGGTCCATGGCCGCTTCTTCGAGCTGTGGGTTCAGCTCTTTGAGTCGCGCCTGAATCACCACCGTGGCATAGGCCATGCCCAGCAGCAAGTGGCCCATCCAGATGGTGAGCACACCGCGCTCGGGAAAGCCCAGTGCCCGTTCAACCGACACCAGCATCAGCAGCAAAGACAGCCCGACGATGACCTCAGGCATCACCAGCGGCGCGTTGACCATGCCGGTGAACAAGGTGCGCCCGGTGAATCGCTGGTACTTGACCAGCGAAAAAGCCGCCAGCGTGCCCAGCAGCACCGACGAGCACGCCGTGAAGAAGGCAATCTTCATCGACAGCAAAAACGCCGAGATCATCTCGTCGTCGGCCGCCAGCGCGACATACCACTTCAGGGTGAAGCCGCGCCAGGAGTTCGGCACGGGCGAGTCGTTGAACGAATACACCACCAGCGCCACGATGGGCAGGTACAAAAAGACAAAGCCCATCGCGAGCCAGCCGGTGCCAAACCAGCGTTGCAAAAACGAGCCCTTCATTTGCGCACCCCGTCGGCTTCAGCCTGGTACTTGTTGAAGATGGCCAGCGGCACCAGGATCAACAGCACCATCACCACCGCCACGGTCGAGGCCATGGGCCAGTCGTTGTTGCTGAAGAACTCGTCCCACAGCACGCGACCGATCATCAGCGTTTGCGGCCCGCCCAGCAGTTCGGGAATGACGAACTCACCCACGCACGGAATGAACACCAGCATCGAGCCGGCAATGATCCCGGCCTTGGACAGCGGCACGGTGATCTTCCAGAACGCCACAAAGGGCGTGGCGCCCAGATCCTGCGCGGCTTCCAGCAAGCGAAGATCCATCTTCGACAGGTTGGAGTACAGCGGCAAGATCATGAATGGCAAGTAGGTGTAGGTCATCCCCAGCACCAGCGAAAAAGGCGTGTTCATGAGCTGCCCCGGCGCCGGAATGAGCCCCAGCGAAGCCAGCAATTGATCCAGGCCGGTGCCGGTGACCAGTTCGTAGGCCCAGCCGTTTTCGCTCAGCAGACCCTTCCATGCATAAACGCGCAGCAAGAAGGATGTCCAGAAAGGCAGCATCACCAGCATCAGCAGCGTCGGCTGCATCGTGGAACTGGCTCGGGCCATGAAGTACGCAAACGGGTAGCCGATCACCAGACACAGCACGGTGGTCCAGGCGGCGTACTTCAGGCTGGACAAATAGGTCAGGAAGTACAGGTCGTCTTCGGTGATGAAGACGTAGTTGCTGAATTTCAGGGTGATCGAAACAGCCCCGTCGGCCACCGTGATCAGGTCCTTGAAGCTCACCGCCTCCATCTCGGACACGCTGATCTTCATCACGATCAGGAACGGGAACAAGAAGAACACCAGCAGCCACGCATAGGGCACGCCGATGACCGCCGAGCGGCCTGAGAAGAGAGCAGACCACCAGCGCTTCATGACGTCAGCACCACGTGGGCTTCGGGCGACCAGCTGGCCCAGGCGGTATCGCCCCAGGTGAGCTCGTCGGCGCGGTGGCGCTCGGTGTTGCTGGCACTGATCTTGAGCACCATGCCGCTGGCCAGCGCCAGGTGGTAGACGGTAAAACTGCCGAAATAGGACAGGTCCTTGACGGTGCCTTGCACGCGGTTCAAGCCGCCTTCGGGCTCGCCGTCTTGCGGTGGCAGCAGATCGCGGCCGATGCGGATCTTCTCGGGCCGCAGCGCCACCGTCACGGCCATGCCTTCGGTGCCGGTGATGCCGTGCCCCACATAGTGTTGGCAGTCGGCGCAGTCGATGATGACGTGATCGACCTGGTCGTCGCTCAGCGTGCCTTCCATCAGATTGACGTTGCCAATGAAGTCGGCCACAAAGCGCGTGGCTGGGGTTTCGTAGATGTCGCCCGGTGCGCCCACTTGCATGAAGCTGCCTTCGCTCATGACCGCCAGGCGCGAGGCCATGGTCATGGCTTCTTCCTGATCGTGGGTAACCATCACGCAGGTCACGCCCACGTTTTCGATGATGTTGACCAGCTCGATCTGGGTTTCTTCGCGCAGCTTCTTGTCAAGCGCGCCCAGCGGCTCGTCCAGCAGCAGCAGCTGCGGTTTCTTGGCCAGACTGCGGGCCAGCGCCACGCGTTGCTGCTGTCCGCCTGAGAGCTGGTGCGGCTTGCGCTGGCCGAACTTGCCCAGTTGCACCAGCTTGAGCATGGCCTCGACCTGAGCGGCGATCTCATCACGGGGCATGCCGGCTCGGCGCAGACCGAACGCGATGTTGTCCCACACGCTGAGGTGCGGAAACAGCGCGTAGCTCTGGAACATCATGTTCATCGGACGCTCGTAGGGCGGCATCGTGGCCACGTCCTGACCGGCCAGCACGATGCTGCCTGACGTGGGCTTCTCGAAGCCCGCCAGCATGCGCAGCAAGGTGGACTTGCCGCAGCCCGATGACCCCAGCAACGCAAAGATCTCGCCCTTGGCAATGTCCAGGCTGACGTTGTTGACGGCCTTGTAGCCATCGAAGTCCTTGACGAGATCTCGAATCGACAGGAACTTGGCCGGATCGGGCTCAGGCAATGAGGTGCTGGTGTTCATGGTGTAGCGCTCGAGTGGGGATCAGATGCCCGTCTTGAACGAGGTGAAGGTGCGCGTCATGAGGCGACGCAGATCGTTGCTGAGCGAGTCGGGTGCAGCCATGCGCTTCATGTCGGCGTCAGACAGGAACACGGTCGGGTTGTTGGCCACCTGAGGCTTGACGAAGGCGCGCGAGGCCAGGTTGGGGTTGGCGTAGAACACCTTGTTGGTGATGCTGGCGTGCACTTCAGCTCGCAAGATGAAGTCGATGAACTTGTAGGCGTTGCCGGGGTGCGGCGCATCGGCCGGAATGACCATCACGTCAAAGAACAGCACGCCGCCGGTCTTGGGGATCAGGGCCTGAATTTTCTGGCCGGTCTTGCCATCGATGGCGCGCTGAGCGGCGATGTTG
>CAMCNE010000058.1 GCA_945875935.1 Bordetella parapertussis
AGAAGGGCGTTCCACTTTTTCCCCCACCTTGGAGAACCCATGAAGAAGATCAACCTCGTTGTCGCTGGCGTGCTGGCTGTTTCCGCCTCGCACCTGTTTGCTCAAACCGCAGCGCCTGCGGTCGCACCCGCAGCAGACGCTGCGCCAGCCCCCACACCCGACTGGACCATCACCGGCAACGCCGGCCTGTTCAGCGACTACCGCTTCCGCGGCATTTCACAGACCGACAAGAAGCCGGCCTTCCAGGGCGGCTTCGACGTGGCCCACAGCTCGGGTTTTTACCTCGGCAACTGGAATTCCAACATCGACAGCAGTTTCTTCGGTGGTGCCAACATCGAGATGGACTTCTACGGCGGCTTCAAGGGAGCGGTGGGTGATGTCGGCTACGACATCGGTGCGATCTATTACTACTACCCGGGCAGCGACCGCAACGGCACCGCAGAGATCAAGAACACCGAGGTCTACGTGGGTGCCAGCTACGGCCCCGTCAGCGCCAAGTTCTATTACCCGATTTCCGACTTCTTCAGTGCCGAAGACCTGCTCGGCGGTGGTAACGCCGCGGGCTCCTATTACGTGGATTTGTCCGGTGCCTTTGATCTGGGCAACGGTTTCGGTCTGAATGCCCATGTGGGCTACCAGGAAGCCAAGGGCGCCGCCAAGGGCCTTTACGCGGGTGAGTCCAGCGTGATCGACTGGAAGCTGGGTGCCACCTACGCCCTCAGCAACGGCTTCGTGCTGGGCCTGGCCTACATCGACACCGACAACGACGAAATCCTTGGCGCCACCGGCAAGAAGATCAGCAAGGCCACCGGCGTGCTGTCCCTGTCCAAGGCGTTCTGAGCCCCCACCCCAAGGAGAACCCCATGAAGATGGTGACTGCGATCGTCAAGCCGTTCAAGCTTGACGAGGTTCGAGAGGCCCTCAGCGCCATTGGCGTTCAGGGCGTGACGGTGACCGAGGTCAAAGGCTTCGGTCGCCAAAAGGGCCATACCGAGCTGTATCGCGGTGCGGAATATGTGGTCGATTTTTTGCCCAAGGTCAAGCTTGAGGCCGCCGTCGACGAGGCCATCGTCGATCAGGTGATCGAGGCCATAGAAAACGCAGCCCGCACCGGAAAGATCGGTGATGGAAAGATCTTCGTGTCCTCGCTGGAGCAGGTTGTCCGCATCCGGACCGGCGAAACAGGCAAAGACGCGATCTGACGCCCCAAAAAGGAAGCCCAACCAAATGAAGAACTTCATTGCCACCCTGGCCCTCGGACTCGCCGTCCTGGGCTTTTCAAGCGCTGCCTTCGCGCAGGATGTTGCCGCGGCCGCTTCGGCGCCTGCGGTGGCCGAAGCTGTGGTCGAGGCGGCCTCGGCCGTTGCGGCTCCAGCGCCGGTTGAAGCCGTGGCCGCCCCGGCGGCCGAGGCTGCAGCCGCTGCAACGGAAGCCGCACCGGCGGCCGCACCCGTGCCCAACAAGGGCGACACCTCCTGGATGATGGTGGCCACCGTGTTGGTGATCATGATGTCCATTCCCGGCCTGGCGCTGTTCTACGGCGGTCTGGTGCGCAGCAAGAACATGCTGTCGGTGCTGATGCAGGTGTTCGTCACCTTCTCGCTGATCATCGTGCTGTGGTTCACCTACGGCTACAGCCTGGCCTTCACCGAGGGCAACGCCTTCTTTGGGGGCATGGACCGGCTGATGATGAAAGGCGTGTGGGACAACGCTGCGGGCACCTTTGCCAATGCGGCCACCTTCAGCAAGGGCGTGTACATCCCCGAGATCGTGTTCGCGGTGTTTCAGGCTACCTTTGCGGGCATCACCTGCGCGCTGATCGTCGGTGCCTTCGCAGAACGGGTGAAGTTCTCTGCGGTGCTGCTGTTCATGGTGCTGTGGTTCACCTTCAGCTACCTGCCGATTGCCCACATGGTCTGGTTCTGGATGGGTCCTGACGCCTACGCCAGCAAGGACGTGGTCGATGCGATGACCGCCAAGGCCGGTTGGCTGTGGCAGACGGGTGCGCTGGACTTCGCAGGCGGCACGGTGGTTCACATCAACGCGGCAGTCGCTGGTCTGGTCGGTGCCTACATGATCGGCAAGCGCGTGGGCTACGGCAAGGAAGCCATGACGCCGCATTCGCTGACGCTGACCATGGTCGGTGCAGCGCTGCTGTGGGTCGGCTGGTTTGGCTTCAACGCCGGCTCGGCCCTGGAGGCCAACGGCTTTGCCGCCCTGGCCTTCATCAACACCCTGTTGGCCACGGCCGCCGCGGTGCTGGCCTGGTGCATCGGTGAGGCGCTGATCAAGGGCAAGGCCTCGATGCTGGGCGCTGCGTCTGGCGCAGTGGCCGGCCTGGTGGCCATCACCCCGGCTTGCGGCAACGTTGGCATCGGCGGCGCTCTGGTCATCGGTCTGATCGCCGGCTTTGCCTGCCTGTGGGGTGTCACCGGTCTGAAGAAGCTGCTCGGCGCAGACGACTCGCTCGACGTGTTCGGTGTGCACGGCGTGGGCGGTATCGTGGGTGCCTTGCTGACCGGTGTGTTCAACGCCCCAAGCCTGGGCGGCCCTGGCTACGTGGCCGACTGGGTCACGGTGACCATGGTGACCGAGGCCGACTACTCGATCGCTGCGCAGGTCTGGATTCAGGCCAAGGCGGTGCTCACGACCGTGGTCTGGTCGGGCGTGGTGTCGGTGGTGGCGTTCAAGATCGTCGACCTGCTGATCGGTCTGCGGGTGCCTGAAGATGAAGAGCGCGAAGGCCTCGACATCACCTCGCACGGCGAAACGGCCTACCACCAGTAAGCACTTCCGGCGGTGTGGCGCCCCCTCAAAAGGGCGCCACAACCCTGCTGGACTGAGAGCCGCCGCGAGGCGGCTCTTTCATTTTCGCGTGCCTAGAATGGTCTGCTCCACTTGGCAATCGGGTTTTTCGCATGGTTCCCCATCTCATCACCGCGCTGACCGGCCCGATCAACGAACTGGAGCAGCGCATCCTCGAGTCGCTGCCGGCCATCGAGCGCTGGTTTCGGCTCGAGTGGATGGAGCACACGCCACCGTTCTACACCTCGGTTGATTTGCGCAATGCGGGCTTCAAGCTCGCGCCGGTCGACACCAACCTGTTCCCCGGCGGCTTCAACAACCTGACGCCCGAGATGCTGCCGCTGGCGGTGCAGGCGGCCATGGCGGCGATCGAGAAGATCTGCCCCGAAGCCAAGAACCTGCTGCTCATTCCCGAGAAGCACACCCGCAACATGTTCTATCTGGCCAACGTGGCGCGCCTGATGGAGATCTTTCACCGCGCCGGCATGAATGTGCGGCTCGGCACGCTCGACGACACGATCACCGCGCCCACGCCGCTCGAGCTGCCTGACGGGACGGTGATCACGCTGGAGCCGCTGGTGCGCAACCGCGGCCGATTGGGGCTGAAGGACTTCGACCCCTGCACCATCTTGCTCAACAACGATCTGTCAGCCGGCATTCCGAAGGTGCTCGAAGGGCTGCACGAGCAGTACCTGCTGCCGCCGCTGCATGCCGGCTGGGTGGTGCGCCGCAAGACTCAGCATTTCGCCGCTTACGAAGAGGTGGCCAAGAAATTCGCCAAGCTGCTGGGCATGGACCCCTGGCTCATCAACCCGCTGTTTGCCGGCTGCGGACAGGTCAGCTTCAGCGATGGCACGGGCGCCGAGAGGCTGATCCACGAAGCCGACACGCTGTTGGCGCGGGTGCGTCGCAAGTACAAGGAATACGGCATCAACGAAAAGCCGTTTCTCATCGTCAAGGCCGACGCGGGCACCTACGGCATGGGCATCATGACGGTGCGCGACCCGAAGGACCTGGGCGACTTGAACCGCCGCGCACGCAACAAGATGAGCGTGATCAAGGACGGCCAAGAGGTCACCGAGGTGATCCTGCAAGAAGGCGTGCCGACCTGCGAGCTCATCAACGGCGCATCGGCCGAGCCGGTGGTCTACATGATCGACCGCTACGTGGTGGGCGGTTTTTACCGCGCCAACGCCGAGCGCGGCATCGACGAGAACCTGAATTCGCCGGGAGCGAACTTCATGCCGCTGCGGTTTGCAGATTCCAATCCGCTGCCTCGGCCGGGTGCGGCGCCAGGTCAAAGCCCACCGAATCGCTTCTACATGTACGGCGTGATCGCGCGGTTGGCCATGGTGGCGGCGAGCTACGAACTCGAGGCGACCGACCCCGAGGCCTTGGCCAACGAATAACCCTTATTGCGGTGCACAATCTCCCGGCTGGCGCTTGCGCGTCGACTCGGGTTTGATCCCGCTCTCACCTTGTCTTCCCCCCGCCCCGCTTCCAGCCTGGCCGCCTTGACGCTGGGCGCCATTGGTGTCGTCTATGGCGACATCGGCACCAGCCCGCTTTATGCGCTGAAGGAAGTCTTTGCTCACGGCCACGTGCCGCTGACGCCCGAGAACATCTACGGCGTGCTGTCGCTGGTGTTCTGGACGCTCACGGTCATCGTCTCGCTCAAGTACGTGATGCTGATCCTGCGTGCTGACAACAACGGCGAAGGCGGGCTGATCGCGATGCTCGCGCTGGCCTCCGAGGCGGTGAAGGACCGCCCGGCGCTGCGCACCCGGCTGCTGCTGGTGGGCATTTTTGGTACCGCGATTTTTTTCGGCGACGGCGTCATCACCCCGGCCATCTCGGTGCTGTCGGCCGTGGAAGGCCTGGAGGTCGCCGCACCGTCGCTGCATCGCTTCGTGATTCCGTTGACGCTGGTGGTGTTGACGGCGCTGTTTCTTGTGCAGCGTTTTGGCACGGCGAGCGTGGGGAGGTTCTTCGGGCCGATCACCGCCTTGTGGTTTTTGGTGCTGGCCGCACTGGGCGTGTCGCACATCGTCCAGTACCCGCAGATCATGGCCGCGATCAACCCGCAGCACGCGGCGGCTTTCATCATCTCGCAGCCACTGGTGGCCTTCTTCGCTCTGGGCTCGGTGGTGTTGTGCGTGACGGGTGCAGAAGCGCTGTACGCCGACATGGGCCACTTTGGCCGCAGGCCCATACGGTGGGCCTGGTTTTCGTTGGTGATGCCTGCGCTGGTGCTCAATTACTTCGGCCAGGGAGCCATGCTGCTGCAGCATCCCGAAAACATCGGCAACCCGTTTTTCGAAATGGCGCCGGTGTGGGCGCTGTACCCCTTGATCGGCCTGGCCACCTGCGCCACGGTGATCGCATCGCAGGCGCTCATCACCGCCGCGTTCTCGGTGACCAAGCAGGCCATCCAACTGGGCTACCTGCCGCGGCTGCGCATCACCCACACCTCGGTCAAGGAGACCGGGCAGGTCTATGTGCCGTTCGTCAACTGGAGCCTTTACGCCTGCATCGTGCTGGTGGTGGTGCTGTTCGGCTCGAGCGGCAAGCTCGCCAGCGCCTACGGCATCGCGGTGACCATCGACATGCTCATCACCACCGTCATGACCTTCTTCGTGATCCGTTATGCGTGGAAATTCAAGTGGGGCTGGAGCTTGGCCGCCACGGGCTTCTTCTTCATCGTTGATGCGATCTTTTTCGCTTCGAATGCGGTCAAGCTGTTCGACGGCGGCTGGTTCCCGGTGGTGCTGGGCATCGTGATGTTCACGCTCATGATGACCTGGAAGGAAGGCCGTCGACTGATGCAAGAGCGCATGCGCGAAGACTCGGTCGAGCTCAAGGACTTTCTCGATGCGGTGTTTGTCAGCCCGCCCACCCGCGTGGCCGGCACCGCGGTGTTTCTGGTGAGCGAGCAGGGCTACACGCCCAATGCGTTGCTGCACAACCTCAAGCACAACAAGGTGCTGCACGAGACCAATTTGTTTGTCACGGTGAAGCACCATCAGGTGCCGTGGCTGGGTTTTGACAAGCGCTGCCAGATCGAGCCGCTGGGGCGCGACTGCTGGCAGGTCACGCTCAACTTCGGCTTCAAGAACGACCCCGACGTGCCCGAAGCGCTGGAATTGCTCAAGGGCCGCGGCGTGAAGCTCGAGCCCATGGACACCAGCTACTTCCTGTCGCGCGACATCGTCATCCCCACCTTGGGCAACGGCATGGCCATGTGGCGCGAGAAGCTGTTTGCCAGCATGCACCGCAACGCGGCTGCAGCGGCCGACTTCCTGAACCTGCCGACCAACCGGGTGGTCGAGCTGGGCTCCAAGGTCGAGATCTGAGGATGGCTGCGGGCGGCGCAACCAAGCTCTGAGGACTTCGCAGCCATGAAACTGCTCATCGTCGCCGACGCGCTCGAAGGTTTCAACACCGCCAAGGACACCACCTTCGCGATGATGCGCGAGGCTTCGGCTCGCGGCTGCGAGTTGCTGGCGTGCCAGCCGCGCGACCTGATGTGGCAGCGCGGCGGCCGCGTCACCGGCTATGTGCGCGAGATCACGCTCACGCCCGGCGCCACGAGCTGGTTTGCCGCCCGCCAGCAGGCGCCCGACGAGATCCCGGTGGCGCTGGCCGATGTGGACGCGGTGCTCATGCGCAAGGACCCGCCCTTCGACAGCGAGTATTTCTACGCCACCCACCTGCTTGAGCAGGCCGAGCGTGAAGGCGCGCGCGTGTTCAACCGCCCGGCTGCGCTGCGTGACCACCCCGAGAAGCTGGCCATCCTGGAGTTTCCCGAACTCATTGCGCCGACGCTGGTCACCCGCGATGCGGCCGACATCCGGCGCTTTCACGACGAGCACCGCGACATCATCTTGAAGCCGCTTGACGGCATGGGCGGTGCGGGCATCTTCCGTGTCGGCCCCGACGGGTTGAACCTGGGCAGCATCTCCGAGACGCTCAACCGCCATGGCGCGCAGACGGTGATGGTGCAGCGCTATCTCAGCGAGATCACGCAGGGCGACAAGCGCATCTTGCTGATCGACGGCCAGCCGGTGCCGTTTGCGCTGGCGCGCATTCCACAAGGCAGCGAGATCCGCGGCAACCTGGCCGCCGGTGGCAAGGGCGTGGCCCAGCCGCTGAGCCCGCGAGACCGCGAGATCGCCGAGCGGCTCGGCCCCGCGCTGGCCGCGCGTGGTCTGCTGCTGGTGGGTCTGGACGTGATTGGCGAGTGCCTCACCGAAATCAATGTCACCAGCCCGACCGGCTTTCAAGAAATCGCCAAGCAGACCGGCTTGGATGTGGCCGCGCTGTTCATCGACGCGCTGCTGCGGCAACTTCGCCCGGCTTGAGTCTGTCGGTGTCGGTGAGCGCGGCCAGCTGCCGCTGGCTTTCGAAGCGTCGTGGTTGTGCGCTGATCGGGTCGGTGAAGGCGAGGCTGCGGGCCAGCAGCTGCAGCGGTCGGTCGAGGTCGTCGGTGTCGGCGGGCAGCAGCTCGGGATACATGCGGTCGCCGACGATGGGCAGGCCGAGCGCGGTGCAGTGCACCCGCAGCTGGTGGGTGCGGCCGGTCACTGGCATGAGCCGGTAGCGAGCCAGGTCGCCCAGCGTTTCGAGCAACTCGAAGTGCGTTTCGGCGTTGGGCTCGCCCGGCTCTTCGCGCATGCGCAAAAAGTGTGCGTCTTCCACCAGCCGGCTGCGGTGGGTCAGCGGAAAACTCAAATCCGCCCGCCAAGGCGCGATGGCCTCGTAGTGCTTGACCACTTGCCTTTGGGTAAACAGCGCCTGGTAGGCGCCGCGCGTGTCGGGCTGCACCGCAAACACCACCACGCCGGCCGTTTCGCGGTCGAGCCGGTGCAGCGGCGTGAGCGTGTCGATGCCCAGCCGGCGCTTCAGCCGCACCAACAGGGTCTCGTGCAGGTGGCGCCCGCCCGGCGTCACCGGCAGGAAATGCGGCTTGTCGACGGCGACCAGCCACTCGTCTTGAAACAGGATCTCTTCGGCAAACGGCGCGCGCGGTTCGTCGTCGATCGAGCGGTAGTAATACAGCTTGCCGCCGCTGCGGTAAGGCTGCCCGGTACCGATGGCCGCGCCGCGCTCGTCAAGCAGCTCGCCGCGCTGCATGCGATCTCGCCACACGCTGGCCGGCACGCCAGCGAAGCGATCGGCCAGGAAGTCGTCGATCGTGGCCCAGACGCCAGGCGGCAAGGCCACGCAGCTCGGGCCGACGCCGTCTTTGGTCGGCAGCGGCGCGGGCGTCGGTTTGCGCGTGCGGTTCACCGTGGCGCCGGGGCGGTATCGCTCTCGGGGCTGCCGTCGTCCGACTCGGCCGAAGCTTCCAGTCGCAGGGCACGCTGCAGCCGCCACGACTCTTGCGGATCGTCGGCGTAGACCTGCGCTGCGGTGGTGGCCGTTTCCTGCAGCCGGGTGTCGAGCGCGATGCGGTTGTCGAAGACGAAGCATTCGCCGGCCCAGTCGAGTTCGGCATCCGGCATGCGGGCGAAGTAATTCAGGATGCCGCCTTCGAGCTGCAGCACCTCGACACCGCGCTGCTGCAGCCAGGCGCTGGTCTTCTCGCAGCGGATGCCGCCGGTGCAGTACATCGCCACTTGCTTGCCTTGGGCCTGCCACAGTGGCAACTGCGCTTCGATGTAGGCCGGAAAGTCGCGGAAGTTGCGCACCAGCGGATCGACCGCGTTGCGAAACCGCCCCAGCCGCACCTCGAAGTGGTTGCGGTTGTCGATCACCACCACCTTGGGGTCGTCGAGCAACTCGCGCCAGCGCTCGGGCGACACCTGCCGGCCGATGTGGCCCACGGCGTCGACCTCGGCTGCGTCGGCTGGCAGACCCAGCGCCAGGATTTCCGGTCGGCTGTGCACCTTCAGGCGCTGGAACGGCGGGGTGATGCAGGGGCTGCGCTTGAAGTCGATTGCATCGAACGCTCCGGCCAGCCGCGCATCGGTGGCCAGCGCGACGCGAAACGCATCGAGCGCCTCCAGCGAGCCGGCCACGGTGGCGTTGATGCCTTCGCTGGCCACCAGCACGCTGCCCGTGAGCGAGGCGCCGAGCTCGCGCACCACGCCTGCCACGGCATCGACATCGGCGATGCGGGCGAACTTGTAGAACGCATCGTGAAACAGGGGGCCGCAGCTCATGCTTGCATTCTCTGCCGTAGGAATGCCGCAACGTCTGTGGCGTATCAGGGCCAACCCTCACAATCCCCGAATGGCCATCTTCTCCCTTTCCAACGCCCATCTGGCCTTCGGCCACGTGGCCCTGCTCGACAACGCAGCCTTCTCGCTGGACACCGGCGAGCGCCTCGGTCTGATCGGACGCAACGGCGCCGGTAAATCGTCGATGCTCAAGGTCATTGCCGGCCTTGAAAAGCTCGATCACGGGCTGTTGCAGATGACGCAGGGCGTGCGCATCTGCTACGTGCCGCAAGAGCCTGTGTTCGAGCCCGGCCACAGCGTGTTCGATGCCGTCAGCGAGGGTGTGGCCGAGGCACGCGCGGTGCGTCAGGCTTATGAGGAGCACGCCGACGGCGTCGATCTGGACGCGCTGCAAACGCGCATCGAAGCGCTCGACGCCTGGAACTGGGAACAGCGGGTGGACACCACGATTGCGCAACTGCATCTGGACGGCTCGCGCGAGATCAGCCAGCTCTCAGGCGGCATGAAAAAGCGTGTGGCGCTGGCGCAGGCGCTGGTGGCGGTGCCCGATGTGTTGCTGCTCGACGAGCCGACCAACCACCTCGACCTCGACTCCATCTCCTGGCTGGAAGAGCTGCTGTGCAGCTTTCGGGGCAGCGTGATGCTGATCACCCACGACCGCGCGTTCCTTGACGGCGTGGCCACGCGCATCATCGAACTCGATCGCGGGATCATCCGCAGCTATCCCGGCAACTTCAGCGCCTACGAGCGCATGAAAGAAGAGCAGTTGGCCTCTGACGCGCTCGCCAGTGCGCGCGCCGACAAGCTGCTCGCGCAAGAAGAGGTCTGGATCCGCAAGGGCGTCGAGGCCCGCCGCACGCGCAGCGTGGCACGCATCCAGCGCCTTGAGGTGCTGCGCGATCAGCGCCAGAAGCGGCGCGATTCGCTCGGTCAGGTTCGGCTCGAGATTGATTCGGGCGCGCCCAGCGGCAAGATCGTTGGCGAGCTGCGCGATGTGTCGCTGAACTTCGACGAAAAGATCATCGTGCGCGACTTCAGCGCGACCATCCTGCGCGGCGACAAGGTCGGCCTGATCGGCCCCAACGGCGCGGGCAAGACCACGCTGCTCAAGCTGATCCTGGGCGAACTGCAGCCCACCAGCGGCACGGTGCGCCAGGGCAGCAAGATCGAGGTCGCCTACTTCGACCAGATGCGCAGCACCTTGAACCTGGATGCCACGCTGGCCGACACCATCAGCCCGGGCAGCGAGTGGGTCGAGTTCGCCGGCCAGCGCAAGCACGTGATGAGCTATCTGAACGATTTCCTGTTCTCGCCCGAGCGCGCCAACTCGCCGGTGCGCACGCTCAGCGGCGGCGAGCGCAACCGCGTGCTGCTCGCACGGTTGTTCGCGCTGCCGGCCAATGTGCTGGTGCTCGACGAGCCGACCAACGACCTCGACATCGACACGCTGGAACTGCTCGAAGAGTTGCTGCAGTCTTACAAGGGCACGGTGTTTCTGGTCAGTCACGACCGGCGTTTTCTCGACAACGTGGTGACCAGCACCATCGTGTGGGAAGGCGATGAGTCCCCCGGCCAGTGGCGTGAGTACGAAGGCGGCTACGAGGACTGGAAGATGCAGCGCGATCGCGCGCACACCCTGCGCGCTCAGGCGGCCAAGGCTGCCAAGGCCAAGGACACGCCGCCGGCGGCGAAGTCTGTGGCGGCCACGCCAGCGCCCGCCGCCGCCAAGCCGCGCAAGCTCAGCTACAAGGAGCAGCGCGAACTCGACGAATTGCCCGCGCGCATCGAGAAACTCGAGGCAGAGCAGATCTCGCTGGCCACGTTGCTGGCCGATGCCGACGCCTACACGCGCGACCCGAAAGGTGTGGCCGCTGCGCAGGCGCGAGTGGCATCGATCGACGATGAACTGCTGGTCGCCATGGAGCGCTGGGAAGTGCTGGGCCAGCGCGGCTGAGTGAGGGAAACCGCCCGACGAAAGCGGCCACACCGGGCGATAAACTGGACCGGTCCTGACCGCCCCCTCCCGCATGCCGACCCCTGACATACAACTCGTGATCCCAGCCGACGCCGAGTCTCTGGAGATCACGCGAGGCATTTTTCGGGAATACGTCGGCAGTCTGAACATCGATCAGCGCTTTCAGGACATCGAAGAAGAGCTGGCCGCGCTTCCTGGCGAGTACGCGCCCCCGCACGGGCATCTGCTGCTCGCCTTTGTCGATGGCGAGTTGGCCGGTTGTGGCGCGTTGCGCGCTTTGACCGACGTCGACTACGCCAACTCGTGCGAAATGAAGCGCCTGTATGTGCGGCCTGCTTTTCGCCGCTTCGGTTTGGGCCGTCTGCTGGCGCAGGCGCTGTTCGACGAAGCGCGCAGCGTGGGCTACTCGACCATGTTGCTCGACACGCTGGACGACATGGGCGCCGCGCGCGGTTTGTATGCCTCGCTGGGCTTCGAAGAGATTCCTCCCTACTACTACAGCCCGATCGCCGGCTCGCATTACCTGAAGGCCGATCTGGACTGACACGGTCCGAATGGCCACCGAGCTGTCAGCGGCGAGGCATAGGATCTCAAAACCACGATCCCCATGAGCGAGTCCCCGTCAATTCCGAACCCTACGGCTGCCTCGGGCACCCTCGAATTTCAGTGTGGTGATTTGCGTCTGGCATTGCGGGCTGACCTCGGGGGCTCGATCGCCGGGCTGTGGCTAGGCGACTTGCCCGTGATGCGCTCGACGCCGCCTGAACAACTGGCAGCCGCACGCCAGTCGGCCAGCTATCCGCTGGTGCCCTATTCCAACCGCCTGGGCCACAGGCGTTTTCGCTGGCAGGGCCGCGACCACAGCACCGAGCCCAATTTCGACGACAACCCCCACTCGGTCCACGGCGTGGGCTGGCTGCGCTCTTGGGAGGTGGTGTCGCGCAGTCAAACTGATGCGGTGCTGCGCTATCGCCACACGCCCGATGGGCACTGGCCCTTTGCCTTCAAGGCGCAGCAGTTCTTTTCGCTGACGCCGCACTCGCTGACTGTGCGCATGACCATCACCAACACCTGCGATGTGGCGCAGCCCGTGGGGCTGGGCTGGCATCCCTATTTCCCGAAGCGCGAGCGCAGTCACTTGCACATCGATGTCGCTGATCGCTGGGAGCCTGACGCCGCCGGGTTGTCTTCGCGCAAGGTGGCGCAACCGGGCATTGATGGTGATGTGTCGCGCCTGGGCTTTGACCACTGCTTCGATGGCTGGACGGGCCCCGCTCGCATTCGCGACGAGAAGCTCTCGCTTCGGCTGACTTCAAACCTGACTCATCTCGTGGTCTATACGCCGAGGGACAAACCGTATTTCTGTGTCGAGCCGGTGAGCCATGTCAGCAACGCGATCCACATGAGCGACCCAGCCGCTCACGGCTTGCGCACGCTGCAACCCGCACAGACCCACGAGGCCAGCATGACGCTCGAGGTGTCTTTGTCGTGAGCGCAAGTACCGGCTCGCGCGAAGACCCGACCGTGAAGATCGCTGTGGCGGCACCCAGCCTTCTGGGCGAGTCACCGGTGTGGCACCCGACAGAGCAGGTGCTTTACTACTGCGACATTCCTGCCTGCACGCTCAACCGGTTTGATGCCGCAACCGGCGAGCTCACGCACTGGACCTTCGACAGCGAAATCGGCAGCTGCGCGCCCATGCTTGACGGCGGCATGCTCTTGGCTGCTCGCAATGGGTTGTGGCGTTTTGATCCGGTTACTGCCGAGAGGTCGCTGCTGGCACCGCCGCCCTATGACCCGAAGGTCGAACGATTCAACGATGGCAAGTGCGATCCGCAGGGGCGTTTCTGGGCCGGCACCGTCCGCGAGCCGCGAGACCCGCCGCTGGCAGCGCTCTACTGCTTTGATCAAGGAGAGTTGACTCGAAGGGCCGATGGCATCGCGGTGTCCAACGGGCTGGCGTGGAGTCCAGATGGCCGCACGATGTACTGGAGCGACACGCAGACACACCGGATCTTTGCCTTCGACTTCGACGGCTCAAGCGGGGCGCTCATTGCGCGGCGCGTGCTGGCCGAATTCCTGTTGAGGCAGCCGGACCAGCCCTTGTCTGCCTACGGCGGGCGCCCCGATGGCGCTGCAGTCGACGTCGAGGGCAATTACTGGGTGGCGATGTTCGAGGGGCAGCGGTTGCTTTGCCTGTCCCCGCAGGGAGTCACGCTGCGCGAGGTCCCGTTGCCGGTGCGCTGCCCAACGATGCCCTGCTTCGGCGGCCCGGACTTGCAGACGCTGTTCATCACCACATCGCGGCGTGGCCGGCCGGCCGCCGAACTGGCCGAACAGCCATGGGCCGGTTGCGTGTTGTCTATGCGTGTCGACGTGCCGGGATTGCCTGCCCGCCTGTCAGGCTGAGCACTTGCCAACAAGCCCTTAACGACTCGTGATCGACGTATCCTGCCGGCGTTTAAAAAAGTGCGCCAAAACAGCGGGTAATTACGTACAATTCCGAGGCTTTGTTGACAACAGCCGGATCAGCCGCCGTGACCGACACAATCGATCGTGGTGTGGCATCCAAGACCTCTGCCAGCCTGCCTCACTCAAGGGCTCAGCCTCTGCTCATCGACGACCTCGATGATTCGGAGCGCGACAACAAGGTTTGGACGCGAGAGGAAGTTGCCTTGCTTGACTTGGGGTCTTCTTCTGTGTCGCCATGGCAGGTGGTCGCCGCGCAAGCTGCTGTGGGTGCGGTTTGCGCTCTCAGTTTTGCGCTGTGGGGTTCGCCGTCCTCGATGTGGTCAGCGGTCTACGGTGCGATGGCGGTGGTGCTGCCTGGTGCCTTGATGGCGCGAGGAATGTCCCGCAAGGCTGGGTCGGCGATGGGTTTGGCTGTCGGCTTCATGTTTTGGGAAATGTTGAAGATCGGTGTCGCGATTGCGATGCTGGTGATCGCGTCCCGAGTGGTGCCCGACTTGAGTTGGCCGGTGTTGCTGGTCACGATGTTTGTGTGCATGAAGATGAATTGGCTTGCGCTCTTGTGGCGTGGCCGCAAACGAACGATGAGGTTGTGATTCACCATGTCTGCTGAAGCTTCTGGACACGCCCCGACAGCTGGTGAATACATCATTCACCACCTCAAGCACCTGCAAAGCGGGCATCAGTCGTCGGTTGTTGACTTTTCGGTGATCAACCTCGACTCCGTGTTTTTCACGGTGGTTCTGGGTTTTGTCGGCTGCCTGCTGCTTTGGCTCGCCGCGAGCAAGGCGACCTCGGG
>CAMCNE010000059.1 GCA_945875935.1 Bordetella parapertussis
GCAGGCCAGCTCTCCGGCAGCACCACGGTGACGATCGATCCGACAGCCGACTCGATCGACGAGCTCGACGAGACGGTGATCGCCACGATCACCAGCGGCACCGGCTACACCATCGGCACGGCCAGCGCCACAGGCACGATCGTGGACAACGACGAGGCACTACTTAACCCGCTAGGCCTGAGCGTCGAGTACTACGGCTACAACGACTTCAACCCGGCCAGCGGCAATGCCAATCGCCAGCACAGCGACGATGCCACCTTCGGCAATCTCAGCAGCGTGGCGAAGGTGACGGCGCTCATCAACGGACGTAACGCTTACTACGACGGCGGTAATGTCGTGGGATCTACTGTTGCCACCGAGGACAACGCCACCGACGTGCGGTTCACCGCCACCACGCTGGATTACGGCCGGATCAACGCGGTGAACAACTCTTTGGGTACCAACCCCGACGTCGCTGCAGGTGCGGGTAGCCCCATTTCCATCAACCGCACCAACAGCGAGTTGTTCAAGTTCGTCAACAAAACGCCGGCCAGTGCGCCAATCGACCTGCGTGTGACGCTGGGCACTCCAGACAACGACAACCTAGGCACCGGCCCGACCAGCGGCCTGGGCAAGACCAGCGATGCCGCGTTGCGCTTTACCGGCCAGGCCTATCTGGCAGCCGGGCTGTACGACATCCGCGTGACGGCCGACGACGGATTCCGCCTGCGGCTGGACGACCAGACGGTCGCCATCTTCGATGGCAATCAGGTGGCGACGACGCGTGTCTACTCGGGTGTGGCGATCGAAGGTGGCCTGACGCCACTCGAGTTGATCTACTGGGAACAGGCTGGAAAAGCCGTTCTGCGCGTCGAGTTCAAGCTCAGCAGCGACGCCGACAGCAGCTACAAGGTGCTGGGTTCGGGCACGCTGCCGCTGTACAGCGACGTGAACGCGCCCGTGTTGACCGAGTTGCAAGACATCGTCACCGGCGCGAGGCCGGGCAGCTATACGGTGCGAACGGGCTCGCTGCTTCAAGGTGGTGCGGGCGATGATCAGCTGACCGGCGGCGCTGCTCGCGATCACCTGATCGGGGGCGATGGCCGCGACGTGCTCGCCGGCGGAGCCGCGTCCGATGTGATCGAAGGCGGCAAGGGTGACGACCATTTGACTGGCGATTTGCCTGGGGGCATGAGCAACGACGTCTTCCGCTGGTCTCTGGGAGATGCCAGCAGCACTGCAACGCCCGCCCACGACGTGATCAGCGACTTTGACAACACAAGTTACGCTGGCGATGTGCTGGACCTGCGCGATCTGCTGACAGGCGAGACGCATGCGGCCAACACCACGACCTTGCCCAACCCCATCGGTCTGAACAACGCTCTGACGATCACGTCTGACGCCGGCAACCTCGCCAACTACCTGCACTTCACCAAGGTCGGTAGCGACACTGTGATCGAGATCAGCTCAGAGGGCAAATTCACGGCGGGCAGCCATGCCGCCGTGGATCAGGTGATCACGCTGACTGGCGTCAACCTGGTAGGCAGTTTTACCAACGACAACCAAGTCATCAACGACCTTCTGGCGCGCGGCAAACTCATCACCGATGTGGCTTGATCGGTATACCCGATCAGCCCGCCGCCACCTCCTGTGAACTGATCCACGGGCCGGTGGCGCCGTCGACGCCGCACTCCCACAGCTTGGCGGCGTCGGTGGCGTCGGCCACGCCCTCGGCAAAGACCTGGATCGACATGCCGTGCAACAGCGTGACGGTGCTGCGCACGAACACCGCGCGCTGCTCGTCGCTGCCCACGCCCGAGACCATCGACGCGTCGAGCTTCACGTAATCCAGCCCCGACTCGAACAGGCGCGGGATCTGTCCCAGACGCTCGCCGGCATGCTCAATGCCAAAGCGCACACCGGTGGGCCGCAACTGGCGGCCGAGCTCTTGGAGCAAATCGAAATGATCGACCGCAGCGGTCTCTGACACTTCCAGCCAGATCAGCTTGGCCGTTTGCGGTGATGTCCACAGCAAGGCGCGCAGTCGAGCGGCAAAGCCGCCATCAGTCAGCGATGCCGGCGACAGGTTCACGCAGCGCGCCTGACCATCGTGCTCGCTGGCCTTGATGGCCAGCGCCAGGGCGCACTCGTCGATGTCGGCGGTCAAGCGGCTGCGCACAGCCAGCGGCAACCAGCGTGCGGCCGGCTCAAACGGCCCATCGGGGTCGAGTTGCAAACGCAGCGGGCATTCCAGGTGCAGCACCTGACGCCGTTCATTGAGCACCCTGAACTCCATCAGTTGCAAACGCTGCCGGTCGAGCGCCTGGCGGATGCGCTGGCGCCACGCGCCCTCGCCCAGCGAGGCCATCGCGCCGAGCGGGCCGCTGCCCACCTCGACGGCAAATGCGCCTTTGAGTTCGGCGCGCGCCAAGGCGGTGTCGGCTCGGGCCATGACCTGCCCGGGCGGCAACTCGCGGTTGATCTCGATCGCGCCGATGCACACCGCGGCTTGAATGCCAAAACTCGGCAACACCAGCCGCAGCGCTTCGGACAATGCATGCGCGGTTTCATGAGCCACACCCGCTGCGGGCAGGCACAAGGCAAAGTCAGAGCCATTGAGCCGCCCCAGGAAGCAGCCTCGAACCTGATCGGCGTAAGGGCGCAGAGACTGCGCGATGGTCAGCAGCATGCGGTCGACGGTGGCGTGGCCGAGCTGACGGTTCAGGCCGGCCAGATCCATCACCCGCAGCAGCACCAGCCCACCTTCGGCCGGGCCATCTTCACGCTGCAGCGCGCTGCTCAACTGGATCAGGAAGTGGTTGCGATTGGACAGCCCGGTCAGCGCATCGCCATTGGCCTGCCGGTGCAAGGCGGCAATCTGTTCAGCCTGCGCGCTGGAAGTGACGCGCAATCGATCGACCATCGAATTCATCGCACGGGTGAGTCGCCTGAGCTCAGGCTCACCGGGCTCGCTGACCTGCTTGAACTCGCCGTGCTCAAGGGCTCGGGCCTGATCGACTGCCGCATTGAGCGAGCGGCTGATGCGCCGAATGACCAGCGTGGCTGCGCCCGCGGCGATCAGACCCACCAGCGCCATCGCCAGCGCCGAGCGCAGGCTGCTCGACCACAAGGCATCGTGCGCATACGACACGTGGCTTTCCACCACCACCTGCCCGAGCGCACGCCAGCCGTCAGACACCTGGGCGGTGCCAGGCATGGACTCGATCGGCACGGCGGCCACAAACCATGCCGGTGCCTGGGTGCTCTGAGCCTGGGCCTCGCGCCCGAACAGCACCTGGCCATCGGGCGACACCCATTGCACGCTGCGGTAGTAGCCGGTGTCGAACTGTGCGGCCATCAGCAAGTCCATCAAATGCGGGTCGCCTTTTTGCTGCGACAGCGCCAGCGCCAGCGAGGTCGCGTTGTCGCTGTTTTTCAGCCGCAGTTGCGTTTGCAGCAGGTCGCGCGACGATGTGGTGACGATCAGGACGCTGCCAACAAAAGCCAGCAGCACGGTGGCCAGCAGCAGCAGCCAGACTTGGCGGATCAGCGACATGTGCGCTCCTTTGGGCTGAAGTATTCGTGATTCGTCGTCATGGCAGGAAACCCTCGGTGCGAGCTTTGGAGATCACATCGCGCCAGCGTGACAGGCGCGCCACCGGGTCCCCTGAATTCTGCGACCCCGTGCCCTCCCACAAACCCTCGGCGTTGAAACTGAACACCGGTGAAAGATCGGGTCGGCGCGAGGCCGGTCGCACGTCGGTGATCAGGTTGTCAAGGATCAAGGGTTCGGCGCCGGGCTTGGGGTAATAGGCCAGCACCATGTGGGCCAAGGCGGGACCGTCGGGGCCGCCGAGTTGGGCTCTGACGTAAACCAGCCGCAGCTTTTGCGCGGGCACCCCGCTGATCAGCAAGCTGAAGTACTTGGCGATGGCGAAGTCCTCGCAATCGCCCTCGCCTTTTTCAAGAAATTCAAACGGGCTGGCCCAGTAATCCACCTGTGCCCACACCTCGGAATCAGGGCGAAACACAACACGGCGATTGAAGAACTGATTGATCGCCCCCACGCGGGCTTCTTCTTCGGCGTCGATCGCAGCGAGCATCACCGACTGCAGGGCCTTCAACCCGGCGGCGGCCTTGGGCCCGCGAAGCTGTGCCGCCACCGTCATGCGCTGGACGTCCCAGGCCCATGGGGCTGTGGCGCCAAGCAGCAGGCCAAGCATCAACGCCGCACAGGCAAACGCCGACCCGTTGCGCACCCAGCCGCGCCGGCGGACCGACTTGGCCGTCACGCACGCCAGCGAATGCGGTTCGAGAGTGCTCCGGGTCACGAGGTCAACGGCCGGCCAGGTGCGGGCATGGTGTGGATGGGCTTGATTCGATGTCGTCCGCTCAGGCCGCAACTTGAGTCGACGATAAGGACCAGCCCCGAGGACGCCCACCCTAAACTACGGACAAATAGGACCGATGAAAGCTGGTTCGCGTATCGGTTGGGTAGCCCCGATCCCCGCAGTTCACTTTCAAACATCATGAGCTTATCCCGTCGATTGACCCTCATCGCGCTGGCCGTATTCGTCTTGGCTGTCGAGTCGCGCGCCCAGTCGCCATCAGACGGCGACGCGCAACTCAGGCAGGTGGTTGAAAAGGCCCTGACGTCCAACCCTGAAGTGTCCTCGCGCTTCAACGCCTACCGCGCGTCTGCCGATTCGGTCAGCGCCGTCTCGGGCGCACTGCGGCCCAGAGTGGACCTGCTCTCGAACGTCGGCATCGAAGAAGACCGCATCACCTCGCGCGCTCCCGAAAACCAGACGCTGCGCCGCACCGGTCTGGGCCTGAGCGTGACACAGCTGCTGTGGGACGGCATGGGCACACAGCGCGATGTGGACCGCGTCAGCCACGAGCGCTACAGCCGCTATTTCGATCTGCTGGAATCGACCGAGCAGACATCGCTTGAGGCAGCGCGGGCCTACTACGACGTGTTGCGCTTTCGCCGTCTCGTGGCCCTGGCCGAAGACAACTACGTGCAGCACCGATACGTCTCGAAGCAGACCCAGGCGCGCTTCAGCGCCGGTGTGGGTCGCGGGGTCGACTTCGAGCAGGTCAATGCGCGACTGGCGCTGGCCGAATCCAACCTGACCACCGAAACCGCCAACCTCAATGATGTGATGGCGCGCTACCTGCGCGTGGTCGGTGAGCCGCCTCCGGCCTCGCTGGCGCCACTGACGGTTCTGCATGTCGGCCTTCCCGACAACAAGACAGAGACCGTGAAGCGCGCCCTGACCCAAAGCCCGAGCATCAGCGCCGCGATCGAGTCGGTGCGCGCAGCGCAGATGGCGGCCAAGGTTCGTGATGGGGCATTTCAGCCCAGGATCGAAGCGCGCGTGCGCAGCGGCTTTGGCAACAACTACGAAGGCACCCAGGACCAAAAGCGCGACTCCACCGCCGAGATCGTCCTGAACTGGAACCTCTACAACGGCGGCTCCGATCAGGCCCGCGTTCGCGAAGCGGCCAACCTCATCAATCAGGCCCAGGATCTGCGAGACAAGGCCTGCCGCGACGTGCGTCAGACGGCTGACATTGCCTTCAACGACACCCGCAAGCTGACCGACCAGCTGGTGCTGCTGGACCGCAACACCGTGGCCATCGAGAAGGCCCGTGACGCCTATCGCCAGCAGTTCGACATCGGCCAGCGCAGCCTGCTGGATTTGCTGAACTCGGAAAACGAGGTCTACACCGCGCGGCGCTCGTACGCCAACGCCGAGTACGACCGTGCTCTGGCCTTTGCCCGAACCCACGCCAGCATGAACCAGCTGACCGCCCGGCTGGGCATCAGCAAGCCGGTGGGGCTGGACAACGATGGCAACGCCTGGTCGGTGGGTGACGACGCCCCGCGCCGCTGCCCTGCCGAGGCCATCTCGCTGCCCTCGATCGACATCGAGGCACTGGCCAACCGCGCGTCTGCGCTGTCTGACACCGCCAAGCCGGCGCCCTGAGCCGGGCGCTTCGGTGCCCATGCGATGTCGCTGGCGGGCGGACGAGCGCTAGCTTCGAAACCCTGCGATCCGGCCGCACGAGGAACCCCTTGTGCCGGGCGATTGGTTGATGGCTTGGAGCGCTGCGGCCCTAGTGAGCATCCTGAACGCGCACACCCACAGCGACGGCCTGCTCGCTGCCGTTGACGCGAGTCAGGTGCCCCTTGGTGCCCATGTCATCAAGCAGGATGGTGTCGCCCGCGCACAGGGTGCGCTCGGTGCCGTCGCAAGCGGTCACGGTGAGGCTTCCGGACAACATGAAAAACCACTGTCGGTAGGGCGACGGGTGCCACGGCCCCGACCAGTCAGCGGCAAAGCGCACCACGGCAAACCCGAGGGCCGGGATGAATTCGGACGCTTCGAGCGGCGTGGTCGGTGGCGCAAAGTCGCGCGTGCCCAGCGCGAGATCGCAGTCTTCGAAATGCGACCGACCGTCGGCATCGACAAAAAGGCGCAGGTATTTCATCGGGACGGACATCAGTTCCAGCATTCGGCCGACATCAGCCCGCTGACTTGGAGTCTTTGGCTGGACCATCGCGCTCCGCGAGCCTGCCCGTCACGTATTTGTGAAGCACGCTGGCGATCAGGGTTTGATACGGCAGCCCCTCTTCCAGCGCCTTGACCTGAATGTCTTGAAGGTCACCCGATGACAGACGGATGTTCACGCGCCGGTCTTTGACTGCGGTGGCGCGCGCGGCAGCCCTGAACTTGGAGAGTTCTGACTTCGTTGCGACGGACTTGAGCAGTCCCCCCTCGTAGGCGCCAAGCAGTTCGGCTTCGTATGGGTCAGTCTTCGGCATCGTGTTCACCTTGAATCAAGTAGTCGCGAGTTGCCTTGCGGCTCGGAATGACGGTCTTGAGAAAGTAGTGGTCAGCCAGCTCTACGAATGGCACCAGATACGCGTACCGATCAGTGGCGACGACCAGGATCTTCTGGTTGGGGTACTTGGCCGGGTTGGGATGGGCAAGAAGGTCCAGCAGCCCACCCCCCTCAATGGCCACGACCATCTGCTCGAACGAAACAGTTCGCTCCCGCATCAGTTGCTCGTTTTTCTCTGGACTCCAGCGAAATGGCTTCATCCGCAAAGTCTAGTTCGATGTGTGCCTTTTGTCATCTCAGCCGGGGGAGTCACCCTCCCGGTCCCGATCTGGAAAAAATTGTCGGGTGTCGCCAAGCCCGAGCCCTGTGGCCTCCGCTTGGGCGAACCGTCAGGCCTTAGCGACATGTCGAGACGGCGTGTACTTCCGTTCGATCTTTCCTTCACGGATAAGAAGCCCAAGAACGCTGTAGGACAGGTAGTCTTTCTGCTTTCCGTTGTAGTCGCTCCGCAGACCCAGCAGGCTTGCAGCATCCGAATTCGTAATCCCGCCAGGATTTGCCTTCGCGAGCTCGAGGATTGCAGTCTTCATGAACTCCAGTCCGAGTTGTGCTCGCTCGACTGTGCCCTGGGGCACAGAAATGTGATCCCGCTTCTTGCCTCCCAAACCAGAGGGAACTACTGCATTTGTCAGCATTCCTCCTGTCTCCTCGGTCCCGAAGGCAGAAATCAACTCGGCTTCAATCTTCAGCGCCTGCGATTCGGTCAGGTCATCTACAAGAATGTCGATGATGGGGATCCTGCCGGCCTCTAGGATGTCTTTAATCCTCTTGAATTTCTTCGTGGAGTCGGGCGATACGAGGTGATCGTAGGCTCGACTTCCGGTTCCTTTCCCAACATAAAACGGCTTGGGTTGCTTGTCCCGTGGATCCTTAATGGCGTACACGTAAAAGAAGTTGGTAGTCATGAAGCGCGTTCGAAAGGTCTAAAGAGTGCCACGTAAATCCATAGACGGGGCAACCACTGCGGCTGCGTGTGCGGGTAGGGAATTCAAACAGACCCCCGGATGTGCGCCCTACCTGCGCACCGGCGGCAAGTCGGTGCATGCACCCTCGAAGGCCTCAGCGGCCAGGCCGATGGACTCGCCCAGCGTGGGGTGCGGGTGGATGGTCTTGCCGATGTCCACCGCGTCGGCGCCCATCTCGATGGCCAGGGCGATCTCGCCGATCATGTCGCCGGCGTGGGTGCCCACGATGCCGCCGCCCAGGATGCAGCCGTGACCGTGGGCCTCATCGCTGTCGTCGAATAGCAGCTTGGTGAAGCCTTCGTCGCGGCCGTTGGCGATCGCGCGGCCGGATGCGCTCCAGGGGAACAGGCCCTTTTTCACCTTGATGCCGCGTGCCTTCGCGTCGTCTTCGGTCAGACCGACCCAGGCGATCTCGGGGTCGGTGTAGGCCACGCTTGGGATCACGCGGGCATCGAAGGCCGACTGGCTCAGCTTGGCGTCGCCGAGCAGTTCGCCGGCGATGACTTCAGCGGCCACATGGGCCTCGTGCACGGCCTTGTGCGCGAGCATGGGTTGGCCCACGATGTCGCCGATGGCAAAGACGTGCGGCACGTTGGTGCGCATCTGGATGTCGACGTTGATGAAGCCACGCTCACTGAATGCCACGCCGGCCTTGTCGGCCGCGATCTTCTTGCCGTTGGGCACGCGGCCCACGGCTTGCAGCACCAGGTCGTAGGTCTGCTCGGGGAGTGCCGCGGGCGTGCCATCGGCCGACTCGAACTTGACCTTGATGCCTTCGGGCGTGGCCTCGGCGCTCACGGTTTTCGTCTTGAGCAAGATGTGGTCGAAGCGCGGCGCGTTCATCTTCTGCCAGACCTTGACCAGATCGCGGTCGGCGCCTTGCATCAGGCTGTCTTGCATTTCGACCACGTCAAGCCTCGCGCCGAGCGTCGAATACACCGTGCCCATCTCGAGACCAATGATCCCGCCGCCAATGATCAGCATGCGCTGCGGAATCTGCCGCAGCTCGAGCGCCCCGGTCGAGGTGACCACGCGAGCATCGTCCTTGGGCAGGAAGGGCAGCTTCACCGCCTCGGAGCCAGCGGCGATGATGGCGCGCTTGAACTTCACGACCTGAGTCTGGCCATCGGCAAGCTCGACCTTGAGCTGATTCGCATCCACGAACTCGCCGCTCCCTTGCACCACCGTCACCTGGCGCATCTTCGCCATCGCGGCCAGACCGCCGGTGAGGCGGCCAATGACCTTGTCCTTGTGAGCCTTCAGCCGCGCCAGATCGATGGTGGGCGGCGCGAAGGTGATGCCCAGCGCTTCGAAGTGCGAGACCTCGTCCATCACGGCGGCCACGTGCAGTAGCGCCTTTGACGGGATACAGCCCACGTTCAAACACACGCCGCCGAGCGTCGGATAGCGCTCGACCAGCACCACTTTCAGCCCGAGATCGGCCGCGCGAAAGGCTGCCGAGTAACCACCGGGGCCGGCACCCAGCACCAGCACATCGCAATCCAGATCGTGTTCCATGCTCAGCGCCCGATCACAGCAAGACCCGGCGGAAGTCGCCAAGGATTTGCGCCAGAAAGGCGTTGAAGCGAGCCGCCGAGGCGCCGTCGATCACCCTGTGATCCCAGCTGAGACTGAGCGGCAGGATCAGCCGCGGCTCGAAGGCATTGCCATCCCACACCGGCTGCATCGCGCTCTTGCACACGCCCAGGATGGCGACTTCGGGCGCATTGATGATGGGCGTGAAGTAGCGCCCGCCGATGCCGCCCAGCGAGCTGATCGAGAAGCACCCGCCCGTCATTTCAGCCGGGCTCAGCTTGCCTTCACGGGCCTTGCGCGCCAGCTCGGACATTTCCTGCGAGATCTGCACGATGCCCTTGCGATCAGCGTCCTTGATCACCGGCACCATCAGGCCGTTCGGTGTGTCGGCCGCAAAGCCGATGTGGAAGTACTGCTTGAGCACCAACTGCTCGCCGTCGAGCGATGAATTGAAGTTGGGAAACTGCTTGAGCGCGGCCACGCAGGCCTTGATCAGGAAGGCCAGCATCGTGATCTTGATGCCGGCCTTTTCGTTCTCGCGGTTGAGCTGCACTCGGAAAGCCTCGAGCTCGGTGATGTCGGCATCTTCGTGGTTGGTGACGTGCGGAATCACCACCCAGTTGCGGTGCAGATTGGCGCCGCTGATCTTCTGGATGCGCGTGAGATCGCGGCGCTCGACCGCGCCGAACTTGGCGAAGTCCACCTGCGGCCAAGGCAACAGACCCGGCATGGCGCCGCCAGACGCCGGTGCCGCCGCGGCGGCCGCCCGGGTGGTCGCGGTGCCGGCCATCACACGGCCGACAAAGCCCTGAAGATCCTTTTGCGTGATTCGCCCCTTGGGTCCGCTGCCGGTGACTTCACCCAGTGGCACGCCGAGTTCGCGGGCCATCTTGCGAATCGCAGGTGATGCGTGGGGCAAGGCGGCCTTGGGCGCGGTCGGCTCATGCGCAGGCTGGGCGGCTGCTGGCGCGGCAGGCGCCGGCGCAGCCACACTCGCGACGGCTACAGGGGGTGCGCTGGCCGCCACGGCTGCCGGCGCAGGAGCTTCTGGTTGCGCAGCAGCAACTGGTGGCGGTGCGGGCGCCACAGGCGACGCAGCGGTCGCAGACACATCTGACGTTTCCAGCACCAGCAGCAACGAGCCCTCGGCCACCTTGTCGCCCAGCTTGACGCGGATCTCCTTGATCACACCAGCATGCGACGACGGGATCTCCATTGACGCCTTGTCACTTTCCACCGTGATCAGGCTTTGCTCGACCTTGATCGAGTCGCCCACTTGCACCAGCAGCTCGATGACGTCGACCGACTCGAAGTCGCCGATGTCCGGAACCTTCACTTCCACCGTGGCCATGTCTTTTTCCTCGTGCCTGATCAGGCGTACAGCGGGTTGATCTTGTCGACGGCGATGTCGTACTTGCGCAGCGCCTCGGCCACGCGCTCGGCGGGCAACTTGCCTTCATCGGCCAGCGATTTGAGAGCAGCCACCACGATGTAGTGGCGGTTGATCTCGAAGTGCGTGCGCAGCTTGCTGCGGAAGTCGCTGCGGCCGTAGCCGTCGGTGCCCAGCACGCGGTAAGCGCGGCCCTTGGGGATGAAAGCGCGGATCTGCTCGGCGTAGTTCTTCATGTAGTCGGTCGAGGCCACCACCGGCCCGGCATACGGCGCAAGCTGCTGCGTGACGAACGGCACGCGCGGCGCGTCGGTGGGGTGCAGCAGGTTCCAACGCTCGGCGTCCTGGCCGTCGCGGGTCAGCTCGTTGAAGCTCGGGCAGCTCCACACGCGAGCCGCCACGCCCCAATCGACCTGCAGCAGTTCGCGGGCGAACTGCGACTCGCGCAAGATGGTGCCGCTGCCCAGCAGATTGACGCACGCAGCGCTGTCGCCCATCACCGCAGGTGTGTCCTCGAGCAGGTACATGCCCTTGATGATCTGCTCTTCGGTGCCCGGCTTCATGCCCGGCATCGGGTAGTTCTCGTTGAGCAGCGTCAGGTAGAAATAGACGTTGTCCTGCTTTTCGACCATGCGCTTCAGGCCGTGGTGCAGGATCACCCCCACCTCGTGCGCGAAGCTCGGGTCGTAGCTGATGCAGTTGGGGATGGTGCCCGCCAGGATGTGACTGTGACCGTCTTCGTGCTGCAGACCCTCGCCATTGAGCGTGGTGCGCCCCGACGTGCCGCCGAGCAAAAAGCCGCGAGCTTGCATGTCGCCAGCCGCCCAGGCCAGATCGCCCACGCGCTGAAAGCCGAACATCGAGTAGTACACGTAGAACGGCACCATGATGCGGTTGTTGGTCGAGTAAGACGTCGCCGCGGCGATCCAGCTGGCCATGCCGCCGGCCTCGTTGATGCCTTCTTGCAGGATCTGGCCGGCCTTGTCCTCGCGGTAGTACATGACCTGGTCCTTGTCGACCGGCGTGTACTTCTGGCCTTCGGGGTTGTAGATGCCGATCTGGCGAAACAAGCCTTCCATGCCGAAGGTGCGTGCCTCGTCCACCAGGATGGGCACCACGCGCGGGCCGAGTGCCTGATCACGCAGCAAGATGCCCAAAAAACGCACGAAAGCCTGCGTGGTGCTGATCTCGCGGCCCTCGGCGGTGGCCTCGAACACCGGCGCGAAGGTCTCGATGGCCGGCACGGTGAACTGCTCGTCGGCCTTCACGCGGCGCTGCGGCAGGTAGCCGCCCATGGCAGCGCGCCGCTCGCGCAGGTACTTCATCTCCGGCGTGTCTTCGGCCGGGCGGTAAAACGGAATGTTGTGCAGTTCGCTGTCGGGGATGGGGACGTTGAAGCGGTCGCGGAAAAACTTCAGATCCTCGTCGCTCAGCTTCTTGGCCTGGTGCGCGGTGTTCTTGCCTTCGGCGGCAGCGCCCATGCCCCAGCCCTTGACGGTCTTGACCAGCAGCACCGTCGGCTGACCCTGGGTGTGGCTGGCCTTGTGGAAAGCGGCATAGACCTTCTGTGCGTCGTGGCCTCCGCGGCGCAGGTTCCAGATGTCGCGGTCGCTCATCTTGGCCACCAGCTCGGCAGTGCGCGGATCACGGCCGAAGAAGTTCTTGCGCACGAAAGCACCATCGTTGGCCTTGAAGGCCTGGTAGTCGCCGTCCAGCGTGTCGAGCATGATCTTGCGCAGTGCGCCGTCCTTGTCGCGCGCGAGCAGCGGATCCCAGTTGCTGCCCCAGATCAGCTTGATCACGTTCCAGCCCGAGCCGCGGAACTCGCCTTCGAGCTCCTGGATGATCTTGCCGTTGCCGCGCACCGGGCCGTCCAGCCGCTGCAAGTTGCAATTGACGACGAAGATCAGGTTGTCGAGGTTCTCGCGAGCCGCCAGACCGATGGCGCCCAGGCTTTCAGGCTCGTCCATTTCGCCGTCGCCGCAAAACACCCACACCTTGCGGTTGGCGGTGTCGGCGATGCCGCGGGCGTGCAGGTACTTCAAGAAGCGCGCCTGATATATGGCCATCAAGGGCCCGAGGCCCATCGACACCGTGGGGAACTGCCAGAAATCAGGCATCAGCTTGGGGTGCGGATAGCTGCTCAGGCCCTTGCCAGCCACTTCCTGGCGGAAATTGATCAGTTGCTCTTCGCTCAAGCGGCCCTCGAGGAAGGCTCGGGCGTAGACACCCGGTGCGCTGTGGCCCTGGATGTAGAGCAGATCGCCCCCGTGCTCGGCATTCGCCGCGTGCCAGAAGTGGTTGAAGCCGGCCGAGAACATGTGCGCCAGCGAAGCGAAGCTGCTGATGTGCCCGCCCAGATCGCCACCATCGCTCGGGTGCAATCGGTTGGCCTTGACCACCATGGCCATGGCGTTCCAGCGCATGTAGGCACGCAGGCGCCCTTCGAGTTCGGGGTTGCCGGGGTTGCGCTCCTCCTCGTCGGGCTCGATGGTGTTGACGTAGCCCGTCTTGGCCGAAAAAGGCAGGTCGATGCTGCTTTGGCGGGCATGCTCGAGCAAGGTCTCGAGCAGGTCGTGGGCACGCTGAGGGCCTTCGGCTTCGATGACCGCCGACAGGGCATCGATCCACTCGCGCGTCTCTTGCGCGTCAGGATCGGCAAGGGCGTCAGATGCGCCGGGAAAAGGCTCAGGCAGGCTCGACATGAAGGCTCCGAAAATCGTGGCAAGTAACCGTCAAAGTCTCTCACAGCACATTGGCGTTCCTTGCCGTGAGCCAACGGTTCGCGATATGAAACAAAGGCATGCGCTCGCATTCCTGACCTGACGCAAGCGCACCGAGCCCGATAATTTCGTGATGGATCTCAGGACCGACCCGCCCACGCCATCTGCCGCACCGACACAGCGTTTTTTCGGGCAATGGTGGTGGGGGCAGTCGCC
>CAMCNE010000060.1 GCA_945875935.1 Bordetella parapertussis
GGCGAGGCGGTGTTCGACTCGCGCGTGATCGTCGAGTACGTTGACACCCTGTCGCCGGTGGGGCGGCTGATTCCCGAGCGAGGCCGCGAGCGCGCCGAGGTGCGCACCTGGGAGGCGCTGGCCGATGGCGTGCTCGATGCTGCGGTCGCCGTGCGACTGGAGCAGACCTGGAACGGTCGTGCCGATGGACAGCGCAGCCACGCCTGGGTCGAGCGCCAGATGAGCAAGGTGCAGGCCTCGCTGGTGGCGATGAACACCGGTCTGGCCGACAAGCCCTGGTGCTGCAACGGCAACCACCTCACGCTGGCCGATGTGTCCGTGGGCTGCGCGCTGTCTTACCTCGACTTTCGGTTTCCGCACATCGGCTGGCGGGACAGCCATGCCAACCTGCTGCGATTGACCGACAAGCTGTTTGCCCGCCCCAGCTTCATCGAGACTCAGCCACCTCAAGGTTGAGCGGCGTTTCGCTCATGGGCTGCGGCTGGTGCACGGCCTTGAAGCTGCCTGCCTGCGCCAACGGCCAGTAAAGCTCATACACGCCCGGCGGGAGCTCGTCTGCGAGCAGGGCCCCGGGCTTCATGAAGTGCAGCATCTGGCTCAGCAGCCTGACCTTCTGGTCGCTGCCGCGGCGAACGATGTGGTCGGCATTGATCTCGCCCGGGTGGCCCAGCCCGGCGGCTTGCACCAGTTCCTTGAGCGCCTTGAGGGTGCTGCGATGAAAGTTGAACACCCGCTCGGCCTTGGTGGGCACCACCAGCGCTTGCTGCCGTTGCGGATCCTGCGTGCTCACGCCGGTCGGGCAGTTGCCTGTGTGGCAGGTTTGCGCCTGGATGCACCCGACGGCGAACATGAAGCCCCGGGCTGAATTGCACCAGTCGGCGCCCAGCGCCATGGCCCGAGCGATGTCGAAGGCGCTGATGATCTTGCCGGCGCAGCCGACCTTGATGCGGTGGCGCAGGTTCAGGCCGACCAGCGTGTTGTGAACCAGCAGCAGACCTTCTTGCAGCGGCGCGCCCACGTGATCGGTGAACTCCACCGGCGCCGCGCCGGTGCCGCCCTCGCCGCCATCGACCACGATGAAGTCGGGCGTGATGCCGGTTGCCAGCATGGCCTTGGTGAGGGCGAACCACTCCCAGGGGTGGCCGATGCACAGCTTGAAGCCCACCGGTTTGCCGCCCGACAGCCCACGCAGGCGGTCGATGAAATGCATCATCTCGATGGGCGTGGCAAAGGCACTGTGGCTGGCCGGGCTCACGCAGTCGACCCAGGGCGACACGCCGCGCGCCTCGGCGATCTCGAGGGTCACCTTGGGGCCGGGCAGCACGCCGCCATGGCCGGGCTTGGCGCCCTGGCTCAGCTTGAGCTCGATCATCTTGACCTGGGGGCTGGCCGCGTTGGTGGCGAACAGCTCGGCGTTGAAGCGGCCATCGTCATGGCGGCAGCCGAAGTAGCCCGAGCCGATTTCCCAGATCAAATCGCCGCCCGTGCCGTCGGCGGTCTGGCTGCGGTGGTAGCGACTGATCGAGCCTTCGCCGGTGTCGTGGGCAAAGCCGCCGCGCCGCGCGCCTTCGTTGAGCGCCATGATCGCGTTGGCCGACAGCGCGCCGAAACTCATGGCGGAGATGTTGAACACGCTGGCGCTGTAGGGCTGCGTGCATGAATTCGCCGAAGCGGCCTGCTGCGGTGTGCCGCCAATGACGACACGGAAATCGTGGCTTGGCAATTCCGTCGGATGCAGCGAGTGGTTGATCCACTCGTAGCCGGCGGCGTGCACGTCTTTTTGCGTGCCGAACGGCCGTTTGTCGGGCTCGTTTTTCGCGCGCTGGTAAACCAGAGATCGCTGCTGCCGCGAAAACGGCATGCGCTCGTCGTCCGCTTCAATGAAGTACTGCCGGATCTCGGGCCGAATGAACTCGAGCATGAAGCGCAGATGCCCGATCACCGGGTAGTTGCGCAAGATGGCGTGGCTCTCTTGCCGTATGTCGTACCAGCCTGTGAGCACCAGCGCCCCAAAGATCAGCGGCAGCAGCCACAGCCATTCCTGGCGCGGCAGCAGCGCCAGCTCCAGCCACACGCTGCCGACCAGACCCACACCGCAGGCGAACCAGACGAAGTAGCGCATCGGAAAGGCGCCATCAAGTTTTGATAACCAGGCAAACATGTCGGGTGTCCTCTGGGCGAGTTGTGGAAGGTGAAGTAACGATCCTAGCGTTTGCAAGTGGTGGCTCGCCGAGGCTGCTGGATATACTGACTTCAGCGCTGATTTGCTCCGGCTTGCGGGCGCTCTACAAATCCCGCTAAAAACAGGATCCACGAGACACCCGCCTCTTGCTAGTCAGCCGACGCGAGTCGCCGCTTACTTGAAACCGGATTGCGCCGCCTTGCGGCCAGCCACCGAGAGCTTGCTTGCCTGATGAATTCGCTGGGACACGTCCGACCACAAACGATGTCGTTTGCGCAGCCCCTGCCGCTGCGCAGTGGCTCGGTGCTGCGCGACTACCAGTTGATGTACGAAACCTACGGCACGCTCAACGAGGCCCGCACGAATGCGGTGCTGGTGTGCCACGCGCTCAACGCCAGTCACCATGTGGCCGGCACCTACGAAGGCGACCCGAAAAGCACCGGCTGGTGGGACAACCTGATCGGCCCCGGCAAGCCGCTGGACACCGAGCGCTTCTTCGTGATCGGCGTGAACAACCCCGGCTCGTGTTTTGGCTCGACGGGCCCGACGCACATCAACCCCGCCACCCAGCAGCCCTACGGCGCTGACTTTCCGGTGGTCACCGTCGAAGACTGGGTCGATGCGCAGGCCCGGCTGTGCGACGCGCTGGGCATCACCCAACTCGCTGCGGTGATCGGCGGCAGCCTGGGCGGCATGCAGGCGCTGTGCTGGTCGATGCGCTATCCCGATCGCTTGCGCCACTGCATCGCGATTGCCACCGCACCTTGCCTGTCGGCGCAGAACATCGCCTTCAATGAGGTGGCTCGGCGCGCCATCGTGACCGACCCCGACTTTCACGGCGGCCACTACCAGACCCAAGGCGTGCTGCCGCGGCGCGGCTTGCGAGTGGCTCGCATGATCGGCCACATCACCTACCTGAGCGACGACACCATGGACGCGAAGTTCGGCCGCAACCTGCGCGCGCTGGTGGATGCGACCGAGCCTTGTGCCGCGCCGCGATACACCACGCAGGACATCGAGTTCGAGATCGAGAGCTACCTGCGCCATCAGGGCGACAAGTTCAGCGAGTACTTCGACGCCAACACCTACTTGCTGATCACGCGGGTGCTCGATTACTTCGACCCCGCCCGTGAGCATGGCGGCGACCTGTCGGCCGCGTTCGCTGCCGCGACGGCGAAGTTCCATGTGGTGAGCTTCACCACCGACTGGCGTTTTGCGCCGGCGCGCTCGCGCGAGATCGTCAAGGCGCTGCTCGACAACCGGCTCGATGTCAGCTACGCCGAGATTGCGGCGCCTCATGGTCACGATGCCTTCTTGCTCGACGATGCCCGCTACCACGGCGTGCTGCGCGCGCGCTTCGATCGCATCGCCCGCGAGATCGCCCAGGTGGGCGCGCCATGAACGACCATCAGGCGCTCGAACTCATCGCTGGTCTGGTGCCGCCAGGCTCCCACGTGCTTGATCTGGGCTGTGGCTCGGGCGAGGTGCTGGCCTATCTGCGTGATCAGCGTCAGTGCACTGGCTACGGCATCGAGATCGACGACGCCAATGTGCTGGCCTGCGAGCAGCGCGGCGTCAACGTGATCCAGCTCAACCTTGAAGAGGGCCTGGCCATCTTCGGCGACCAGAGCTTCGATGTGGTGCTGCAGCTCAACACCCTCCAGCACCTGCGCAACACCGAGCGCATGCTGATGGAAACCGCCCGCGTCGGGCGCATCGGCATCGTGAGCTTTCCCAATTTCGCGCACTGGCCCCATCGGCTGAGCGTGGCCGCCGGACGCATGCCGGTGACGCGTTCGCTGCCCTACCAGTGGTACGACACGCCCAACATCCGCGTGACCACCTACGCCGACTTCGAAGGCCTGGCCCAGCGGTGCGGGCTGCGCATCCTCGATGCGTTCGGCATTCAAAACGGCGCTTGCGTGCGCCGCTGGCCCAACCTGATGGCCAGCGTGGCGGTGTTCAAGTTCGAGCGCCGCTGAGGCCGTTGTTCGTGCACCTGCCGGATTCTTGTTTGCACTGGAGCCCCATCACATGACCGCCTCTGACCTGCACGCCCTGATCGCCGACATGGGCCGGGCCGCCCGCGCTGCCAGTGCCCGCATGGCAGCCGCGCCGAGCGCCGCGCGCAACCTGGCGCTGGTGGCGCTGGCGCGGCGGCTGCGTGCCGAGACTGCATCGCTTTGCGAGGCCAATGCGCTCGACTTGACTGCCGCTGCCGCCGCCGGCACGGCCGCTGCGATGCTGGACCGGCTGAAGCTCAACGCCGCCATCCTCGCCACCGTGGCCGAGGGCTGCGAGCAGATTGCCGCCATGCCCGACCCCATCGGCGAGATCACCCAGCTGCGCCAGCGCCCGAGCGGCATCTCGGTGGGCCAGATGCGCGTGCCGCTGGGGGTGTTCGGCATGATCTATGAGAGCCGCCCCAACGTGACGATTGAGGCGGCGTCGCTGTCCATCAAGAGCGGCAACGCCTGCATCCTGCGCGGCGGCTCCGAGGCCATCCACTCCAACCTGGCGCTTTGGAAGTGCGTGCAGGCCGCTTTGCTCGAAGCCGGCCTGCCGGCCGACGCGGTGCAACTGGTGCCCACCACCGACCGCGCTGCCGTGGGCCACCTGATCGCCTCGCCCGAGGCGGTTGATGTGATCATCCCGCGCGGCGGCAAGGGCCTCATCGAGCGCATCTCGCGCGAAGCCAAGGTGCCGGTGATCAAGCACCTGGATGGCAATTGCCACGTCTATGTCGATGCCAGTGCCGACGTGGCCTTGGCCTTGCGCGTCACCGACAACGCCAAGACGCAGAAGTACAGCCCGTGCAACGCGGCCGAGTCGCTGCTGGTGCATGCGGCCATCGCCGGCGAATTTCTGCCGCGCATCGGCGCGATCTTCGCGGCCAAGGGCGTCGAGATGCGCGGTGACGCGGCCAGTGTGGCCTTGCTGTCGGGCGTGCCCGGTGCGCGCGTGGTGGCGGCCACCGAGCAGGACTGGTTCGAGGAATACCTCGCGCCCATCATCAGCGTCAAGGTGGTGGCCGATCTGGACGAGGCCATCGCCCACATCAACCGCTGCGGCTCGCACCACACCGAGGCCATCCTCACCGAGCATCACCCGAGCGCGATGCGCTTCCTTCGCGAGGTCGATTCATCGAGCGTGATGGTCAATGCCAGCACGCGCTTTGCCGACGGCTTCGAGTACGGCCTGGGCGCCGAGATCGGCATCAGCACCGACAAGCTGCACGCGCGCGGCCCGGTCGGGCTCGAGGGCCTGACGTCGCTGAAATGGGTGGTGCTGGGGCAAGGTGAGGTGCGCACATGAGACGCCCCACGGCGGCCGGCGCCGGCTGATGAGCACCGACCTGATCGTCGCCTTGGCGGTCTGCGCGGTGGGGGTTTTCTGGACGGTGGGTGCGCGCGGTCGGCTTGGCGTGTTGCGCGATGACCTGGCCAGGACGCTCGGCCCGCTCAAGTCCCAGGTGACGCATCGGCAAGCCTTGCTGTTGCAGTGGGCTGATGCCTCGAGTGCGGTGATCGGCGCCACCGCGCAGTGCGCGGCGCCCTTGCGTGCGGCGTGCGAGCAGTTCGATGCGGCCTTCGGCAGTCTGTGCGCCGCACCGGCGTCTGACGAGGCGGCCAGCAACCTGCGTCTGGCCGAATCCGTGCTCGCCACCGCGCGCCAGCGGCTGCTCAGCGAGGCGCCCGCGCGTCAGCCTCACCTGAGCCGTCTGGAGATCGAGGAACTCGCCCGGCAACTGGCCGCCATCGACAACACCCTGGCATTTGCCTGCGGCCAGTTCAATGAGGCCAGCCTGGCCTACAGCCGCGCGATCCGGCAGTTTCCGACCTGCCTGATAGCGCGCTCGCTGGGCTTCAGGCCGGCCGGCTTGCTTTAAGCCCTCAGCACTGGCCCATCACCGCCGCCGTGGCCACCAGTTCGTTGAACAGCGCCATCGACACCCGGCCCGACACGGCGTAAGGGTCCAGCTCGGGGCGCTCTGAATACTTCAGCAGCAACGCCGGGTTCAAGCGGCTGAGGTTCACCTGGCCCATCGACCAGCCGGCAAAGCTGCGCTCGCTGACCTCTTCGTAGCTGAGCAGCACCACGTCGTGGTGCCTGGGGTCGCAGGCGATCTTGTTGTAGAGCCCGCTCACCGGGGATCGGCCGCCTTCGAGCACCTGCAAAAAGATGCCGTCCGAAAAGCACAGCACGCCGGTCACGCCGATGGGCGGGTTGTTGGTCTTCGACTTCTTGAGGATCGCTGCCAGATCATCCGAGTTGACGGAGTCGGCAGCGCGGCTGGCATACATCAGTCGCACGAGCATGGTGTTCTCCTGGCGGTGGTCTGGCGGGTGAGAAAGTCGTTCAATTCTTGTTGTGCCCGATCAGCGAGAGGAACTCGCGTCGCAGGTCGGCATTCTTGAGGAACGTGCCACGCATCACGCTGTTGATCATCTTGGCCGAGGTGTCCTTGACGCCGCGCCAGTGCATGCAGAAGTGATCGGCCTCCATCACGATGCCCAGACCGTCGGGCTTGACGCGGTCCTGCAGCTCATCGGCCAGCATGGTCACCGCCTCTTCCTGAATCTGCGGGCGGCTCATGATCCAGTCGCAAATGCGCGCGTATTTCGACAGGCCGATCAGGTTCGAGTGCTCGTTGGGCAGGATGCCGATCCACACCCGGCCCATGATCGGACACAGGTGGTGCGAGCAGGCGCTGCGCACGGTCACCGGCCCGACGATCATCAATTCATTGAGCCGCGAGATGTTCGGAAACTCGGTGACCGACGGCATCGGCGTGTAGCGCCCGGCAAACACCTCGGTGAGGAACATCTTGGCCACGCGCTGCGCGGTTTCCTGCGTGTTGTGGTCGCTGTCGGTGTCGATCACCAGCGACTCGAGCACCTGCTGCAACTTGTCCTGCACCTCGGCGCGCAGCTCGTCGAGTTCGCCTTCTTGCATGCAGGCCGAGATGTTGTCATTGGCGTGGTAGCGGCAGTCGGCGGCGATCAGCCGATAGCGAATGCGCTGCGAGGCGCTCATCTTCGCCAGCTGCTCTTCGGTTCTGAAGACGGGGTTCTCTGGCTCCATGTGCATTTGAGCGACTCCTCGGTGTACTGCCACGAGGCGGGGAGGGTAACCCAGCTTGCAGCCCTCGTAGACTCAGCCGGGTGAAAGCCCTGCCCCCTGCTATTTTGCCGGCCCGTGGTGCTGCCCAGAGCCCGCCCGGCGGGGCTGCGGCGCTGGCCAGTCTGCTGGGTCTGACCGCCGACGCGATGGCCGCGGTGCGCTCGGGCCGCTCGTTGACCGATGCCCTTGCCCGCTGCCCCGCCGAGTTGCGCCCCGGGGTGCAGTCGCTCAGCTTTCACGTGCTGCGCCGGCTTGGCCAGGCGATCGCCGCACGCGAAATGCTGGTGCCCAAGGCCCCTTCCAAGCCCGTCGATGCCTTGCTGCTGAGCGCGCTGGCCTTGCTGTGGCCCGACGAGCACGCGCCGTATACCGACCACACGCTGGTTGACCAGGCGGTCACCGCCGCGCGCCAGCGGCAGGCCTCGAGCGCTTCGTTTGTCAATGCGGTGCTCAGGCGTTTCCTGCGCGAGCGAGCGGCCGTGCTTGAGGCCGTGCAGCGCATCCCGAGCGCGCGCTGCAACCACCCCGACTGGTGGATCGAGCGGCTGCAATCCGACTGGCCCGGGCAATGGCAGGCGCTGCTCGAGGCCAATGACGATCACCCGCCGATGACCCTGCGCGTGAATGCCCGCCGCAGCACCGTGGCCGACTACCTGCAGCGGCTGGCCGACGCCGGGCTGGGAGGGCGTGCAGTGGGCGACCGGGGCGTGGTGCTAGACACCCCCTGCCCGGTGCAGCGGCTGCCCGGCTTTGCCGATGGCGATGTGTCGGTGCAGGACGCCTCGGCGCAGCGCGCCGCACCGCTGTTGCTGCGCGGTGGCACGCCGCTGGCCGCCGGCGCCCGGGTGCTCGATGCCTGCGCCGCGCCGGGCGGCAAGACCGCGCACCTGCTGGAGTGCGCCGATCTCGACGTGCTGGCGCTGGATCACGATGCGCAACGACTGTCGCGGGTCGGCGAGTCGCTGGGTCGCCTGCACCTTTCGGCCACCTTGCGCGCGGGAGATGCCGCCGCACCCGAGGGCTGGTGGGACGGCCGACCGTTCGACGCCATCTTGCTCGATGCGCCGTGTTCGGCTTCGGGCATCGTGCGCCGGCACCCGGACATCCGCTGGCTTCGTCGTGCCAGCGACATCGCTGCGCTGGCCGCGCTGCAGTCGCGCATGCTCGAGGCGCTGTGGCCGCTGCTGAAGCCGGGCGGGCGGCTGCTGTACTGCACCTGTTCGGTCTTCAAGGCCGAAGGGCAGGACCGGATCGACGTATTTTTGCAACGCAACATTGACGCTCGACTCGCTGAGCCCGCACTCTCACCCGGCCACTTGCTGCCGCTGATCGACAATCAACATGGTGCGGGCTTGGCTGAAAACGCCGCCCGTGCAGACGGCTTTTTCTATTCCCTACTGATCAAGAACTGACCTCCTGGGCACTGCTGTGCATCACCATGCAACGGACCGCTGTCATCCCAAGCCTGGTGCCTTGCGCAGCAGGTGGGGCCGCGCTTTGCGTGGCTGGTGGCTGGCTTGCGCCATGGCCCTTGTCTCGAGCCTCGCGCTGGCCGAACCGCAACTGACCAGTTTTGAGGTCGTGCGTGGCGAAGACGGGCTGACGCTCAGCTTTGCAACGCGCTTTGATCTGCCCGCCAGCGTGGAAGACGCCTTGTTGAAGGGCGTTCCGCTGTATTTCGTGGCCGATGCCACCCTGATGCGCGATCGCTGGTACTGGCGTGATCAGTTGATCAGCCGCGTGAGCCGCACCTGGCGGGTGATCTACCAGCCGCTCACCCGAACCTATCGCGTGAGCTTCGGGGGTTTGAACCAGAGCTATCCGAGCGCTGCCGAGGCCGTTTCTGCCGTGCGCCGCGTGGCGGGCTGGAAGCTGGCCGAGCCCGGGCAGGTCGATGCAGGCGACGGCTACTACGTGGAATTCAGCTACAAGCTCGACACCACCTTGCTGCCTCGGCCGATGCAAATTGGCATCGATGGCCAGCCTGACTGGTCATTGCATCTCGAGAGGGTCCAGCGCCTGGCCGCGCCCAAGGAACCCTGATGACCAAAGCCAGCCGCTGGGCATGGGTCATTTCCCTGGTGGTGGTCACCGGGGCCGCGCTGGTGCTCTCGTTCCTGCTGGCCATCGCCACCAACAACCGCTCTTTTTATGAAGAGCACTACTCGTGGCTGTTCTGGCTGAACCTGACGGTGGCCGCCTTGCTGATGCTGGTGATCGGCATCGCGGCGGTGCGCATGGTGCTGCGTGTGCAGCGCGGCAAGTTCGGCAGCCGGCTGCTGCTCAAGCTCGCCGCCATCTTTGCGCTGGTGGGCGTGTTGCCCGGCGTGTTGATCTACACCGTGAGCTACCAGTTCGTCTCGCGTGGCATCGAGAGCTGGTTCGATGTCAGGGTCGAGGGCGCGCTGGATGCTGGCCTGGCCCTCGGCCGTGGCACCCTGGACGCCCAGATCAACGAGGTGTCGCAGCAGACGCTGCTGGCTGCCGAGCGTCTGGGTGACATGGGCGGTGACGCTCAGCCGCTGGCGCTCGAGCGTTTGCGCGAGCAAATGGGTGCGAGCGATCTGGCCATCCTCGGCGCGTCGGGCCAGGTGCTGTTGTCCGTGTCCCGCACGACCGAGCTCAGCAAGCCCGAGCGCCCACCCCTGTCTTTATTGAGCAGCGCGCGGTCCGCTCGTGTGGCCGCCCAACTCGAGGGGCTGGACGACGACGGCTCGGGCGTGCCCGTGGCCGGCAGCCCGCCGGCGCGCATCCGTGCGCTGGCGATCGTGCCCAGCACCGATGTCGCGCTCGCCAGACAGGAGCGTTTCTTGATGGCCACCGCGCTGCTGCCAGCGACTTTGGCCACGAACGCGCTGGCCGTGCAGTCGGCCTACCGCGAATACCAGCAACGCTCGCTGGCCCGCGAAGGTTTGCGCAAGATGTACATCGGCACGCTCACGCTCACGCTGATCCTGGCGGTGTTCGGTGCCTTGCTGCTGGCCGTCACGCTGTCCAATCAGCTGGTCAAGCCGCTGCTGTTGCTGGCTGAAGGCGTGCGCCAGGTGGCCAAGGGTGATCTGGGCGTCAAGCAGGTGTTCGGCTCGCGCGATGAACTGGGCGGCCTGACCCGTTCGTTTGCCGACATGACCGGGCAGCTCTCGGAAGCACGCTCGCTGGTGCAGCGCAGCGTGGCGCAAGTCGAAGCAGCCCGCACCAACTTGCAGACCATCCTGGACAACCTGAGCTCGGGCGTCATCGTCTTCGACCGCGAGGGGCTCATTGACACCGTCAACCCCGGCGCCACCCGCATCCTGCGGCAGCCCTTGTCGGCCTATCGCGGTCGGCGGCTCGATGAGGTCGAGGGCATGGAGGCCTTTGCCGCCATGGTGTGGCGGCGATTCGAGTCGCATGCCGATGCTGCCGAGTCGGGTGACCGAGGGCATTGGCAAGAGGCCTTCGACATGGAGACCGGCGCCAACCGCGACACCTTGAGCCTGCTGGTGCGCGGGGCGTTCATGCCGCAAGGCGCGCGGCTGGTGGTGTTTGACGACATCACCGAGCTGGTCTCGGCGCAGCGCATCGAGGCCTGGAGCGAGGTGGCGCGGCGTCTCGCGCACGAGATCAAGAACCCGCTGACCCCCATCCAGCTGTCGGCCGAGCGGCTCGAGCACAAGCTCGCAGCCAAGCTCGAAGGCGCCGATCAGGCCATGCTCACGCGCGCGGTGGCGACCATCGTCACGCAGGTTCAGGCGATGAAAACACTGGTCAACGAGTTTCGCGACTATGCGCGGCTGCCCGCCGCACAGTTGCTCCCGCTAGACCTCAACGTGCTGGTCGCCGAAGTGCTCTCGTTGTATGCCACCGCGCAGGAAGCCGGTACGCTGGTGTTTGCCGCAGCCGCCGATTTGCCGCTGATCGTGGGTGACGCGACCCAGCTGCGGCAGGTCATTCACAACCTGGTGCAAAACGGCCTGGACGCCGTGGCCGAGCGGCCGGTGGGCCTGGCGCTGGTGCGCGTGAAGACCGAGGCCGCTTACACCGAACAGGGGGCTGTGAGGGCGGTCAGGCTGCATGTCATCGACAACGGCCCGGGCTTCACCGACAAGGTCCTCAAGCGCTCGTTCGAGCCCTACGTGACCACCAAGTCCAAGGGAACCGGGTTGGGTCTGGCCGTGGTCAAGAAGATCGCCGACGAGCACGGAGCACGCGCGCGGTTGATGAATGTGGTGGTCACCGACAGCGCCGGTGCTCAGGGAATTCCGGTGGTCTGCGGAGCCCAAGTTTCGCTATCATTTTCCAAGTTTGCGCTGGCCCCAGCGCTCACTGTGGCAGCGTCCACCGACACCGCGCCCGCGCACTGAGGGCCCATGGCTTGCATTCTTGTTGTTGACGATGAGCTCGGCATCCGAGCGCTCTTGTCCGAAATACTGACCGACGAAGGTCACACCGTTGATGTGGCCGAAAACGCGGCCCAGGCGCGAGCCGCTCGAGACCGGGCCCGTCCCGATCTGGTGCTGCTCGACATCTGGATGCCCGACGTCGATGGCGTCACCCTCCTCAAGGAGTGGGGCACCACCGGAATGCTCACCATGCCGGTGATCATGATGAGTGGCCACGGCACCATAGACACCGCGGTCGAGGCCACCAAGAGCGGCGCGGTTGCCTTTCTTGAAAAGCCGATCACGCTGCAAAAACTGCTCAGTGCGGTGGCCCAAGGCCTGGCGCGTCCTGCCCCGCGAATTTCGGTCAGTGCTCTGGTCGACAGCAGGAACGTGATGGCCATGGCGACTGCAGACGAAACCGTCGACTTTGATGAAGAGGCCGACGAGTCGGATGAGTCCGACGATGCCGACGGTCCGCGTGGCACACCGCCGCTGCCCACTCAGGTGAACGGGCCGCAGCCCGAACAAAGCTTCGACCTCAACCGCCCGCTGCGCGTGGCGCGCGATGCGTTCGAGAAGAGCTACTTCGAATTTCACCTTGCGCAAGAAGGCGGCAGCATGACCCGCGTGGCCGAAAAAACCGGCCTGGAGCGCACCCACCTCTATCGCAAGCTCAAGCAGCTTGGCGTCGACCTGTCGCGCGGCAAGCGCGGCGGCTACTGACCGGCGAGTGCTCTGCCCAGACACCCGCCGCCCATGAAAAACGCGCCCGACATCCTTAACGGACATGTCTCGTTCGGCATTGCTGGATTCGGCACCTACGCCCCCGAAAAAGTGGTTTCAGCCGAAACCCTGGCGCAAGAGGCCAACATCCCCGTAGAAAAACTCACCATTGGCATAGGCGTCAAGCACATTCATGTGGCCAATGACGACGAGCACCCGTTCACGATGGGTTTGAGTGCGGCCAAAGATGCCCTGGCGGATGCCGGCATCCAGGGCGAAGACCTCGATCTGGTGATCTTTGTCTCAGGTGGCGACTACGACTACCGAAACTGGTGCCCCTCGAGCGCCGTGGCCCATGCGCTGGGTTGCAGCCATGCCTATGCCTTTGAAGTCAGGAACGGCTGTGCAGGCGGCAACCTGGCTTGCAACATTGCAGGCGGGCTGATGGACCGCGATGCGTCCATCCAACACGCCCTGGTGATCTGCGCGGACACCCTCAGCCGCATCGTGTCCACCAAGCTGGCAGAGTGCCACCCGCTGCTGTATTTCGGCGACGGCGCTGCGGCGGTCGTGCTCAAGCGCGACCATCCGCGCTACCGGTTTCTGAGCTTCGCCGAGCACACCGATGGCGCGCTGGGTGACCTGCTGAAAATCGAGGCCGGTGGCACGCGGCTGCCGATCACGCCTGATTTCAACGACTGGGACAAGTGCTACGCCAAGGTCGACCCCGAGAAATTTGCGGATCTGATCAACCGGGTCTATCTCAAGGAATACGTCGACGTCATCAAGCTGGCGGTCAGCCGCTCAGGCCATGAGATGAAGGACATGGACTACATCTTGATGAACCAGGTCAAGAACTCCCTGCGCGCCCACATCCTCGAAGGCATCGAGATGCCCGAGGACCACACCTACGTGTCGCTGATCGAATTCGGCCACATCGGCCCGGCAGACTCCCTGTTCACCATGGCCATGGCCCACCGCCAAGGGCTGCTGCCCGAAGGCAACCTGGCCATCCTGGCCACCAGCGGCATGGGTTTTTCGTGGGCGGCGAGCATCATTCGGTGCTGAGCGGGTAAGGCGCGG
>CAMCNE010000061.1 GCA_945875935.1 Bordetella parapertussis
TCGACGCGGTGGTGCGCCGTCAGGGCAAACACCTCGAAGCGATCGGGGTGCCGCGAAAGAACATCCAGCGTGCTGGTGCCGATGGATCCGGTCGAGCCCAGGATGCACACACGCATGGGGCTGCTGCTGGTGCTCATCTCAAAGCCCCCAGCGCGATGGCGATCGGGAACACCGGCAGCAAGGCGTCGACCCGGTCGAGCACGCCACCGTGGCCGGGAAGCAAGCCGCTGCTGTCCTTGGCCCCGGCGTTTCGCTTGACCAGTGACTCGGTCAGGTCACCCACCACACCCATCGCGGTCAGGAACACGCTCAGCAGCACCATTCCAACCACCCCCGAACCGGAAAACGCCACAGAGTAAAGGCTGGGCGAATCGAGCGCCCATTGACGATCGGCCACAACCCACAACCCGCCCACCAGCAACACCCCCACCATGCCACTCCACACGCCTTCCCAGCTTTTGCCAGGACTGATCGAAGGCGCCAGCTTGCGCCGGCCCCAGGCTCGACCGCCAAAGTAAGCGGCGATGTCAGAGATCCAGACCAAGCTGAACACCGACAAGATGAAGTTGAGACCTCGCGCACGGGCCGCGCACATCGCCAGCCACGCCAGCCAGAGCAAGAGCAGCCCGCCCGCGCATCGAAGCAAGGCCGGCACAAGGCCCCAGCCCACCGGACCAGCCCTGAGTGCCAAGGCGCCTGCGATCACCCACAGACCCGTCGCCGAAAGCCACAGCGCGTCCGGCGCGGAATCGACCCAGCCTGACACCCAGGCGGCGCCACAGGCCAGCGCGAGCAGTAAAGCAGACCCCACCGACGCGACCGTTCCGCCGCCATTGAGCCTGACCCACTCCCAGCCACCCGCCGCGACAAACACCAATGTGAAGGCCGCGAAGGGCCAAGCCATCGGCGCGAACAGCGCGGGCAGCAAGACAAGCAGCAGCAGCACCGCCGTGATGACGCGTTGCTTGAGCATCGTCAGCGCACCAGATCGGCTTCAAGGCTCGGGGCAGCCTCGATGGCTCCGAATCGCCTGTCGCGCCGCGCGTATTCAGCGAACGACGCATCGAGCTCCTTCTCACCGAAATCAGGCCACAGGCAATCAGAAAAGCACAGCTCAGAGTACGCGGTCTGCCACAGCAGGAAGTTGCTGATGCGCACTTCGCCACCGGTGCGGATGAACAGGTCTGGGTCGGGTGCATGGCTGAGCGCCATGTAGCTGCTCAGGCGTGCCTCATCGAGCTGATCCGGGGCGATGCCGTCGCGCATGGCGCGCTGGCAGGCCTGAAGCACATCCCAGCGGCCGCCGTAATTGAAGGCCACCGACAGGGTGATTCGCGTGTTGTGCCGAGTGCTGGACTCGGCGTGGTCCCAGGCTTCACGCACGTGAGCGGGCAGGCTTTCGCGGTCGCCGATGATGCGAACGCGAACGCCGTTTTTGGCCATCACTCCGAGGTACTTGGGAACCGCCAGCAGCACCAGCGACATCAGCCCCGTCACCTCATCGTTGGGACGCTTCCAGTTCTCGGAGGAAAACGCGAACACCGTGAGGAACTCGACGCCCCGATCGGCACATGCCAGCACCGTCTTGACCAGCGTGTCGACGCCTTGCTTGTGGCCCAGAAAACGCGGCTTGAAGTGGCGCCGCGCCCAACGCCCGTTGCCGTCCATCACGATGGCGACATGGCGCGGGACACTCGAGACGACGGGCAATGCGCTCACCGAACCATCGTCCTCGACAACTCGGCAGTCACAGGGGCGCAGGCTACGGTCATACCGCCAGCACTTCGGCTTCCTTGGCCGACACCAGGCGGTCAATTTCGGCGATGGTGCGATCGGTGAGCTTTTGCATCTCGTCGAGCGAACGACGCTCGTCGTCTTCGGAAATTTCCTTGTCCTTGAGCAGGCGCTTGGCGTGATCGTTGGCGTCACGGCGCAGGTTGCGAACCGCGATTCGCGCGTCTTCGCCGGCGTTGCGAACGATCTTGGTCAGGTCCTTGCGGCGCTCTTCGGTGAGCGCGGGCATGGGCACACGAATCAGGTCGCCCTGCGTGGATGGATTGAGCCCGAGATCGCTCTCGCGGATGGCCTTCTCGATCTTCGCACCCATGCCCTTTTCCCAGGGCTGCACGCTGATCGTGCGGGCATCGAGCAGCGTCACATTGGCCACCTGCGTCAGGGGCACATTCGAGCCGTAGTAGTCCACCTGAACCTGGTCAAGGATGCCCGGATGGGCGCGTCCCGTGCGGATCTTGTGGATTTCGTTCTTGAACGACTCCACCGAGCGGGCCATCTTTTGCTCGGCAGTTTTCTTGATGTCGGCAATGCTCATCGCGCTTTCCTGCGGACAACGGTTTCACACATGGACGAGGGTGCCCTCGTCCTCGCCAAGCACCACGCGCTTGAGTGCACCCGGCTTGAAGATGCTGAACACCTTGATGGGCAGCTTCTGGTCGCGGCACAGGGCAAAAGCGGTGGCGTCGAGCACCTGGAGGTTCTTGTTGATCGCTTCGTCGAAGCTGATCTGCGCGTAGCGCGTGGCGTGCGGATCCTTCTTGGGATCAGCGCTGTACACCCCGTCGACCTTGGTCGCCTTCAAGACGATCTGCGCGCCGATTTCAGCCCCGCGCAGCGCTGCGGCCGTGTCGGTTGTGAAGAAGGGATTGCCAGTGCCCGCCGCAAAGATGACCACCTTGCCTTCTTCCAGATACTGCAGCGCCTTCGGCCGCACATAAGGCTCGACGACCTGCTCGATCGCGATGGCGGACATCACGCGAGCGGTCATGCCTTCTTGGCGCATGGTGTCGGCCAGCGCCAGCGCGTTCATCACGGTGGCCAGCATGCCCATGTAATCGGCAGTCGCGCGGTCCATGCCGACCGAGCCGCCCGCCACGCCGCGAAAGATGTTGCCGCCGCCGATGACCACGGCCACTTCGCAACCCAGCAGCGTCACCTCTTGCACCTCGCGCACCATGCGCACGATGGTGGCCCGGTTGATGCCGTAGGCATCATCGCCCATCAGGGCTTCGCCGGACAGCTTGAGCAGGATGCGCTTGTAAGCTGGCATGAAAACGTTTCCCGTGCTTGGACGATCGAAGAAGTCTAAACGCAGCCCCCAGGGGCTGCAGCCGGCAAAGGTCGGGCCTCAGGCTCCCTTCGCGGCAGCCACCTGAGCGGCCACCTCCGCAGCGAAGTCATCCACCTTCTTTTCGATGCCCTCGCCCACGACGTAAAGGACAAAGTCCTTGACCTGCGTGTTGGCGGCCTTGAGCATGGCTTCCACGGTTTGCTTGTCATTCTTCACGAAGGTCTGGTTCAGCAGGCTGACTTCCTTCAGGTACTTCTGCACCGATCCCTCGACGCGCTTGGCGACGATTTCAGCCGACTGGGGAGCCTTGCCTTCGGCGCGCGCCTTCTCAGCGTCTTCCTCGGCTTTCTGCGAAGCGATGGAGCGCTCCTTGTCGATCAGCGAAGTGGGCACATCTGAGGCCGCGAGCGAGACCGGCTTCATGGCTGCCACGTGCATGGCCACGTCCTTGGCGGCGGTGTCGTCGCCGTCGAATTCAACCATCACGCCGATGCGCGTGCCATGGAGGTAGTACGCGAGCTTGCCGCCGTCGGCGTAGCGCTTGAAGCGGCGAATGGCCATGTTCTCGCCGATCTTGCCGATCAGACCCTTGCGAACGTCTTCGAGCGTCGGGCCGAACCCGTCCTGCTCGTAGGCCAGCGCCGACAGCGCGGCCACATCGGCCGGATTGCTCTTGGCCACCAGTTCAGCACAGGCCTTGGTGAAGGCAAGGAAGGAATCGTTCTTCGACACGAAGTCGGTTTCGCAATTGACTTCAACCAGCGCGCCTGACGTGCCATCGACAAAAGCCGACACAACGCCCTCGGCGGTGACGCGCGAAGCGGCCTTGCCGGCCTTGCTGCCGAGCTTGACGCGCAGCAGTTCTTCGGCGCGCTCCATGTCGCCCTCGGCTTCGGTCAGTGCCTTTTTGCACTCCATCATCGGCGCATCAGTCTTGGCGCGCAGTTCGGCGACCATGCTTGCTGTGATTGCGGACATTTACGGTTCTCCTTGGGTCTGATTCATCGACCGTGCAGCACGGGATGGTTCATCGGTACACATTGAAAAAAGGGGCTGAAACAGCCCCTTTCGATCCCACCACGGTGAGATCTGCGGGCTCAGTTGGCTTCTTCGACTTCCACGAATTCATCGCTGCCGGCAACCGCCTGCACCACTTCATTGGTGGCGTTGGCCTTGCCCTGAAGCACGGCGTCTGCCACGGCCTTGGCATACAGCGCGACGGCCTTGGCCGAGTCGTCGTTGCCAGGAATGATGTAGTCGATGCCCAATGGCGAGTGGTTCGAATCGACCACGCCCACCACCGGAATGCCGAGCTTGTTGGCTTCGGCGATCGCGATCTTGTGATAGCCCACGTCGATCACGAACAAGGCATCGGGCAGCGCGCTCATGTTCTGGATGCCGCCGATGTCTTTTTCGAGCTTGGCCAGCTCGCGTTGGAACATGAGGGCTTCTTTCTTGATGCGGATTTCGGTGCCCGCTTCGATCTGGGCTTGCATGTCCTTCAGGCGCTTGAGCGAGCCCTTGACCGTCTTGAAGTTGGTCAACATGCCACCCAGCCAACGCTGGTCAACGAATGGCATGCCAGCGCGTGCCGCCTCGAGCGACACCACCTCACGCGCCTGACGCTTGGTGCCCACCATCAAGATGGTGCCGCGCTTGGCGGCGAGCTGGCGCACGAACTTGAGCGCGTCATTGAAAAGAGGCTGAGTCTTTTCAAGGTTGATGATGTGAATCTTGTTGCGATGGCCGTAGATGTACGGGGCCATCTTGGGGTTCCAGAAGCGGGTCTGGTGTCCGAAGTGGACGCCGGCTTCCAGCATTTCGCGCATGCTTACTGTCATGGTGATCTCCAAAGGTTGGTTCTAAAATCCGGCTGAAATTGACATGCGCTTTGGTCTGAACCAAGGCTCATGCAACACCTTTCGATAGCCGGATTTGCGGATGTGTTTGTTCGCGGTGGGGTCGACTGACCCGCCCCGGAAAAACCTCCGGATGATACCAGCCCCGACATGATCCTGGCCGCATCGAATCTGAAAATCGCCGTGGTCGGCGCCGGCGTGATCGGCGTCACCTCGGCCTATGAATTGGCTGCCGCTGGCCACGAGGTCACCGTGTTCGACATCGGCGGCACGATCGCTGGCGAGGCCAGCTTTGCCCCGGCCGGCATGGACGGCCCCGGATGGGCCATGGGCTGGTCGGCGCTCGCAGCCGCGGCACCCGGTTTGCCGGCGCTGGGTGTCGGCGCCAATCCACTGCGATGGCTTTGGGCTGCCCGTTGGCTCAACGCCCATCGCCGCTCGGCCTTGCCACTGCTCCACCAGCGCACGCACCGCCTGGCCGCCTACAGCCGCGAGCGCGCCCAGGAGCTCAGGCGCTCGCTCAATCTCGAATTCGAAAACGCAGCCGGCGTGCTGGTGCTCAGCCGCAGCGCCGCGCACACCAAAGGCATGCTCAAGGCCGCTCTGATGCTTGAGCAACTGGGCGTGGCGCACCGCCGTCTTGCGGCCGATGAATGCCTGAGCATCGAGCCGGGGCTGAACCCCGAACAACGGCCCGATGCCGCCATCCATCTGAGCGGCGAAGGCACGGGCAACTGTCGCGAATTCACCCACCTCATGCGTCAACACGCCGAGCGGCTGGGCGTGCGGTTCGTCTTTCACACCGAGGTGACGGGCATCACTGCGGGAGAGCGTCCGGTGCTCACGCTGCGCCGGGCACCACCCGCATCTTCGGCACCTGGCTCATCGCGTGAGCCAGAACACCCCGAAGAGCAAGCTGCGTTCGATGCTGTGGCCGTTTGCTCGGCGATCGGTGCGAAGCCGCTTTTGGCCGGCTGCGGCCTGAGGCTGCCCCTGGCCCGCTTGCTCGGCCATTCGGTGACGCTGCCGCTGCGCTTGGAGGACATGAGCGCGAGTTCGATCGGGCCGACGTCTGCCGTCATCGACGCCGGCAAGCGAATCTCGATCACGCGATCAGGCTCGAGAGTGCGTGTGGCCGCCGTGACGCGGCTGGGTGGGCCAACCAGCGCCAACGACCGCAGCGCCGTGGAGCCGCTGTACCGCTTGCTCGATCACTGGTTTCCCGGCTGTGCACGCGCCAGCCAGGCCCAGCATTGGGCGGGCGCCTGTTCGGCCTTGCCCGATGGGCTGCCGCTGATCGGTGCCAGCGGCGTGCGCGGCGTGTGGCTCAACATCGGTCACGGCGACACCGGCTGGGCGATGGCCTGCGGTTCGGCGAAAGTGCTGTCCGATTCGATCTGCGGGCGATCGCCGGGCATCGACATCGAAGGCCTCGGCATCGAGCGCTTGCGGTCCTGACTCTGGCGGGATGCTCAACCGCGCGGATGGTGCGCCGCATGCAACGCCTTGAGACGCTCGCGCGCCACGTGGGTGTAGATGGTGGTGGTCGAGATGTCGGCATGGCCCAGCAGCAACTGCACTGCGCGCAGGTCGGCGCCGTGGTTGAGCAAATGGGTGGCGAAAGCGTGTCGCAGCGTGTGCGGTGACAGCGGAACCTGCACGCCACCGCGCAGCGCGTGCTGCTTGATCAGCTTCCAGAACATCTGTCGCGACATCGGCCCGCCGCGCGCGGTGACGAACAGCGCGTCGCTGACCTGAGCCTTGAGGATGGCCGCGCGCGCTTCGGCCTGGTAGCGCACCAGCCAGCTGCGCGCTTCTTCACCGAACGGCACCAGCCGCTCCTTGGCGCCCTTGCCGGTGATGCGCAAAGCGCCTTCGACCAGTCCGAGATGCACCGTCTTGAGCGTGACCAGCTCGCTCACCCGCAAGCCGCTGGCGTACATCAGCTCGAGCATGGTGCGGTCGCGCAAGCCCAAAGGCGTGTCCACGTCGGGCGCACCCAGCAACGCTTCGACCTGCAACTCGCTCAGCACCTTGGGCACGCGCAGCGTCTGGCGCGCGGCCAGCAGCTTGAGCGTGGGATCGGCATCGATCAGCCGCTCGCGCAAGGCCCAGCGAAAGTAGCGCTTGAACACGGTGAGCCGGCGGTTGCTGCTGCTGGCCTGGCTGCCGGCGTGTCGCGCCAGCGCGTACTCGCGCAGGTGGCTCTCGGTGCTCGCGTTCAAGGCCGCGCTGGCGTGATCGGCCAGCCACTGCGCGAAAAGGCTCAGGTCGCGCCGGTAGGCGGCCAGCGTGTTGGCGGCCAGACCGTCCTCGATCCACATGGCATCGATGAAGCGATCGATCGCTGCTGCGCTGTCTTGCGAAGGGGTCATGGGGACAGTTCGGTTGGCCCGGGCGTTGCGCTCAAGCGCGCGTCAGGATTTTGGCGGCTTGCGGCTGGCACACTCGACGGCTATGTCCAACGCTCTGGTGCTGCTGCCCGACTTGCTGCTGATCATCACCGGCTTCTTGCTGTGCCGTCACACGCAACTCAACCGCACGGTGTGGGATGCGGCCGAGCGACTGACCTACCACCTGCTGTTTCCGGTGCTGCTTTTCAGCTCGATCCTGAAAAGCCCGCTGCAGCCTTCGCAAACCGCCGATCTGGCGATGGTGGGCGTGGGCACGCTGCTGTGCGGCATCGCCTTGTCATACGCCATCGGCAGGTGGCCGGGGCTCGACGCGCGACTGCATGCGTCGGGCGCTCAAACCGCATTTCGTTTCAACTCGTTCATCGCGCTGGCGCTGGCTGAGCGGCTCGGCGGCGCCGGCTCGGTCACCTCGATGGCGCTGTTGATCGCACTGTGCGTGCCGCTTTGCAATGTGGCAGCGGTGTGGCCGCTGGCACGCCACGGCGGTCAGTCGTATCTGCGCGAGCTGGCGCGCAACCCGCTGATCCTGGGCACGCTGGCCGGCTTGCTGGCCAACCTCGGCGGTCTGCAGTTGCCCGAAGCCGTGGGCACCAGCTTGCACCGCGTGGGTCTGGCCGCCTTGCCGCTGGGCCTGATGGCCGTGGGCGCGGGTCTCAAGATCGGTGGTCTGCGCGAATCGCCAGCGCTGGCCGCCGCGCTGCTGAGCATCCGCCACGTGGCGCTGCCGCTGATCGCGATCGGGCTTTCCTCGTTGCTCGCACTGCCCCCGGCACAGCGTGCGGTGGTGGTCGGCTTTGCCGCGCTGCCCACCGCGTCGAGTGCCTATGTGCTGGCCGTTCGCATGGGCGGCAACGGAGCGTTCGTGGCCGGGCTGGTGACGCTGTCCACGCTGCTGGGCATGGTCAGCGTGCCGCTGTGGCTGGCTGTGGGTGGACTGCGGTAGGCGGCCTGCAACAGCCGCCGTGCGTCACCGGGCCAGCGCCCAGTCGATGTGCTCGCGCAAGACATCGCCAGCGCCGTCGCGCGCCGATGCCAGTGCCTGTCGAATGAGGGCGCCAAGCTCGCTTGGTAGATCCGATCGCAGCGCGTTGCCCATGGCCACGGCCAGATTGCGCTGCCAGCGGGCATGGCCGATGCGGCGGATGGCGCTGCCTTCGGTGTGACGCAAAAAATCAGCTTCGCTCCAACGCCACAGCTCGAGCAGCGTGGCCTCGCCCAACGGCGCCCGCACATCGAAGTCGCTCAAGGCGCTGCGCTGCGCGTACTTGTTCCACGGGCACGCCAGTTGGCAGTCGTCGCAGCCATAGATGCGGTTGCCGATGGCCGCGCGAAATTCCTCGGGAATCACGCCGTCGTGCTCGATCGTCAGGTAGCTGATGCAGCGCCGGGCATCGAGCTGGTAGGGCGCCACGATGGCCTGCGTGGGGCACACATCGATGCACGCCGTGCAGCTGCCGCAATGCCCATCGACGGCGGGGGTTACGGGCAGCGCCAGGTCCACATAGATCTCGCCCAGAAAAAACATCGACCCCGCCTCGCGGTGCAGCGCCAGCGTGTGCTTGCCGCGCCAGCCGATGCCGCTGCGCGTGGCCAACTCCACCTCGAGCACCGGCGCCGAATCGGTGAACACGCGGTGGCCAAACGGCCCGATGGCCTGCGCGATGCGATCGGCCAGCGTCTGCAGCCGAGCCCGCAACACCTTGTGATAGTCGCGGCCGCGGGCATAGATCGACACCGTGGCCTGATCGGGGGTTCGCAGCCGTCGCCATTCGATGGCTTGCCAGTCCTGCGCGGCTGCCGCAGCGGGCTGGACACCGTTAGTTGCATCGGGTCGGGGCAGATAGTCCATGCGCGCCGTCAGCACGCGCAGCGTGCCCGGCACCAGTTCGGCTGGGCGTGCGCGCGTCATGCCGTGGCGCTCCATGTAATGCATCGATCCATGAAAGCCCGCAGCCAGCCAGGCCTGCAGCGGCGCCTCGGCGGTGCTCAGGTCGATGTCGGCCACACCGATCTGGGAAAATCCCAAGTCATCGGCCCAGCGCTGCACCTGAGGCCACAACTGCAACGCATCCAACTCTGTTTGACCCGCACCCGCTGCGACCATGCACCCTCTCATCCGATACCCACGACCGGCATGCCGATCTTAGAAGCCCGAACGGTGCACTGGCCCGACGAAGCGGCATGCGCGACGACCGCGCAGTGGCTGGCCGCTCGCAGTGGCATCGCTCGTGCCTTCATCGAGCTGCACGGCACGCTGGGTGCGGGTAAGACGACCTTCACCCGCCACCTGCTGCGCGCCCTGGGCGTCACCGGCCACGTCAAGAGCCCCACCTACGCGGTGGTCGAGCCGTACTGGACGGCAGCATTCGAGGTGTGGCACTTCGACTTCTATCGCTTCGAAGACCCGCAGGAGTTCGAAGACGCCGGCTTTCGCGACGTGTTTGCCAGCGACGGCTTGAAGCTCGCCGAATGGCCAGAGCGCGCCGCCGGCTTGCTGCCCGTGTGCGATCTGCGCATCGAGATCTTGCTGCCCGAACCGCACGGTGCCGCAGCGGACAGCGACACGCACCGCGAGGTGCGCATCGAAGCCCACACGCCTTTGGGCCTGCAACTGCTGGCTGATTGATGAAACACCCCAAGCCAACTTCAGCGGGCGTGCCGCATCGGCGTGCAGCCATCGCCCGCATGGGTGCGCTGGTGCTGATGCTGGGCGCGAGCGAACTGGCACGCGGAGCCACCATCGTCGCGGTGCGGGTGTGGCCGGCGGCTGACTACACGCGGGTGACCATCGAGTCCGACGGCGCCCTGTCGGCGCGGCATTTCATCGCCGAAAACCCGTCGCGGCTGGTCATCGATGTGGACGGTCTCGATCTGAGTGCCGAGCTGCGCGAGCTGATCGGCAAGGTGCAAGCCGACGACCCCTACATCGCGCAGGTGCGCATCGGCCAGTACCAGCCGCGCGTGGTGCGTCTGGTCATCGACCTCAAGCAGTCCGTCAAGCCGCAGTTGTTCTCGCTGCTGCCTGTTGCGGCCTACCGCAACCGCATGGTGTTCGACCTGTACCCCACCCATGAGCGCGACCCGCTGCTCGCGCTGATTGGCGAAAAAGGCGACGCCGGCGAGCAGGCCGCTCAATCGGTGCGCGATGCGCTGGGCGAATTCATCGGCCAGGTCGACCGCCCGGCGTCGGCCACCCGGCCCGACAAGCCGGCGAGTGCTGCCGCGCCCTCCCCCGCTGCCAGCGCGTTGGCGTCAGGCAAAGGCTCTGCCAGCGCACCACGCACCGAGCCGCCCGCCTCATCGGCCGGGCGTGTCAACCGGCTGGTGATCGTCGCGCTCGACCCCGGTCACGGCGGCGAAGACCCCGGCGCCATCGGCCCGAGCGGTCTGCGCGAAAAAGACGTCGTGCTGGCCGTGGCGCTGCAACTGCGCGACCGCCTGAATGAGGTGCCCGGCATGCGCGCCATGCTCACCCGAGACGCCGACTTCTTCGTGCCGCTGCAAGACCGCGTGCGCAAGGCGCGACGGGTGCAGGCCGACCTGTTCGTGTCGATCCACGCCGACGCCTTCTTCACGCCCCAGGCCCGCGGCGCGTCGGTCTTCGCGCTCAGCTCGGGCGCGGCCAGCAGCGCCACCGCACGCTGGATGGCCAACCGCGAAAACGCCGCCGACCTGGTGGGCGGCATCAACGTGAAGGCCAAGGACGCCGAAGTCATGCGCGCCCTGCTCGACATGAGCACCACCGCGCAGATCAAGGACAGCCTGAAGCTCGGCAGCGAGGTGCTGGGCCAGATCGGCCGCATCGGCAAGCTGCACAAAGGCAGCGTCGAGCAAGCCGGCTTCGCCGTGCTCAAGGCGCCCGACATCCCGTCCATCCTGGTCGAAACCGCCTTCATCTCGAACCCCGAGGAAGAAGCCAAGCTGCGCGATGAGCGCTATCAGGCGCAGCTGGTGGAGGCGTTGACGGTGGGGATCAAGCGGTACTTTGCGCGCAATCCGGCGTTGGCGAGGACCAGGGGGACCTGAGGGGTTCCTGGTCTGGGGGTTCTCTGGGCGCGAGACCGCCGGGTCTTGCTTGCCGCAGCGCTGGTTCCCTGCGGGAGAGCCCGCCGGGTCTCGGCCCGGCTGCCGAGTGGCTTTGGCTCCGCCGAAACTTACCCGCCAGCCGGGGCGGACTCCCGGCGCGGTCTAACGCAAAGAACCCCGTCGCGGGCAGCGAACAAGACCCAGCGCGGTTCAACGCCAAGAACCAGCCATCAACCCAGTCGCTTGCGCCCTGCCCGCCAGCTCCCCACCAGCACCAGGGCACCGGGGATGAAGATGGCGCTCCAGATGATCTTGTCCAGATTGGCCTTGATCCACGGAATGTTGCCGAAGAGGTAGCCGGCTGTTGTGAGTCCGCCCACCCAGAGCAAGGCGCCGACCACGTCGTACACGATGAACTTCGCGCGGTTCATCTGTGCCACGCCGGCCACAAAGGGGGCGAAGGTGCGCACGAAAGGCATGAAGCGACCGGCAACCAAGGTGATACCGCCGTATTTCTCGTAAAAGCCATGGGCCTGCTCAAAGGCCCGCTTGTTGAACCAGCGAGAGTTTTCCCACTGGAACACCCTAGGGCCGAAGTAGCTGCCCACCGCGTAGTTGGTCTGATTGCCGAGGATGGCCGCCGCGATCAGCAACGTCATGGCAATGGGCAGGCTCATGAGCCCGGTGCCGCACAGCGCGCCCACCACGAACAACAGCGAATCTCCGGGCAGGAAGGGCATCACCACCAGACCGGTCTCGGCGAAGATGATGGCAAACAGCAAGGCATAGACCCAGAACCCATAGGCCTGCACGAAGTTGGCCAGATGCACGTCGACGTGAAGGATGAAGTCGATCAAGGTCGCGAAGATTTCCATGGGCGCGGATTATGGTTGGCCCCCTGTGACAGGGCGTTTCTACAATCGATCGATGAATGCCCCTGGGCCCCACACAACGCGCCGGCCGATCCGGGAACTGCCCGATGAACTGATCAGCCAGATCGCCGCGGGCGAGGTGGTCGAGCGCCCGGCGTCGGTGGTGCGCGAACTGGTCGACAACGCGCTCGATGCGGGTGCGAGCGAGATCGTCGTCAAGCTGATTGGCGGGGGCGTCCGTGCGGTGCTGGTCGAAGACGATGGGCACGGTCTGCCCGCGGCTGAGCTGCCACTGGCGCTGCGCCGTCACGCCACCAGCAAGATCGGCTCGCTGCTCGATCTGGAGGGCGTGGTCACCATGGGCTTTCGCGGTGAGGCGCTGGCCGCCATCGCCTCGGTGGCCGAGGTCTCGATCGCCAGCCGCACCGCCGATGCTACGCACGCGCAGCGGCTCGATGCGCGTTCGGGCGAGCTGTCGCCGGCTGCACGCGCCGTGGGCACCAGCGTCGAGGTGCGCGAACTGTTCTTCAGCACGCCGGCGCGACGCAAATTCCTCAAGACCGAGTCGACCGAGCTCGCCCACTGCGTCGAAGCCGTGCGCCGCCACGCGCTGGCGCGCTGCGACGTGGGCTTTGCGGTGTGGCACGAAGGCAAGCTGGTGCAACAGTGGCGCCGCGCCGACCCCGACGCACGGCTGGCCGATGTGCTGGGCAACGATTTCATCGAAGACAGCCGCGCGGTGGCGCTCGATCTCGGCGTGCTGCGCATCAGCGGGCGCGCCGGCACCCCCGCCTCGGCACGCAGCCGAGCCGACCAGCAATACGTCTACGTCAACGGCCGCTTCGTGCGCGACAAGCTGATCGCCCACGGCGTGCGCAGCGCCTACGAAGATGTGCTGCATGGCGGTCGTCAGCCGGCCTATGTGCTGTTCATCGACATCGCGCCCGACCGGGTGGACGTGAACGTGCACCCGACCAAGATCGAGGTCCGATTTCGCGATTCGCGCGAGGTCCATCAGGCCGTGCGCCGCGCGGTCGAGGCGTCGCTCGCCGGAGTGTCTG
>CAMCNE010000062.1 GCA_945875935.1 Bordetella parapertussis
CGCCAGCGGATACTGCGCCCGGCGTCGCAGTTGCATCGCCTCGAGAATCGCCACCCGCCGTGGTTGAGCCGCCCAAACCGGTCGGGCCGGTGGCCGCTGGCATCGCTTGCAGCCGCACGCCACCGCCACTGGCGCCCAGTGTGTCGACCGAGGTGCGCGGCAGCGTCTTCGTGATCGGCACCGTCAGGGCAGGGCGGGTGGTGCAGGTGGATGTGGAGCGCAACACGCTCAAGGGCGTGACCGACCGGCGCGTGTTGCGCGCTTTCGTGCAGTCCATCGAGACGACGATGAAAGAAGGCTATGTGTGCGCCGGTGATGACCTGCAGATTCGACAGGAGTTCTACTTTGATATTCGATGACCTCAGCCAGACCTGGAGCCCCATGTTCAAGATGATCGATACCGCTGCACGGCGCATGGCGCGAACCACGCTGATGCTGACCATGGCCTTGCTCGTCGCACTGTTCACGACGCCCGCTCAGCAGGCGCATGCGGCGACTGTCGAAGCGGTCGCCGTGCCGGGCACCGACGTGACCATCGCCCCCGTGTCGCCGCCCGAGGTGGCCAACCCCTATGGGCTGGGTGCCTTGTGGGAGCAGGGCGACTTCGTGGCCCGCTCCACGTTGATCATCCTGGTGCTGATGAGCATGGGCAGCTGGTACATCTTGATCACCCGGCTGCGCGCGAGCCTCAGGCTTCGCGCCGATGCGCGTCAGGCACAGGCCATGTTTGCCGGTGCGGTGACCGTGCATCAGCTCTCGCAGGGCCTGCGTGAAGGCAGCGCCTTCCGCTTCGTGGCCGAGGCCGGCCTGAGCGCCAGCGAGCGACAGGCCGGCACCTTGATGGCCAGCGTCGACCGCGGCGACTGGCTCACCATGAGCGTGCAGCGCAGCGTCGAGCAGGTGCAGTCCCAACTGAACGAAGGTCTGGCGCTGCTGGCCACCGTGGGATCCACCGCTCCCTTCATCGGGCTGTTCGGCACGGTGTGGGGCATCTATCACGCGCTCACGGCCATCGGCATTGCCGGTCAGGCGAGCATCGACAAGGTGGCCGGCCCGGTCGGTGAGGCCCTCATCATGACGGCCATCGGCCTCGCGGTGGCGGTACCCGCCGTGCTGGGCTACAACGCGCTGGCACGCCTGAACAAGGTCACGATGGAAGCGGTGCGCAGCTTCGCTGCTGACGTTCACGCCGTGCTCATGAGCAAGGGTGCGCGCTGAACGCCGCGAGCAGACCCATGGCCTTGCAGTTTCCCTCGCCCGATGACGATGCGGGCGTCATCTCCAGCATCAACACCACGCCGCTGGTGGATGTGATGCTGGTGCTGTTGATCATCTTTCTGATCACCATCCCGGTGGTCACGCAGACGGTGGCGGTGTCGCTGCCCAAGGAAACCAACCGGCCGCGGCAGACCCGCCCGGACAACATCGAGATTTCGGTCGACCGCGAGGGCGTCGTTTACTGGAACGCGCAGCGGCTGGCCGACGCCGCCACCTTGGCCGCTCGGCTGGCGCAGCTCGGTGAGAGCCAACCGCAGCCTGAAGTGCACGTGCGCGGCGACGAAACCACGCGCTACGAGGCGGTGGGCCGGGTGGTGCTGGCTTGCCAGCAAGCAGGCATCCAGAAGGTCAGCTTCGTCACGCAGCCACCGGCCAGGAATTGACGGCCATGGCGATGAATCTGGGCTCGGACGGCGAGCGCGAACCCGAGGTGATGATGGACATCAACACCACCCCACTGATCGACGTGATGCTGGTGCTGATCATCATGCTGATCATCACGATCCCGGTGCAGTTGCACGCAGTCAACCTGAACCTGCCGCAAGGCAAGGCGCCGCCGCCCGAGCAGCCACCGGTGGTGGTGACTGTGAAGATCAACGCCGATGGCAGCGTGCTGTGGAACGACGTGGTGGTGAGCGATCAGGCGACGCTCGAGGCCAAGCTCAGGCAGGCTGCCATTGAGGCCATCCCACCCGAGTTGCAACTCAGGCCCGACGGCGCAGCCCCCTACGGGGCGGTGGCCCGAGTACTGGCTGCGGCGCAACGCCTGGGCGTGACCAAGATCGGGATGGCGGGCAACGAGCGGTTTGGTTCCTGAGATCAGGACCTGCTGCGTTGCCCGGGCCAGGCGATCAGCCGCGTGGTCGAACGGCTGTCAAGCCAGTGCTTGAAGCGCGCGAGCGGTGATCTCGTCGACGCTGCCGGTGCCGCTGATCATGCGATAGCGCGGAGCGATCGGATCGCCTGACGAAGACCAGTCCGAGTAGTAGCCCACCAGCGGACGGGTCTGCTTTTGGTAGACATCCAGACGCTTGCGAACGGTCTCTTCCTTGTCGTCGTCGCGCTGCACCAGGGCTTCGCCTGTCGCATCGTCAATGCCTTCGACCTTGGGCGGATTGAACTTCACGTGATAGGTGCGACCCGACGCCATGTGCACACGGCGTCCGCTCATGCGCTCGATGATGGCCTCGTCGGGCACATCGATCTCGAGCACGATGTCGAGATTGACGCCTGCCGTCTTCATGGCATCGGCCTGCACGATGGTGCGTGGGAAGCCATCGAAGAGGAAGCCGTTGGCGCAATCGGCCTGTGCCAGACGCTCCTTGACCAGCCCGATGATGATGTCGTCGCCGACCAGGCCGCCCGAGTCCATCACCTTCTTGGCCGCGATGCCCAGCGGGGTTCCGGCCTTGACCGCGGCACGCAGCATGTCGCCGGTGGAAATCTGGGGGATGCCGAACTTCTGGCAGATGAATGAGGCTTGGGTGCCTTTGCCCGCGCCAGGTGCTCCCAACAGGATCAGTCTCATCGGTGTCCTTCTGTGTCTCGTGGTTGATATGCGGAGTTCGCTCCGCGGGGGGTTGGCCAGAATAGCATGGCCCCCCAGGGCAAAGCGAGGCTCCTAAACCAGCATCTGACGCACTCGCGCGAGGTCTTCGGCGGTGTCCACACCGATGCCCGAAGGTGCTTCACTGCGATGCACCGCGATGCGCTCGCCGTGCCACAGCACGCGCAATTGCTCGAGCGATTCAACCGCCTCCAGCGGGCTGGCTTCGAGCATCGGAAAGCGCCGCAGGAAGCCCGCCCGAAAGGCATAGATGCCGATGTGCCGCAGCGGTGCGACGCTGCCTATGCCGGGCGATCCGGCGGTGCTGCCATCTCGCCACCAGGGGATCGGCGCGCGCGAAAAATAAAGCGCCCGATCCTCGCGATCGCACACCACCTTGACCACATTCGGGTTGGCGAGTTCGGCCGTGTCGGACACCGCGTGCGCAGCCGTGGCCATCACGCAGTCGGCACGCGCGATCAGCATCGCAGCGACTGCGTTGATCAGCGCGGGTTCGATCAGCGGCTCATCGCCTTGCACATTGACCACCACATCGTCGCCGTCGAGTCCCAGTCGTTCACAGGCTTCGGCCAGGCGGTCGCTGCCGGTGGCGTGATCGACCCGGGTGAGCACGGCGGCCACACCGTGGGCGGTGCAGGCCTGCACGATTTCGGCGTCGTCGGCAGCCACCACGATTTGCGTCGCCCCTGACCTCTGCGCCTGACGGGCCACTCGCACGACCATGGGCAAGCCAGCGATGTCGGCCAGGGGCTTGCGTGGCAGTCGGCTCGAAGCCAGCCGCGCCGGGATCAAAACCGAGAAGCTCACGCGGGATCGGCCGGATCGCCGTGCCCCAGATCGCTGAATGCCGGTGGAGAGGGTGCCTCGCCGCTGATGGCGCGAGCTTCGCTTTCCAGCATCAATGGGATGCCATCGCGAATCGGAAACGCCAGCCGATCGGCATGGCAGACCAGCTCGTGGTGTTCTTGCGCCGGGGGGCGCCAGTGCTCGAGCGGGCCCTTGCAAATCGGGCACACCAGCAGGTTAAGCAGTCGGGTATCCATCGGCATTCCTGATCGAAGGGGAAGGGGGAAGCATCGCGCGCAGTTCGCCAAGGAAGGCGGCGTCGCATTCAAAGTCTAGCGGGGCCACCCAGATGCGGGTCTTGCTGCCGGCCTGTGCCCAGAGTTCTGGCCTGAGCTTGACCGCGTCCTTCTCGGTGACGATGACGTGCTCGGTTTGATCAGGCCAGGGGGGCGTCGGGTAGCCGTGGTGGTCGGGCAGCGGCAGTGGCGTGAAGCGCAGCCCGGCGGCGCTCAGCATGTCGAAAAAACGTTGCGGGTGTGCCAGGCCGGCAGCGGCCGTCAGCGCCGCACCGCTAGATGCCAGCGCGTGCAGCGTGCCCATCGTCGCACTGCGACCTGCCCACCAACTGGTCAGGTCAACCAGACCCGTCAGCTGGCGCCTGGCGAGGTGACCCGGCCACGGCGTGGAGGCAGCCGGCGCGTTGTAGAGCACCACGCTGCGCGCCGGTGGCTGCTCGGCCAGCGTCTCGCGCAGCGGGCCGGCGGGCAGCAACCAACCGTTGCCCGCGCCGCGTTCGTCGAACACGATGACCTGCGCGGTGCGCGGCAGCCGCAGGTGCTGCAAGCCGTCGTCGCTGATGAGGATGTTGGTTTGTGGATGAGCGGCCAGCGCTTGCCGCGCCACCGCGACACGCTGGGCTCCGACAAACACCGGCAGGCCGGTGCGCAGACGCAGCAGCAGCGGCTCGTCGCCCGCCTCAACCGCGGTGCTGTCCGGCAGGACTTCCATCGTTGGCGGGGCCTCATCAGAGCGGCCATGGCCGCGCGAAATGATGGCCGGCGTCCAGCCCTCGGCCTGCAGCCAGCGTGCCACCGCCATCACCGTGGGGGTCTTGCCGGCACCGCCGGCGATCAGGTTGCCGACCACGACAACCGGTACCGGCAAGGACTGCGGCTTGAGCCACTGATGGCGGTACAGCCACCGCCGCACACCGGTGATCGCTGCGAACACGCAGGCCAGTGGCCACAACACGATGGCCAAGGGGCCGCGACCGAGCCAGGCTCGTTGCAGCTGGTCTTCGATGTCAGATCGCATGTCGCACGGCGTCAGCGCCTGGTGTTGCTGCCGGGCGCGGTGTCTTGCCCCGTTGGAAACGCCGCAGTGGGCCGATCAGATGGCCGGATCACCGAGCGCCACCGGGCGCTGTACGCTGAGCCGCGAACGTGATGCGCGCCAAACCGGCCCGTCGGGCCGCATCCATCACGTTGATCACGCTTTGGTGAGCCGAGGTGGCGTCGGCTGAAACGATGATGGGCATGTCGTTTCGGCCCTCGGCCGCCCGACTCAGCGCCATGGTGAGCAGCTCCACGCTGCGGCCATCGACGGCCGCGCCGTTGACCGAATAGCGGCCGTCGGCCGACACGGCGACCGTGATCTCCCGCGGACGCTCACGGCTGGCGTCGGCGTCGGCGGTCGGCAGTGTCACCTGCAGTTCGGTGAATTTCGCGTAGCTGGTCGACAGCATCAGGAAGATCAGCACCACCAGCAGCACGTCGATGAACGGGATCAGATTGATTTCGGGCTCTTCAGGGCGAGCCTTGCGAAAGTTCATCGCCATCGGAAGTTCAACTGGCCGAGCGGGGTGCGGCAAAGCGCATCAGGTGGGGTGTGAGGCGATCGCACGCTTGCTCCATGTCGAGCGTGTAGCTGTCCACGCGCCCCCTGAAGTGCCGGTAGGTCATCAGCGAAGGGATGGCCACCATCAGCCCGAAGGCGGTGTTGTACAGCGCTATCGAGATGCCATGCGCCAGCAGCGCCGGGTTGCTGCCGCCCGATGGCGCCTGGGAGCCGAAGATCTCGATCATTCCGATCACCGTGCCCAGCAAACCGAGCAGCGGCGCCGTCGAGGCGATGGTGCCCAGCGCGTTGAGGTAGCGCTCGAGGCGATGAACTGCGGCGCGCCCGGCCGACTCGAACACGTCGCGAAGTGCTGCTTCGCTGATCTGCGGTTCGGCGATCACCGCACGCAGTCCGCTGGCCAGCACCGATCCGAGCACCGAGTTGTCGGCCAGCTTGTTGACCACATCAGCCGACGGCAATCGCGCCCGGGTCACTGACACCACCTCGTCTAGCAATTGGGGCGGCGCCACCTTCGATGTTCGCAGGCTGGACAGGCGTTCAATGATCAGCGTGAGGGCTGCCACCGAGCAAAAAATCAAGGGCCAAATCGGCCAGCCAGCGGCTTGTATGATCGAAAACACGTGGTGATTTTCCGTGCCGTGGCGTTGTCTGTGGGGGCTACTTCCGTAAAGATTATGGCTCGCTTCAAATCATGCGAACCATGAACTTCGAGCCCTTTCGGATATGCACAGTTTCTGTTGATAACTTTGTGGGCAAGTCCATCGCGACGGCCCGGAAGCGGCAATTTCACAGGGCTCGCAACAAATTGCCCAATCCGGTGGCAGCAATAAGACCATGCGAATCAACAGCTTGAACGTTCTTGTCAATTCCGTGACGCCGCGTGCTGGGCGTTTCGCGTTGTCTGACGCGGCTGTGGAGTTGTCGAGTCGCATGGATGCTGGGCTGGCGCTTGATTGATCGCCTGGAGGCCCCGCCGCAGCGTGTGATCTGGAGCGTCGCAGGCCTGGTTCATGCGGTCAGCGATGCGCTCAGTGCGCGCTTTTCGGCTTGCACGGTAGCGGGTGAGCTGTCGGGCTTTTCGCGCGCTGCGAGCGGCCACAGTTATTTCACGCTCAAGGACGCTGATGGCAAGTCGGTGTCGCTGCGCTGCGCGATGTTCAAGCGCGCCGGCAGCTTGCTGCAGTTTCTTCCCGCCGACGGCCAACAGGTCCAGTTGCGCGGCCGACTCGCGGTCTACGAGCCACGAGGCGAGTTGCAGTTCATCGTCGAGTCCATGCAATTGAGCGGCGAGGGCGCGCTTTACGAGCAGTTCCTGCTGCTCAAGCAAAGGCTTGAGCGCCAGGGGCTTTTCGACAGCGACCGCAAACGCCCGATCACGCTCTGGCCGCGGCGAGTCGGTGTGGTCACTTCGCTGGATGCAGCTGCCTTGCACGATGTGGTGTCGACGTTTGCGCGTCGGGTGCCTCATGTGGAGTTGATCATCTATGCGTCGATCGTCCAGGGCGATCAGGCGCCCGAAGCGCTGGTGGCGGCCATGGCAAGGGCGGGCCTGCGGCGCGAGGTGGACACGCTGCTGATCTGCCGAGGCGGGGGGTCGATGCAAGACCTCTGGGCCTTCAATGACGAGCGTGTCGTGCGCGCGGTGGTGGCTTCGCCGATTCCCGTGATCAGCGGGGTCGGCCACGAGACCGACGTCACGCTGGTGGACTTTGCCGCCGATCTGCGCGCGCCCACACCGACCGCGGCTGCTGAACTTTGCGCCCGCTCCACGCGAGATGCCGAGGGCGATCTGACCCGCGCTGCGGTGGCGATGCGCAGGCGCATGCATCAGGCGATCGACACCCAGGCGCAACGCGCCGACAGGGTGGCCGTGAAGTTGCTCAGACCGGCCGAGGCCCTGCGCAGGCAGACCGCAGTGCTCGACAGGCACGCGCACCGGCTGTCGGCGGCCGCGCAGCGTGTGGTGACGGCAGCGCGCCAAGACCTTCAAGGCTGCGCCGCCGGGCTGCAGCGCGCCAACATGAATTCGCTGCAGGCGGCAGGGCGCCGGCTTGATCGGCTTGGCGAGCGGCTGTGCGGCCTGGACCCCGAGGTCGTGCTCAGGCGTGGCTACGCGTGGCTGACGGATGTCGAGGCCAAACCGCTGACCTCGGTGAGGCAATTGACAGTGGGACAGAGCGTGCGTGCGGTTCTGGCCGATGGGCAGATCGAAGCCCATGTCACCGGCGTTGTCCAGCGCGACTGATCGCGGTCGCTGCCTACAATCGATTTGAAGCGTTTTTCAACCACTTGAACCTCACCCAAAGGACGAACATGGAACACACCCTGCCCGCATTGCCTTACGCGATTGGTGCCCTGGCCCCGCACCTGAGCCAGGAAACGCTCGAATACCACCACGGCAAGCATCACAACGCCTATGTGGTCAACCTGAACAACCTGCAAAAGGGCACCGAGTTCGAGTCGCTGAGTCTGGAAGACATCGTCAGGAAGTCTTCGGGCGGTGTCTACAACAACGCGGCTCAGGTCTGGAACCACACCTTCTTCTGGAACTGCATGAAGCCTGCCGGTGGTGCAGAACCCAAGGGCGCGCTGGCAGCGGCCATCAATGCGAAGTTCGGCAGTTATGCCGCCTTCAAGGAAGCTTTCACCAAAAGCGCCGTGGGCAACTTTGGCTCGGGCTGGACCTGGCTGGTGAAGAAGGCCGATGGATCGGTGGACATCGTGAACACCGGCGCAGCCGGCACGCCACTGACCTCTGCCGACAAGGCCTTGCTCACCATCGACGTGTGGGAGCACGCTTACTACATCGACTACCGCAACATGCGGCCGAAGTGGGTCGAGACCTTCCTGACCTCGCTGGTCAACTGGGATTTCGCGGAAGCCAACTTCGCCTGAACGGCATTTTTCGCCCATGCAAAAAAACCGGCCTCAGGGCCGGTTTTTTCATGGTGGCTGCGGGCGATCAATGCGTAAACGGTTTGCCCGTGAGCTTCGAACCCGGCGAGACGCCTTTTTTGGCGAACCAGCCATCGTTCATCTCCAGAACCATGCGCACGGGCTTGGACGAGCAGTGGTTGTCGAGGCTTTGCGGCTTCATGTGTTCGATGTTGACGATGGTGCCGTCGTCGGCCACGAATGCGATATCCAGTGGGATGAGGGTGTTTTTCATCCAGAAGCACTGTTGCTCGGCTCGCTCAAACACGAACAGCATGCCCTGATTGGACGGCATGCTTTGCCGAAACATCAGCCCGGTGGCGCGCTCTTGCGGTGACTGCGCGACCTCGGCGCTGATGTTGTGAATGCCCGCGTTCAGGGTGATGCGGGGCAGATCCTGGGACTGCGCCTGGCAGCCCATGGATGCGAGCGCGATGACGAACCACAGGAGCGGTTTGGGTGTTCGAATGGCCATGATTCGCATGTCGATTTTGGTTGGCTCGCAGCGGTCTATGGAGTCCAAGATTCGTCACATCGTAGGGGCATCTAGCGATGCCTTCGTGCCATGTCGCTGAACTAGAATTGCCCCCGAAGTCAAGCAGCCTTTGTATGGCATCCGCCTCAATGTTTCCGGAGCTGAAAGCACATGTACCAACACATCAAAGTACCCCAAAACGGCGAGAAGATCACTGTCAACGCTGATTTCTCGCTGAATGTTCCGGACCACCCGATCATTCCCTACATCGAGGGCGACGGAACGGGTTTTGACATCACGCCAGTGATGATCAAGGTGGTTGATGCAGCCGTGGCCAAGGCCTACTCTGGCAAGAAGCAAATCCGCTGGATGGAGATCTATGCCGGCGAGAAGTCGACCCGCATTTACGGCCCGGACGTGTGGCTGCCGGCCGAGACTCTGGATGTGCTGAAGGACTATGTGGTGTCGATCAAGGGGCCGCTCACGACGCCTGTCGGCGGCGGCATCCGCTCACTGAATGTGGCGCTGCGTCAGGAACTCGACCTCTACGTCTGCCTGCGTCCGATCCAGTATTTCACGGGCGTGCCTTCGCCAGTGAAGGAGCCGGAAAAGACCAATATGGTGATCTTCCGCGAGAACTCCGAAGACATCTATGCAGGCATCGAATTCGAGGCGCAAAGCGAGAAGGCCAAGCGCCTGATCAAGATCCTTCAGGATGAATTCGGCGTCAAGAAGATCCGTTTCCCCGACACCTCGGGCATCGGCATCAAGCCAGTGTCCAGGGAAGGCACCGAGCGCCTGGTTCGCAAGGCGATCCAGTACGCCATCGACAACGACAAGTCCTCTGTCACCCTGGTGCACAAGGGCAACATCATGAAGTTCACCGAAGGCGGCTTCCGTGACTGGGGCTACAACCTCGCGCAAACCGAGTTTGGCGCCCAGCTCATCGATGGCGGCCCATGGTGCAAGTTCAAGAACCCCAAGTCGGGCAACGACATCGTCGTCAAGGACGTGATCGCCGACGCGTTCTTGCAGCAGATCCTCCTGCGCCCCGCTGAGTACTCGGTCATCGCCACGCTCAACCTCAACGGCGACTACGTGTCAGACGCACTGGCCGCTCAGGTCGGTGGCATCGGCATCGCACCGGGTGCCAATCTGAGCGACTCGGTCGCCATGTTCGAAGCCACCCACGGAACCGCGCCGAAATATGCCGGCAAGGACTACGTCAACCCGGGTTCTGAAATCCTGTCGGCCGAGATGATGCTGCGACACATGGGCTGGTTCGAGGCCGCTGACCTGATCATCAGCTCCATGAAGAAATCCATCCTGTCGAAGAAGGTCACCTATGACTTCGCCAGGCTCATGGACGGCGCCACCCAAGTGTCTTGCTCAGGGTTTGGTCAGGTGATGATCGACCACATGTGATCGGTGCTCGAGTGTTTGGGCTCGAAAAAAACCCGCCATCCGGCGGGTTTTTTTCAAGGCCTCGAAACACAGGCCTTCGCATGGCTGGGTTCAGACTTGAGCTTCGGAAGTCGACTCTACGACCACCTTCACGTCAACTGCGACGATGTCCTGAGCGAGTTGCCCCTTGGGGCCCTGCACCAATTCATAGGTCACCTTGCCGCCTTGCTTCAGTGTCTTGAAGCCTTCCATCTGGATGGCCGAGAAGTGCGCGAATACGTCCATTCCACCGCCTTCAGGCTCGATGAATCCGAACCCTTTGGCGTCGTTGAACCACTTGACGGTGCCTTTAGCCATGATGTGACCTCGAAGGTTAAAACCCGTAAAAACATGGGCACGATTCTCTGACTGCTTGGGCTCAAGTGTCAAGCGAACGAGACACATTAGAGTGTCAACTCAGCGAGATAAATCGTGTCGAATGCGAGTCAAACCGAATGTCCGAAGCCGCTCGATCGTGCACAGCGCTGAGCTGTTGGGTGGTCAAGACCATACCGGCCCTTGTGAGGGCTTTCATGTCGATAGAATGAATCATGGCTACTGAAAAACCTGTACCAATTCCGTCCGTTCCGGGGACTCCCACAGAGGTAAATCCGGGCGTGGCTGTGGTTGACCGCCAAGTGGTGAAGGTCGATCCGCCGCGCATGTACCAAGTGATCCTGCTCAACGACGACTACACCCCGATGGAGTTTGTGGTGATGGTTTTGCAGGAGTATTTCAATCGCGACATTGAGAGCGCGACCCAGATCATGTTGAGGATTCATCATGATGGGCGAGGGGTATGCGGCGTGTTCTCCAAGGACGTCGCCGCGACCAAGGTTGAGTTGGTTCTGGCCGCAGCAAGACGCGGTGGCCACCCGTTGCAATGCATTATGGAGGCCGCATGATCGCGCAGGAACTTGAAGTCAGTCTGCATATGGCGTTTGTCGAGGCGCGCCAGCAACGCCATGAATTCATCACTGTCGAGCACCTGCTCATGGCATTGCTGGACAACCCCTCGGCCGCAGAAGTTTTGCGAGCTTGTTCTGCCAACAGCGATGATTTGCGCAAGAGCCTCGCGCAGTTCATCAAGGAAAACACCCCTACCGTGGGCGGTGTGGACGAGGTGGATACCCAGCCCACCCTGGGTTTTCAGCGGGTGATTCAGCGCGCCATCATGCACGTGCAATCCACCGGCAGCGGCAAGAAAGAGGTCACAGGCGCCAATGTGCTCGTGGCGATCTTTGGCGAGAAAGATTCGCACGCTGTGTACTACCTCCACCAGCAAGGCGTGACAAGGCTGGATGTCGTGAACTTCATCGCGCACGGCATCAAGAAGTCGGAGCCGCCCGAAGCCGCCAAGCCTACCGAGGGCGTGGCCTCCAGTTCCGATGGCGACAAGGACGAGGCCGATGGCAAGGGCAATGCGCTTGACCAGTTCACGCAAAACCTGAATCAGCTCGCGCGCGAAGGAAAGATCGATCCGCTGATCGGCCGAGAACTCGAGGTCGAGCGTGTCATCCAGATCCTGTGCCGGCGACGCAAGAACAACCCCTTGCTCGTGGGCGAGGCTGGCGTTGGCAAGACCGCGATCGCCGAAGGACTGGCGTGGCGCATCACCGAAGGCGACGTGCCCGAAGTGCTCGCCAACGCGACTGTTTATTCGCTGGACATGGGCGCGTTGCTGGCCGGCACCAAGTACCGCGGTGATTTCGAGCAGCGTCTCAAGAGCGTTTTGAAGACGCTCAAGGAACAAACTCACGCCGTGTTGTTCATTGACGAAATCCACACCTTGATCGGCGCTGGTGCGGCATCCGGTGGCACGCTGGACGCGAGCAATCTGCTCAAGCCGGCGCTGAGCTCCGGAACCATGAAGTGCATCGGGGCCACGACCTTCAGCGAGTACCGCGGAATCTTCGAAAAGGATGCCGCGTTGTCGCGCCGCTTCCAGAAGATCGATGTGGCCGAGCCGTCGGTCGAACAGACGGTGGAAATTCTCAAAGGCCTCAAGTCTCGTTTTGAAGAGCATCACAGCGTCAAGTACGCGCTGGGGGCGTTGCAGGCAGCAGCAGAGCTGTCGGCGAAATTCATCAACGACCGTCACCTGCCCGACAAGGCGATCGACGTGATCGACGAGGCCGGCGCTGCCCAGCGCATCCTGCCCAAGAGCAAGCAGAAAAAGACCATCACCCGCAATGAGGTCGAAGAGATCGTCGCGAAGATTGCCCGCATTCCGCCAGCCAGTGTGTCCAACGATGACCGATCCAAGCTCAAGAGTCTGGATCGTGATCTCAAGAGCGTGGTGTTCGGACAGGACCCTTCGATTGAGGCGCTTTCCTCAGCGATCAAGATGGCGCGATCGGGTTTGGGCAAGCCCGACAAGCCGATCGGCTCATTCCTGTTTTCCGGGCCTACGGGCGTGGGCAAGACCGAAGTCGCCAAGCAACTCGCCTACGTGCTGGGCATCGAGTTGATTCGCTTCGACATGAGTGAGTACATGGAGCGCCATGCGGTCAGCCGTTTGATCGGTGCGCCTCCGGGTTATGTTGGCTTCGATCAAGGCGGCCTGCTGACCGAGGCGGTCACCAAGAAGCCGCACTGCGTGCTGCTGCTCGATGAGATCGAAAAAGCTCATCCCGACGTCTTCAACGTGCTGTTGCAAGTCATGGATCACGGCACCTTGACCGACAACAACGGCAGGAAGGCCGACTTCCGCAACGTGATCATCGTCATGACCACCAATGCCGGTGCCGAGACGATGAACAAGTCGACGATCGGTTTCACCACGGCCCGCGAGCAGGGTGACGAGATGGCCGATGTCAAGCGGATGTT
>CAMCNE010000063.1 GCA_945875935.1 Bordetella parapertussis
CAGGTGCCCTTGCAAGAACCCGGCAAAAACTTCTGTGTGATCGTCGTCACGGCCGTGCCGCCACCGATGACTGCGGTGTTGCCACAAACCCAGCGGTCAGGTGCCGTACCGGCAACGATCCGCGCGCCAGCCGCAGTCGTTGGAACCAACGACAGCGTCCTGTTGTCGACGGTGGCATCACCAAAACCGGTTGCCGTCACGATGATGCCGCCGTTGGCGTCGGTTGCCACCGACCTGACGTACTTGGACGTCGCGGCCGTGGACTCGCAGCCCCATGCGTTGGCTGCAGGCAGCGCGCTCGCAGACTGGGCGATCTCGGTGATCGAGGTGCGGCATGCCGAGGCGGCCAGGATGATCTCGGACAGCTTGGCCTTCTTGGTGTAGTCGGAATAAGCCGGCAGCGCCACAGCTGCCAGGATGCCGATGATCGCCACGACGATCATCAGTTCGATGAGGGTAAAACCCTGCTGAATACTGCGTTTCATAAGTAAGGTCTCCAGAATTGATAAACGAGTGGTCAGGGCTCGATTCTCAGGGTTCAGGGTTCAGGGTTCAGGGGTCAAGCCTGTAGCCTGCGACAGGTTCTCGTTGAAAGTCCTGCTTGCCCAAAATCGATTTGCGGACAACGACAGCAAACGCCGTGATTGCCCGCCAGCCCGGGTTTGACCGGGCAGTCCCCTGGACCGGGGACCACCCAACCCAGCGCGCGACCAAGCGCGCATCAGCCCTTGCAAGAACCTGGCAGGAGCTTGACAGCGATCGTCGTCACGGCCGTGCCGCCACCGATGACCGCGGTGTTGCCACAGACCCAGCGGTCAGGTGCCGTACCGGCAACGATCCTCGCGCCAGCCGCTGTCGTTGGAACCAACGACAGCGTCCTGTTGTCGACGGTGGCATCACCAAAACCGGTTGCCGTCACGATGATGCCGCCGTTCGCATCGGTCGCCACTGAGGCGACGTACTTGGACGTCGAAGCCGTGGACTCGCAGCCCCAGGCGTTGGCTGCAGGCAACGCGGCCGCAGACTGGGCGATCTCGGTGATCGAGGTGCGGCATGCCGAGGCTGCCAGGACGACCTCAGAAACCTTGGCTTTCTTGGTGTAGTCGGAATAAGCCGGCAGCGCCACAGCTGCCAGGATGCCGATGATCGCCACGACGATCATCAGTTCGATAAGGGTAAAACCCTGTTGGATAGAGCGATTCATGGATGTTTCCTCTGGAATGGTTGGGGGATTACGCCTCCATTCAGGGTGCACACGCCGTGCCAGCGCTTTCAGGGTGAATTCAGCGTGTTTCGGGCACGCAAGTGACACGATCGGTCACGAGAGATGCCGCAAAGTGTCGGGCCCGGCGAGCAGGCCGACAAAAATTGTCAGCCCGACCGGCGGTGACGACAGCTCAGCGGTTGATGAACTGCATTTGCGTGCCGGCCAGCTCGATCACGTCGCCGTCGTGGAGCTGCAGCGTCTCGGTGACCAGCGGCTTGCCGTTGACGGTGGGGCGCGCCGCGCCTTCGACGTGGGCAAACGCATAGCCCGCGGGGCGCTTGGTGATCGATGCAACCTGCACACCGGGCTTGCCGATGGTGGTGACCACCTTGACCAGCGAGACCTCGCGTCCGGCTGCCGCGCCATTGAGCACCCGGATCGATGCCGGCGAATGCACCAGCGGGTCCAGCGAGGTGGGCCCGCCAAAGCCCGACGGCCGGCTCGGGCTGGGCGCTGAAGGCGCACTCGCAGCGGCGTTGGGCCGCAGGATCTGGGTGGCTTCGTAGTCGCTGCCCTGTTCGGCGTGGTACTTGATCTTGTACTTGCCGACTTCGACGGTGTCGTTGTGCACCAGCATCTGCTTCTTGACGGCCTTGCCGTTGATGTAGGTGCCGTTGGTGCTGTTGAGATCTTCGATGAACACATCGGAACCCACCAGCTGCAGCGCGGCATGCTCGCCGCTGACCGCCAGGTTGTCGATCACGACGTCGTTGTAGGGCCGGCGGCCGAGCGTGGTCTTTTCCTTGGTGATCTGTACTTCCTTGATCACCACGCCATCCATTGAAATCACCAGTTTGCCCATGCTTGGCCTCGTGTGTCGTGCTGTCAGGGGCGACCATCAGCCGCCATGGGGAACCGGCAAAAGCGCCGAATGGAGCCTCAGCGTTTGAAGGGCCACCAGGCGCGGGATGCGCCGACGTGGCCCGAAACCCTCGCCAGAATCACCGCGATATTATCTTTCCCGCCAGCCTTGTTGGCAGCATCAATCAGCGCGGCGGTGGTCGATTCGAGCGTGGTGCCCGAGCGCAGCAGCTCGGCGATGTGCTCGTCATCGAGCATGTCGCACAAGCCGTCTGAGCACAGAAGGATCAAATCACCCGTGTGCAGTTCGTGCGCATGGGCCTCGAGTTGCACGGTGTCGTCGACCCCCAGCGCACGCGTGACCAGATTCTTGTTGGCTGACATGGCCGCCTGCTGCGGCGTGATGAGCCCGGCATCGATCTGTTCTTGCAGCAACGAGTGGTCGCGCGTGATCTGCGTCAATTGACCGTCACGCCAACGGTAGCCGCGTGAATCTCCGACGTGGCCCAGCAGCAGACGTCCCTGACGAAACACGCCCACCACCAGCGTGGTGCCCATGCCGGCGTACTGCGCATTGCTGCACGCGGCGTTGAAGATGGTTCGGTTGGCGTTGTGGACGCAGATGTCGAGCGCGCGCATCACGTCGGCATCGCTGGCCTGGGTGGAGGCCTGGATCAACCAGCGGCCGAGCTCGGTGCGGATGAACGAGGTGGCGATGTTGCTGGCGACCTCACCGGCGTTGTAGCCGCCCATGCCATCGGCCAGCACGACCAGGCAAGCCTCGAAGTCGACAGCCACCGAGTCCTCGTTGTTGCGACGCAGGCGCCCGGGGTCGGTGGCGCTGAAGAACTCTAGGGTCATGGGGGGTGGGACATTTCGATCGGGTGAGCCGGGCAGGGACTGTCCGGCCCGCCGATGCCGGAGATTGTGCTTCGTTCTGCTTCGGGTGACGGCGCTAAAAGGACGCCATGTGCGTGACCCGCGTCGACGGGCGTGGCATACCGCACGCCCTATGCGACGTCGCGGCGCTCCAATGAAGCCGCCACATCGCGCAGCTCGGCTGCCAGCTCGCGGCCATCGCCGTGGCGCGCTTCGGGTGGCTTGGACAGCACCTTGGCCAACAGACGCGCCAGCGGTACAGGCAGCTCGGGCCGCAGGGATCGCACATCGACCGCCGCCTCATTGACGATGGCATACAAAAGCTTGCCCATGGCCTGGTCTTCGTGCGGCAACCGCCCGGTGAGCAACTGGAACAAGGTGACGCCCAGCGAGTACAGATCGGCGCGGCCATCGACTCGGCGACCCGACAGCTGCTCGGGCGAGCTGTACGACAGCGTGCCCAGCATCATTCCGGTGCGCGTGCTGCTGGCGTCGGTGATGCAGGCGATGCCGAAGTCGGTGACCTTCACCATGCCTTGGGCGGCATCGATCATCACGTTGGCGGGTTTGACATCACGGTGGATCACGCCCTGGCTGTGTGCATGGGCCAGCGCTTGGGCCACCCTGCGACCGATGTGCACGACATCGGCCACGGGCAACAGATGCGCGGCCTGGGTGTAGCGCTGAAGGTCGCAGCCGCTCAGGTATTCCATCGCGATGTAGGCGATGCCGGCGTCTTCGGCGGCCTCGTGGATGGCCACGATGTCAGGGTGGTGCAGCCGGCCGGCGGTGCGCGCCTCGCGAAAAAAGCGCTCGCGCACGTCTTCAAGGTCGGTGCCGGTGAACTCAGCGGCCAGCGCCATGGTCTTGATGGCAACAGGCTGACCGCTGTCGGGGTCGATCCCGAGATACACGGCGCCCATGGCACCGCGCCCGAGCTGACGCTCGATGCGGTAGCGGCCCAGCGTGCTGCGCTCGCCGGGCGCCGACCGGGTTACCGCATTCAGGCTGCCGACCCCGACGCGCCACGTCGCGCCTGCAGGTACTTGCCCATGGCAAGCACGAACAGCGCACCTGCAATGCCAGCGCCGTACTTGATGATGTCGGTGACGACCAGCTTGGGCACCTGCGGCACGATGTCGGGGTTGACCAGTGCCGGATCAGACACCGCCATGGTGCCCGCGATCCAGCCCAGCAGCATCGCGCCCAGCGTGATGATCACGGGGAAGCGGTCCATCAGCCCGATGACCAGCTGGCTGCCCCACACGATGATGGGAATGCTCACCACCAGACCAAAGATGACCAGCGGCATGGTGTGGTCGCCGCCGGCGGTTTCGGCCGCGCCTGCGATGGCGATCACGTTGTCGACGCTCATCACCAAGTCGGCCACGATCACCGTCTTGACAGCACCCCACAGCCGGTCGCTGCCCTCGATGTTGCTGTGGGCGTCGTCATGTTCGGGCAGCAGCAACTTGATGCCGATCCACAACAGCAAAAGCGCACCCACGAGCTTGAGGAAAGGGATGGCCAGCAACTGCAGCGCAAAGAAGATGAGGATCACGCGCAGCACGATCGCGCCGGCCGTTCCCCACAAGATCCCCTTGGCTCGCTGAGGCGGCGGCAGCTTGCGACACGCCAGTGCAATCACCACGGCGTTGTCGCCACCGAGCAGGATGTCGATCATGATGATCTGGCCGACGGCGATCCAGAACTCGGGGGTGAGGAAAGCGTCCATGGCGTAGCTGTGGCAGTTCAGTTGATGTGGGTGGCAGTGTAGGTGGCGGGCTGGTGGCCTGTGCTCGAAAGGGCCTGCCTCACCGGCAACTCGAGCGGGCCGCGGTACAGCGGGCTGCCCATGCGGCTGGACTGCCCGGGGCGCGCGAGCTCCAGGCGGGGCCAGCGATCGAGCATCTGGCCCCACACCGCCTGCGCTTCCATGAGGGTGAGCGCAGCGCCCAGGCACACATGGGGGCCCTGACCAAAGGCCATGGACGGCGCGGCGCGGCGGGTGAAGTCGAGTTCGTCGGGCCGCTCGTGCTGCTCGGGATCGCGGTTGGCAGCACCAATGAGTGCCACCACCAGATCGCCGCGACGCAGGTTCTGGCCGTGCAGACGCAGCGGCGCGGCCACTCGGCGGCCTGTGTATTGCACCGGGCTGTCAAAGCGCAGCAGCTCGCGCACGGCGGCGCTCAGCAAGCTGCGGTCGTTGTGCAGCGACTGCCACGCACCGGGCTGCCCCAGCAGGATCTGCAGCCCGTTGGCCAGCAGGTGGCGGGTGGTCTCGTGGCCGGCAAACAGCAGCATCACGCACTGCGCGAGCAGCTCGGCGCTGCCGCGAATCTGCCCGGCAGTCTCTGCGCGCAGCAGCCGGTCGAGGACATCGTCGCGCGCCGGGTCATCGCCCTGGCGGCGGCGACGCTGCAAGGCGGCATCAAAGGCCGCGGCCATAGCCAGCAAGGCGGCTTGTGCACGCAAAGCCTGCTCGCGCGTGGGTTCGCTGGCGCCCAGAAAGGCGGCAAGTTCGTCCGAGCCCGCCATGAATTCGCCGGTTGCAGCGTGCGACTCGACACCCATGAGCATGGCGATGGCCTGCGCCGGCAGCGGTCGCGCGACCGAACTCACGAAGTCAAAGCCGGCGTGGGCATCAAGCGCGTCGAGCCGATCGGCAATGGCTTGATCAAGCCGCGGGGCCAGCCGCTGCAGGTCGGATGCGCGAAACGCGGTGGACAGCACCTGGCGAATGCGCAGGTGGTCGGGCGCGTCCAGAAAAATCATCGCCCGTGCAAACAAGCGCTGAAAGCCGCGAAGCTCGGTGCGTGGCTCGTGGCCGCGCATCACCCAACCGCCGGTGCGCTGCGCCGAGAAGCGCGCATCGCGCAGCACCATGTCGACATCGGCATGGCGCGAGACCAGCCAGGCGCCGCCGAAGAACTCGTCGCTCCAAACGACAGGAGCGCGCTCGCGCAAGCGGCGATACGTGGGGTACGGGTCGGCGAGAAAGCCGGCGTTGAGCAACGTCCCGCCCAGGCAAGCGGCGGCTGTCGGGGCGCCGGGCGGCGGCGCAAGGCTCGCCGGCGCCCGGCCCCGGTCTGGCATCAAAGCAGTTTCTTGAGCAGCTTGGCCATCTCGGAAGGATTGCGCGTGACCGTGAAGCCGCACTCTTCCATCACGGCGAGCTTGGCATCAGCAGTGTCGGCACCGCCCGAGATCAGCGCGCCGGCATGGCCCATGCGCTTGCCTGCCGGTGCGGTCACGCCAGCGATGAAGCCGACGATGGGTTTTTTCATGTTTTTCTGGCACCAGCGCGCGGCCTCGGCCTCATCGGGGCCACCGATCTCGCCAATCATGATCACGGCGTCGGTGTCGGGGTCGTCGTTGAACAGCCGCATGATGTCGATGTGCTTGAGACCGTTGATCGGGTCGCCGCCAATGCCGACCGCGCTCGACTGGCCCAGACCGATTTCGGTGAGCTGCGCCACCGCTTCATAGGTCAGCGTGCCTGAGCGGCTGACCACGCCGATGCGGCCCTTGCGGTGGATATGGCCCGGCATGATGCCGATCTTGATTTCTTCAGGCGTGATCAGACCCGGGCAGTTGGGGCCGAGCAGCAGCGTCTTCTTGCCGCCGGCGGCTTCCTTCTTGTGCATCTTGTTGCGCAACTCAAGCATGTCGCGCACGGGGATGCCTTCGGTGATGCAAATCGCCAGATCGAGGTCGGCCTCGACGGCTTCCCAGATGGCGGCAGCGGCACCGGGTGGCGGCACGTAGATGACGCTGACGGTCGCACCCGTCGCGCTGGCAGCTTCGCGCACGCCGGCGTAGATGGGAATGCCTTCGAAGTCTTCGCCGGCTTTCTTGGGGTTGACGCCGGCGACGAAGCAGTTCTTGCCGTTGGCGTAGTCACGGCACATGCGGGTGTGGAACTGGCCCGTCTTGCCGGTGATGCCTTGCGTGATGACCTTGGTGTCTTTGTTGATCAGGATGCTCATGGTGTGTGTCCTTAGTCGCAGGGCGCTTACTTTTGCAGCGCGGCCATCACGGCCTTGGCTGCGTCGGCCATCGAGTCGGCGCTGATGATGGGCAGGCCGCTGTCGGCGAGCATCTTCTTGCCGATGTCTTCGTTGGTACCCTTCATGCGCACGACCAGCGGCACATTGAGGTTGACCGCCTTGCACGCGGCGATCACGCCTTCGGCGATGGTGTCGCAGCGCATGATGCCGCCAAAGATGTTGACCAAAATGGCCTTGACCTTGGGGTTGCCCAGCATGATCTTGAAGGCCTCGGTCACCTTCTCGGCGGTGGCGCCACCACCCACGTCAAGGAAGTTGGCCGGCTCTGCGCCGAACAGCTTGATGGTGTCCATGGTTGCCATGGCCAGACCGGCACCGTTGACCAGGCAGCCGATGTTGCCGTCGAGCTGGATGTAGGCCAGATCGAATTTGCTGGCTTCGATTTCAGCGGGGTCTTCTTCGTCAAGGTCGCGGTAGGCCACGATTTCGGGGTGGCGGTACAGCGCGTTGGTGTCGAAGTTGAACTTCGCGTCCAGCGCCTTGATGTTGCCGGAGCCCTCGAGGATCAGCGGGTTGATCTCGGCCAGGCTGGAGTCGGTCTCCATGTAGCAGGTGTAGAGCTTCCTGAAGATGTCGATGGCCTGCGGCTGGCTGGCTGCCGGGATGCCGATGCCGTTGGCGAGCTCGGCGCCTTGTGCATCGGTGAGTCCGATCAGCGGATCGACGAACACCTTGATGATTTTTTCGGGCGTGTCGTGGGCCACCTGCTCGATGTCCATGCCGCCTTCGCTCGAGGCCATCAGAGCGACTTTTTGGCTGCCACGATCGGTGACGGCTGCGACGTAGTACTCGTGCTTGATGTCGGCGCCTTCTTCAACCAGCAGGCGACGCACTTTTTGACCTTCGGGGCCAGTCTGGTGCGTCTTGAGCTGCATGCCGAGGATTTCGCCAGCGAGCTTCTTGACGTCATCGAGCGAACGGGCGAGCTTCACGCCACCGCCCTTGCCGCGGCCACCCGCGTGAATCTGCGCCTTCACCACCCACACCGGACCGCCCAGCTTTTCGGCGGCTTCCGACGCTTCATGGACGCTGAACGCCGCGTAGCCCCGTGGAACAGGGATGCCATAGCGGGCGAGCAGCTCTTTGCCTTGGTATTCGTGAATCTTCATGCGGGGCTTTCTGGCTGGAGAAGTTTTCGAAGGGGCTGGGCCACGGAGGCGCCGGTACAGCGTCTGGGTTGGCGGTCCGTGCATCCCGAAATCGGACTGTGAAAGTCCGCTGGCATCGCGCCAGTGGCTCGGAAAAAGCCTGTTGAATGTAGCACTCTGACCCTTGTCGAAGCTGACTGGCAGATGACATGGGGCCGCCGCTGGTGGCGGCGAAACGGTATGGCGTTGGCACGCGAATGGTCAACCGTCCTGATCGTCATCGCACTGCCGGCCATCGCCGAGCTCGCGCAGAACCTGCCAGATCACTTCGGCAGAAAAGCCGCGCCCGGCGAGAAATCGGGCCTGTCGCGCTCTGTCGGAAAGTGACGCCGCCGCGTCCCCGAATTTGCGTTGACGCACCGCGCGGGCGCGCTCATGTTCACTTTGCACCAGGCCGGCCGACAGGTCTGCGGTGAGCTCGAGTGCGTGCTGCGACAGCTCTTGGCGGATGCGCAGGTTGCCAAAGCGAGACTGTCTGGCGTGCACGCGGCTTTCGACGAAGCGTTCTTCGCTGAGGTAGCGGTGCGACTGCAACCAGTCGAGCAATGCATCGACCTCGTCTGCGATAGCGGCGGCGGCCGGTCCAGCCGCGCTGGCGTCAGGCTCGGGCTGGTGGGCGCTGTCAGGGTCATCGCCGACTCGCGCCGACTGGGCCGCCAACCGCGCGAGCGCGTCGGCCTTGGCTTGCCGCATCAGCTTGCGACGCAATTCGAGCCGACTGTGCTCTCGTTGCGCCAGCCATTGCAGCGCCCGACCCTTGAGCGACAGGCGCGGTCGCATGTGGAGCGATGCCTACCTGGAGGGGTCGGCTCGGTCGCTCACTCGGCAGCGGCAGCGGCGGGTCGTGCCTTGGCTGGCTTGACCACCTCGCCCTCGGGCGAGGGCAGCCCGCGGATGCCCACGGCCTCGCGAACGAGGTTTTCGATCTCAAACGAGAGGGCGGGGTTTTCGCGCAGGAACTCGCGCGCGTTGTCCTTGCCCTGACCGATCTTCTCGCCCTTGTAGGCGTACCACGAGCCGCTCTTTTCAAGCACCTTGGCCTCGACACCCATGTCGATGATCTCGCCTTCGCGGCTGATGCCTTCGCCGTAGAGGATGTCGAACTCGGCAGTCTTGAACGGCGGCGACACCTTGTTCTTGACGACCTTGACCTTGGTCTCGTTGCCGATGACCTCTTCGCCCTTCTTGATGCTGCCCACGCGGCGGATGTCGAGCCGAACCGAGGCGTAGAACTTGAGCGCGTTGCCGCCGGTGGTGGTCTCGGGGCTGCCGAACATCACGCCGATCTTCATGCGAATCTGGTTGATGAAGATGACCATGGTGTTGGTCTTCTTGATGGTGCCGGTGAGCTTGCGCAGGGCCTGGCTCATCAAGCGGGCTTGCAAGCCGGGCAATGAGTCGCCCATTTCGCCTTCGATCTCGGCCTTGGGCGTGAGCGCGGCGACCGAGTCGATGACCACCAGATCCACAGAGCCCGAACGCACCAGCGCGTCGACGATCTCGAGCGCCTGCTCGCCGGTGTCGGGCTGGCTGATGAGCAGCTCCTGCAGGTTGACGCCAAGCTTTTGCGCATAGGCGGTGTCGAGCGCGTGTTCAGCGTCGATGAAGGCGCAGGTGCCGCCGAGCTTTTGCATCTCGGCGATGACCTGCAGCGTGAGCGTGGTCTTGCCGCTGGATTCAGGGCCGTAGATTTCAACCACCCGACCGCGCGGCAGGCCGCCCACGCCCAAGGCGATGTCCAGGCCCAGCGAGCCAGTGGACACGACTTCGATGTCGTCGATGACCTCGCCCTCACCGAGTCGCATGATGGTGCCCTTGCCGAACTGCTTTTCGATTTGCGCCAGGGCGGCTTGCAGGGCTTTGGCTTTTTCGGTGTTCAGGGCTTTGACAGGTGCGTCCATGGGCTTTCTCCGGAATTTGGAAGTGATTATTGCAAATACTGGATGTTTGTACAGTCTTTTCTTGGGCCTTCTTGCGGGTTTGTCGCGATGCTGCGGTGGCGGTGTTTTTGTTCGCTTGAACCCTAAACTTTGCGCAAGCGCCGTGGGGCGCTTTGCGGGTTTTTCCAAGGGTGCGCGCCAATGCGAGTCTTGATCGCCGAGGATGACCAGATGCTGGCCGATGGTCTGGTGCGGTCGCTGCGCAATGTTGGCTACACGGTCGATCAGGTGGGCAGCGGCAGCGAGGCCGATGCGGCACTGTCGATGCACGAGTTCGACGTGGTGATCCTCGACCTGGGCTTGCCCAAGCTGCACGGCCTGGAGGTGCTGCGCAAGCTGCGCGCTCGGGGTTCGAGCGTGCCGGTGCTGATCCTCACGGCCGCTGACAGCATCGAGCAGCGCGTCAAGGGTCTGGACCTGGGCGCAGACGACTACATGGCCAAGCCGTTTTCGCTGCAGGAGCTCGAAGCTCGGGTGCGGGCGCTGACGCGGCGCGGCCTGGGTACCGCGTCCACCGTCATCGAGCACGGCCCGCTGAGCTTCGACGTGGGTGGCCGCGTGGCCAGCATCGACGGCCAGATGATCGACCTGTCGGCGCGCGAGATCCGGCTGCTCGAGGTGCTGCTGCAGCGGGCGGGCCGCCTCGTGAGCAAGGACCAGTTGGTCGAGCACATGTGCAGCTGGGGCGAAGAGGTCAGCCACAACGCGATCGAGGTGTACATCCATCGCCTGCGCAAGAAGATTGAGTTGGGTCCGATCCGCATCGCGACGGTGCGGGGCCTGGGGTACTGTCTGGAAAGAATCTCCGCCTGAGCGACCGCTCGACGACCGACCTCACCCGGACTCGCCAGGCCGGCACCGGCAACCCGACGCTGAAGCCACCCATGACCAAGCACAAACCTCAGCGTTCGCTCCTCGTGACGGTCCTCGAATGGATCGTCGGACCGCTGCTGCTGCTGTGGCTGATGAACGTCGGTGTCACCTGGCTGGCCGCGCAGGGCATCGCCGATGCCCATCACGATCGCGCCCTGGCAGACCTGTCCACAGCACTGGCCAGACAGGTGGCACAGCAACGGCGTCAAGGTGAACAGACCTCGCAGTTCGAGCTGCCGGCCGCGTCACTCGAGGGCCTGCGCGCGTCCAGCAACCTTTCCTACCGGATCCTGGGGGCGCAGGGCGAGCACCTGAGCGGGGAGCTGGCGCTGCAATCGCCGCCGATCGGATCAGAGCGGGCACCTGCCGGCGAGGTGCGCTTTCGCGACGACATGATGGGCGACGTGAGTGTGCGCGTGGCCTATGTGTGGGCGGATGTGCCGGGCAACAGCGGACCGCTGATCGAGGTGGCCGAGCCGCTGGGCGTGCGGTCGGTACTGGCCACCGAGATATTGCAGGGGATGGTGCTGCCCCAACTGGTGTTCCTGCCGCTCGGGGTGCTGCTGCTGTGGCTGGCGCTCGCACGCAGCTTCGGCCCGCTCAACGAGCTGCAGCAGCGCATCCGGCTGCGCGACACCAATGACCTCAGCCCGATCGACGAGCACGACGTGCCCGAGGAGGTCTCGTCCCTGGTGCGCGAAATCAACGACTTGCTGACGCGGCTGGAGCAGTCGGTCGCCACGCAAAAACACTTCTTGGCCGATGCCGCGCATCAGTTGAAGACGCCACTGGCTGGCCTGCGCATGCAAGCCGAACTGGCACAGCGCGAGATGGCCGGCGACCGTGGCGACCCTCAAGCGGTCACCCGCTCGTTGCGCAACATCGTGCTGTCGAGCCAGCGCGCCGCGCACATGGTCAACCAGTTGCTGTCCATGGCACGCGCCGACCAGAAGGACAGCTCACTGGTGCTGGCGCCACTCGACGTGGCGGAGCTGGCCGTGGAAGTCATGCAGGACTTCGTGCCCCGTGCGCTCGAAAAGCACATCGACTTCGGCTACGAGGGCGCTTCGCCCGGCGATCTGTCGCTGCAAATCAAGGGCCACCGGTTGCTGCTGGGCGAGCTGCTGCGCAACCTGATCGACAACGCCCTGTCTTGCACACCTTCAGGCGGGACGGTGACGGTGCGCGTGGAGGCTGCGGCCGCCAGGCACGTGGTGCTGCAGGTCGAAGACTCGGGACCCGGCATCCCCGAGGCCGAGCGCGAGAAGGTGTTCCGCCCGTTCTACCGAGTGCTTGGCACACCGGTGGATGGCTCCGGCCTGGGCCTGGCCATCGTGCGCGAGATCGCCACCCAGCATCAGGCCGAGTTGCTGCTTGAGGACGCCAACCTGCGCCGCCGAGACGGTTTGAACCGTACCGGCGGCACGCCGTTCGGCCCCGGCGTGCGCTTCACGCTGCGCTTTGCCGCGCTGCCACCACCCAGCCCCTGAGGCGTCAGCTCTGAACCAGCCGGCGGCTTCTGGAAATCGACATCAGCATGCCCAGTCCCAGCCCCAACGTGACCATGGCGGTGCCGCCATAGCTGATGAAAGGCAGCGGCACGCCCACCACCGGCAAGATGCCGCTGACCATGCCCATGTTGACAAAGGCATAGGTGAAAAAGCTCATGGTGATCGCACCGGCCAGCAAGCGGGTGAACACATTGGGCGCTTCGGCGGAAATCACCAGACCGCGCAGGATCAAGAAGGTAAATCCCAGCAGCAAGCCGATGCAGCCGATCAAGCCGAATTCCTCGGAAAACGCCGCGAAGATGAAATCGGTGGTGCGCTCGGGAATGAACTCGAGGTGGGTTTGCGTGCCCATCATGAAGCCCTTGCCGAACACACCGCCCGAGCCGATGGCGATCATTCCCTGAATGATGTGAAAGCCCTTGCCCAGTGGATCTCGCGCAGGGTCGAGCAAGGTGCACACACGCTGCCGC
>CAMCNE010000064.1 GCA_945875935.1 Bordetella parapertussis
TCGCGCTTTCGGCGCTCGCTTTCTTCACGGATGTGGCGAGCCGCCTTGCGGCGCTCGTCCAGCGGTCGGGCCAGAAAGTTCTCACGCCAGGCGGGATTGCGCACCTGCGCGCGAAACCTTTGATAGTCGACATCGGAGATGCAAAGCGCATCTCCATGGGTCAGCATCACCCGCTGATCAAAGGCGATCATCACGGTCGGATCCGACAGCACCATCAGGCCACAGGACTTCAGCATCTCAACGCCGACCAGAAAATCGCGGTTGCCCGCCATGAAGCCCATCTTGAATCGCGAGGCGGCCTCGCTCAGCAAGTCGACGCAGCGAGCCTCGAAACCTTCGTGTCGCGAATCGTCTCCCACCCAGACTTCAAAGAGATCACCCAGGATGTAGACCGCATCTGCCTGGGTGTTATTCAGGTAGCGCTCAAGCGCCTCGAATGTCTTGGGCGTTCCTTCATCCAGATGCAGATCGCTGATGAATTCAATCGTCGTCCACTCGGCGGATGCCTCGACCTCCCAAAAGGTGGGCAGGGCGGTCAGGCTCTCGGCTGCCATCACCTCAAACCGCCACGGCCTTGATGATCACGACGTCGTCGTTGGGAACGTCGTCATGGAAACCTTTGCGGCCGGTCTTCACGCCTTCGATCGCATCGACCACCTCGGTGCCACCAATGACCTTGCCAAACACGGCGTAGCCCCAACCGCTTTGCGTCTCGCCCTTGAAGTTCAGGAACTCGTTGTCGTTGGCGTTGATGAAAAACTGCGCCGTGGCTGAATGTGGATCCGAGGTGCGGGCCATGGCCAGGGTGTAGCGCTGGTTCTTCAAGCCGTTGCCGGCCTCGTTCGCGATGGGCTCTTGGGTTGGCTTTTGCTTCATGCCGACTTCAAATCCGCCGCCCTGGATCATGAATCCCTTGATGACGCGGTGAAACACGGTGCCGTCGTAATGGCCACTTGCCACGTAAGACAGAAAGTTGGCGGTGCTCAACGGCGCCTTGACGTCGTCAAGTTCGATCAGGACCAGACCGAGGGAGGTGTGCAGTTCAACGTTTTTGCTCATGATGAATCTTGTGGGATGGGTGATGAAAGAAGGGTGTGGGTGACGAAGCGCTCGGCTTCAGGGCTTGATGACGACGGCCTTGGTGATCACCACCGGGTCCACGGGCACGTCCTGGAAGTTGCCTTTGTTTCCGGTCTTGACCGTGCGGATCTTGTCGACCACATCCATGCCAGAGACCACCTTGCCAAACACCGTGTAGCCATTGCCATCAGGCGCGTTGGCTGCGTTGAGGAAACTGTTGTCCTTCACGTTGATGAAGAACTGGCCCGTGGCCGAATTGGGATCCATGGTGCGGGCCATGGCCACCGAGCCGCGCACATTGTTCAGCCCGTTCTTGCTTTCCAGACCGATGGGCGCGCGGGTGGCCTTTTCTTTCATGTCTGGCGTGAAGCCGCCGCCTTGGATCATGAAGTTTTCGATGACGCGGTGAAATACGGTCCCGTTGTACTGGCCCGCATTGACGTACTGGACGAAGTTCTCCACCGTCTTGGGTGCCTTGGCGGCATCGAGCTCGATCACGATGTCGCCCATGCTGGTGGACATGGCCACCTTTTGTGCGAACCCCGCAGAGCAAGCACCCGTGAGGGCCATCGTGATGGCGACGATGCGTGCGATGGATTGAATGCTCATGGCTGTGACTCCGTAGGTTTTGATACTGAGCGCGCGCGGATCAGGGCGCAGGCTTGCGATTGAGCGATTCGGTCAGCTCGCGCAGCACCGACAACCGGGCTGGCACGCCCGCGCTGCCCGGGTCGAGCTTCAGTGCCTTTTGATAGGACTGTCGCGCCAACTGCGCATAGACATCGCCGAGGTTTTGATAGGCCACCGCCATGCCGGGGTTGGCGCGGATGGCGCCTTCAAGCGCAGCACGAGCCTTCTCGAACTCGCCCGAAGCGGCGTAAAGCACCGCCAGGTTGTTGTACGGCTCCGGGAGCTCAGGGTACTCTTCGGTGAGATTCTGAAAGATGGTCATCGCCTCGCTGGTGCGACGCAACTCGACCAGCAACAGGCCCTTGAGAAAGCGCAGGTCCGGCGTGGCCTTGGGGTTGGCCAGCAACACATCGAGCCGGGCGAGGGCCTCTTTTTGCTGTCCCGCGCGGAACATCTGATTGATGTCTGATGCTTCGCTGGCCCGCGCCGGCAAGGCCGCGCCCCACGTGAGAAGTGTCAACAAAAACGCGGCGATGGCAAGGCGGCAAGCAGGCATGGAGAATTTCGTGCGGGTGCGTCGTGTGGGTGTGTTGGCTACCGGCTTGATGGTCTGTAGGCACCCGCCGCTATACTGGATTTGCTCAGGATTGTAGGTGTGCGACATTCGCTGCCTCGCGGTCCGGTCATTGGTGCTGCTGGCTTTTGAGCCGGTGCCTGACTGACTCGCGAACGCCCTCAGTCTTCTCCTCGAACATCGTGTGCCAGTCCTTTCGGGGCGGCTCCCATCAGACCCCGTTCATGACGCTGCGCATCTTCAATTCGCTGACCCGCGAAGTCGAAATCTTCACCCCGATCGATTCAAGCAAGGTGCGCATGTATGTGTGCGGCATGACGATCTACGACCTTTGCCATGTGGGCCACGCGCGCTTCATGATGGCCTTTGATGTGGTGTGTCGCTGGCTGCGCGTGTTGGGTTACGAGGTGATCTATGTGCGCAACATCACCGACATCGACGACAAGATCATCAAGCGTGCCGTCGAGCGCAACATCACCATACGGCAGCTCACCGAAGAGATGACTCTCGCGATGCACGAGGACGTGGCCGCGCTGGGCATCTTGCCGCCGACCCACGAGCCGCGCGCCACCGACTATGTTGGCGAGATGCTGGCCATGATTGCCAAGCTCGAGTCCAAAGGGCTGGCCTATCGCGCGGTCAATGGCGATGTGAACTACGCGGTGCGCAAGTTCCCGGCTTATGGCCGGCTGTCCGGCAAGTCGCTCGATCAGCTGCGCGCAGGCGAGCGGGTTGCGGTGGATGACGGCAAGGAAGACCCGCTGGACTTCGTGCTGTGGAAGTCCGCCAAGCCCAGCGAGCCCGATGACGCCAAGTGGGACAGCGAGTTCGGCCGCGGTCGGCCGGGTTGGCACATCGAGTGCTCGGCCATGGGCTGCGCCTTGCTCGGTGAACATTTCGACATTCATGGCGGCGGACTCGACCTTCAGTTCCCGCACCATGAAAACGAGATCGCCCAGACCGAAGGCGCAACGGGGCGACCCTTCGTCAACACCTGGATGCACAACGGTTTTCTCAACGTCGACAACGAGAAGATGTCGAAGTCGCTGGGCAACTTTTTCACCATCCGCGATGTGCTCAAGCGCTACGACGGCGAAACGGTTCGCTTTTTCATGCTGCGCACGCACTACCGCAGCCCGTTCAATTTCAGCGATGCCAACCTTGACGATGCGCGTCAGTCCTTGCGGCGCATCTACACCGCGCTGGCCAGCGTCGAGTTGGCCGACGAGGCGCCTCAGGACATCGACTGGTCGCAAGCGCAGGCAGCCCAGTTTCGAAGCGAAATGAACGAGGACTTCAACACGCCTGGGGCAGTGGCCGTGCTGTTCGAGCTGGCCGGCGAGGTCAACCGCACCCATTCCACGCAAGCCGCTGTCCTGCTCAAGTCGCTGGGTGCGACGCTGGGACTGCTGCAGCAGCCCGCGCGCGCTTATCTGCAGTCAGGCAGCGGGCTGGACGAATCACGAATCGAAGAGCTCATCGCGCAGCGCAACGCGGCCAAGGCGGCACGCGACTTCGCACTCGCCGACCAGATCCGCAAGGAACTGGCCGCGCAGTCGGTCCTGCTTCAGGACTCCGCTCAAGGCACGACCTGGGTCAAGGCATGACCGGTCTGGTCGCATCTGCGCCCGATTTCTGGGACCAGGCCTGCGGCCATCTGGCCAAGCGCGATCGGGTGATGCGCAAGCTCATTCCGAGTTGCGGCCCCAGTCGACTGCAATGTCGAGGGGATGCTTTCACCACGCTGGCGCGTTCCATCATCGGGCAGCAGATTTCGGTCAAGGCTGCGCAGATGGTCTGGGACCGATTCATGCTGTTGATGCCTGAGGGCTCGAAGCCGCTGAGTCCCGAAGGGCTGATGCGGCTGTCCACCAGCGACATGCGTTCGGCGGGCTTGTCCGTGCGCAAGGTCGAGTACCTCCAGGAGCTGGCGCGTCACTTTGCCGCAGGCGGTGTGCGCGAAGCCGATTGGTCAGCCATGGACGATGAGTCCGTCATCCAGCAACTGGTCGAGATTCGTGGCATCGGCCGCTGGACCGCTGAGATGTTCCTGATCTTTCACCTGATGCGCCCCGATGTGCTGCCGCTGGACGACGTGGGCCTCATCAAAGGCATCAGCGTCAACTACTTCAGCGGTGAGCCGGTGTCTCGTGCAGAAGCACGCGAGGTGGCAGATGCGTGGTCGCCGTATCGAACCGTGGCGACCTGGTTCATCTGGCGCAGCCTCGATCCCGTGCCCGTAGACTATTGAAGACAGTTCCACGAGGTGGCTGCACGGCCGCACCCAAGGACGCGTGACACACACATGAGCAAAAAACACTTTCTCGATTTTGAGCAATCCGTGGCCGAGCTCGAGACGAAGATCGAAGAGTTGCGGTACGTGCAAAACGAGTCCGCCGTCGACATCTCCGACGAAATCGAGCGGCTCAGCAAGAAGAGCCTTCAGCTCACCAAGGACATCTATTCGAGCCTGACGCCCTGGCAGGTCACGCAGATTGCGCGCCATCCGCAGCGGCCCTACACGCTGGATTACGTCAACGAGATATTCACCGAATTCCAGGAGCTGCACGGCGATCGGCATTTCGCCGACGACCAGTCCATCGTGGGCGGGCTGGCCCGCTTCAACGGCCAGGCCTGCATGGTGCTGGGTCACCAGAAAGGCCGCGACACCCGCGAACGTGGGCAGCGCAACTTCGGCATGTCGCGTCCTGAGGGCTACCGCAAGGCGCTGCGGCTGATGAAGCTGGCCGAAAAATTCGACCTGCCGATCTTCACCTTCGTTGACACGCCCGGTGCTTATCCCGGCATCGGTGCCGAAGAGCGCGGCCAGTCCGAAGCCATCGGTCGCAACATCTTCGAGATGGCCCAACTCGAAGTGCCCATCATCGTCACCATCATCGGAGAGGGCGGCTCGGGCGGCGCCCTGGCCATCAGCGTGGGCGACCAGTTGCTGATGCTTCAGTACTCGATCTATTCGGTGATTTCTCCCGAGGGTTGTGCGTCGATTCTGTGGAAAACCTCCGAGCGCGCATCGGATGCCGCTGAAGCTCTTGGCATCACCGCGCTGCGGCTCAAGGCTTTGGGGCTGGTCGACAAGATCGTCAATGAACCGGTTGGCGGCGGGCACCGCGACATCAAGCAGATGGCCGCGCAACTCAAGCGCGCGCTCAGCGACGCACTGCGCCAGGTCAGCGATCTGAGCACCAAGGAGTTGCTCAATCGTCGCTATGAGCGACTGCAAAGCTACGGCCGCTTCACCGACACCACCGACCGCTAGGGGTGGGGTTTTTGAACGGGTCTCACTCTTCGGGCTTGGCAGTCAGGCCGATGGTTCGCATTGGCGTGCTGTTGCTTGCGGCCTGTGTTGGCGGCTGTGCCATGGTCGGCCCTGATTTCGTCCAGCCCCCGAGCCAGGTGCAGTCCGACTGGATCCAGGCGCTCAGCGTGGTGCCCACACCCGCCGAGGACGTGAGCTCTGATGTGTTCTGGTCCCGCTTTGGGGATCCGGTGCTGGTCGAACTCATCGCGCAGGCCAGGCTCAACAGCCCCACCTTGCGCAGCACGCTCGAAACCGTCACCCAGGCGCAAAGCCAGCTGCGAGCCGACCAGGGCAATCAACTGCCATCGGTCACGCTGAGTTCGGGCAGCAACCGCAACAAGGAAAGCTACTACGAAGGCCCCAACCAAGGCGCCACCAGCACCATCACCACCAAACAGCTCGCAGGTCAGGCGTCATGGGAGCTCGACTTCTGGGGCCGCTTGCGTCGCACGACGGCCAGCGACTTGGCCGCCTTGCAAAGCAGCAAGGCCGGTTTTGCTGCAGCGCGCATTTCTCTGGAGGCCAGCGTGGCCAGCGCCTACTGCAACGTGCGGATGATGGAGCGGCGCATCGAGGTTGCCGAGAAGAATCTGGCGCAGCAAAAGGAAAACAAGCGCATCGCCGAGGTCAAGTGGCGGCTGGGCGCCACGTCGGAACTGGACTACCAGCAGGCACAGTCGCAGTACGAACAGACCCTCTCTCAGCTGCCGGCCTTGCGTCAGTCGCTCGAGCAGTACCAGCATGCGCTGAGCGTGCTGGTGGGCGAAACGCCGGATTACTTCGCACGCAACAAGCCTGCGTTGACCGGTTTGCCCTCGGTGCCGGCGGCCCTGCCCATCGGTGCGCCACGCGATTTGCTCAGGCGCCGCCCGGACCTGCTGCAGGCCGAGTACACCGCGGTATCGCAGTCGCAGCGTATTGGCGTGGCCGAGGCTGCTCTGTATCCCACCTTCACGCTCACCGGCTCGCTGGGCTACACCACCACCGGCAACATGTTCAACTGGGACAGCCGCTCGCTGCAGTACGGCGCAGGGCTGAGCCTGCCGATCTTCGATCGGGGTGTGCTCAAAAGCCAGGTGCAGATTCAAGACAGCCTGTTTCGCCAGGCGGTATTGAATTATCAGAACCTGGTGCTGTCCGCGCAGCAGGGTGTCGAAGACGGCCTGTCGTCGGTGGTCGGTCAAAAGGGTCAGGTCGAGCACCTCACCTTGGCCGATGCCGCAGCACAGCGCGCCACCCGGCTGGCGATGGACCAGTACCGCGCCGGCCAGGTCGACTACACCACCGTCAGCTCTGCCGAGCAGACCCGCGCCAACACCTCCGACGCGCTGGTTCAGGCTCAGGGCGGGGTGCTTCAGGCCTACATCAACCTGTTCGTTGCGATCGGAGGGGGCTGGGAGCCTGTCATCCCGCGCCCCGACAGCCAGGGAGTACCGCAATGACATCTGCAAACCTCAGACCCCTCGCCGCAGCGTTCATGGCTGTGGCCGTGCTTGTTTCTTTGGCCGGCTGCGGCAAGCCGGGCCCCGTCATGCAAGGGCCCCCGGCGGTGATGCCGGTGACGGTGCAAACGCTGGCGAGCAAACGCATCCGCGACGTGGTCGAACTGGATGGCTCGGTGTCGGCATCGAAGACGGTGAACCTGGTGGCCGTGGTCGCCGGCACGCTGCAAAAGATCGGCTTTCGTGAAGGCGAGCGCGTCAAGGCCGGCCAGCTGCTGTTTCTCATTGATCAAGGCCAGTACAAGGCGAATCTGCTGAGCAGCCAGGCCAACCTCGACAAGTGCCAGGCCGACTACAAGCGCCAGACCGAGCTGCTGGCGGAAAACGCCAATTCGCAGGCCAATGTCGAGACCTCGCTGGCCAACCTGAAGCAGGCGGTGGCCAGCGTGCAACTGGCCCAGATCAACCTCGACTACACCGAAGTCAGGGCGCCGTTCGACGGCGTCATCAGCCGCACCCAGGTCGATGCCGGCAACTACGTGGGTGCCACCCAGGGCGGCACCTTGCTGGCCACGCTGATGAAAGTTTCGCCGGCCTATGTTTACGCCTCGATCGGTGAGCGCGAGGCGATTCGCATGCGTCGCGGTGGCGCTCCCACGCCAGGTGCCGATGGTTCCTTTGCGAAGGTGTTCGCGCGGCTGCAAGGCGAAAGCGGCGACGGCGAGCCAGGCGTGCTCGATTTCATCGACCACCAGGTGAATCAGACCAGCGGCACGGTGCAGGTTCGCGGCCGATTCGACAACCGCGATCTGCATCTGGTCCCTGGCTTCTATTCGAAGCTGACCATCGAAAAGGGCGCCGAGCGTGATGCGCTGTCGCTGCCGCGTGAGCTGGTCCTGTCCGACCAGCAAGGCGAGTACGTCTTTGTGGTCGGCACCGACGGGCGTGCGCACCGCAAGAACGTCACCACCGTGTTGCTGCCCGGCGAGCAAAAGGAAGTGACCAGCGGTCTGGCTGCCGGCGAGCGGGTGGTCGACAAGGGCGCCAACCGGCTGACCGATGGCCAAGCCGTTGAGGTCGTCGACCCAGGTCAACCCGGATGAATCGGGCAGGGTTCCCGCAGGGAGCCGGAGCGCGTCGATGATCGCCCGCTTCTTCATCGATCGGCCCATCCTCGCCAACGTGCTGGCGCTGCTGATGCTGCTTTTGGGTGCGGTGTCGCTGGTCAACCTGCCGGTCGCTCAGTACCCGCAGCTCACGCCACCGACCATCCAGGTCACCACCAGCTACCCGGGGGCCAATGCGCTCACGGTGCAGCAGCAGGTGGCGCGCACGATCGAGCAGCAGGTCAATGGCGTGGAGGGCATGATCTACATGCAATCCAACTCGTCCAATGACGGTCGCTATTCGCTGACCGTGACCTTTGCGGTGGGAACCAACACCGATCAGGCGCAAGTGGCGGTGCAAAACAGGGTGGCGATCGCCACGCCCAAGCTGCCGTCGTCGGTGCAGCAGCAAGGCGTGGTGACCAAGAAGAAGTCGACCGCCATCTTGCAGATCGTGACGCTGACGTCGACCAACCCGAAGTTCGACGGGCTGTTCCTGAGCAACTACACCACCTTGCACCTGCACGACCGTCTGGCGCGACTGCCCGGCGTGTCCGATGTCACCGTGTTCGGCATCGGCCAGTACGCCATGCGCGTGTGGCTCGACGCCGCGCAGATGAGCCAGCGCGGCTTGAACCCGTCTGATATCTCCAACGTCATCAGCCAGCAGAACCAGACGGTCACCGCGGGGCAGACCGGCATGCCGCCGGCACCCGCCGGTCAGCAGCAGCAACTCACGATCAATGTCGACGGCTCGCTGACCAACCCCGAAGACTTCGGCGATCTGATCGTGGCCACCGCATCAGACGGCAGCACCACTCGGCTGCGTGACGTGGCGCGCATCGAGCTGGGCAGTGCCAACTACAGCCAGACCTTCCATCTCGACAACCGCCCGGCCGCGGGTATCGCGATCTACCAGCTGCCCGACGCCAACGCGCTCGACACGGCGAACGCCGTGCGCGAGGAGATGGAGCGCCTGGCCGCTGATTTCCCGCCAGGGGTGGGCTACACGATTCCGCTCGACACCACCAAATTTGTCACCGCGTCCATCAATGAGGTCTATCACACGCTGTTCGAGGCTGGCGCGCTCGTGCTGGTGGTGATTCTGGTGTTCCTGCAGAACTGGCGAGCCATGGCCGTGCCTGCCACCACCGTGCCCATCACCATCATCGGGGCCTTCGCGGCGATGGCCGCACTGGGCTTTTCCATCAACCTGCTCACGCTGTTCGCCTTGGTGCTGTGCATCGGCATCGTGGTCGACGATGCGATCGTCGTGGTCGAAGGCGTGGCCCAGCACCTCGAGCGCGGCAAGACGGGCAAAGAGGCCGCGATCGAGGCCATGCGCGAGCTGATCGGCCCGATCATCGGCATCACGCTGGTGCTGGCTTCGGTGTTCCTGCCGGCGGCGTTCATTCCCGGCATCACGGGGCAGATGTACCGACAGTTCGCACTGGTCATCGCCGCCACCGCCATCCTCTCGGGCATCAACGCGATCACCTTGAAGCCCACGCAGTCGGCCCGGTATCTGCGCGCGCCCGATCCCCATCACAAGCCAGGCTGGTTCTCACGCGTGTTCAACCGCCTTCTCGGTCGCTTCGAGGATGCCTACATTCGCCTGGCCGCGCGCATGATCCGGCACTGCTGGCTCAGCGCCTTCGTCGCGTTTGTCTTGATCGGCGCTGCGATCTTCGGCTTCATGCGGGTGCCCACGGGCTTTATCCCGACCGAGGATCAGGGCTACATGCTGATCGCGGTGCAGTTGCCCGACGCCGCATCTTTGCAGCGCACCGATGAGGTGTTGCGCGAGATCGCTGACAAGAGCCGCGCGGTGCCCGGCGTCGAGCACGCGCTCACCATCGGCGGTGTTTCACCGCTGGACGCCAACGCCAGCGTGTCCAGCGCGGGGCTGGTCTACCTGACGCTGGTGGATTGGTCCAAACGCGGACCCGGTCAGGACTTGCTGAGCCTGTACGAAAACCTCAGCAAGGCGATGAACGAGATCCCCGGCGTCAGCGCCAAGGTGCTGGTGCCGCCGCCGATTCCCGGGCTGGGCTTGTCCGGCGGGTTCCAGATGCAGGTGCAGCTGACCGATGGCAGCAACGACTACCGCAAGCTCGAGCGGGCCACCCAGGCCGTGGTTGATGCGGCGAGTGCCGACGAGCGCATCATGCTGGCGTTCACCTCGTTGCGGGTGTCCGTGCCTCAGGTGCGCCTGTCGCTCAACGCGGCGCGCGCCGAGACGCTCGGGGTGTCCGTGGGTGCGGCCTACAGCGCGATCGAAAGCTATCTCGGCGCGTCTTACGTCAACCAGTTCCCCAAGTTCGGGCAGAACTTTGCGGTCTACCTGCAAGCCGATGACAAGTTCCGGCGCGATCTGGACGCCGTGGGTCGCTTGACGGTGCGCAGCAGTTCGGGCGCGATGGTCCCGCTGAGCGCCTTCATGGACTTCACCTCGGTCACCGGGCCGGCGGTTGCCCAGCAATTCAACCTGATGCCCACGGCCGTGATCAACGGCGCTGCGGCCAACGGCCACAGCTCAGGCGAAGCCTTGGCTTTGCTTGAAGAGCTGGCTGGGCGGCTGCTGCCGCCTGGGGTGGGTTACGAGTGGGCCGGCATGTCGTATCAGGAAAAGCTGGTCGGTGGCGCGGTGGGTCTGGTGTTCGCGCTGGCACTGCTGCTCGTCTATCTGGTGCTGGCTGGGCAGTACGAGTCGTGGCTGACGCCGGTGCCTGTGTTGCTGGCCGTGCCCTTGTCGCTGGTCGGCACGGTGGCTTTGCTGCTCGCGGTGGGTCTGCCCAACAACATCTATGTGCAAATCGGTCTGGTGCTGCTGATTGCGATGTCGGCCAAGAACGCCATCCTCATCGTCGAGGTGGCCAATGAGCTGTTCCGATCGGGCGGCATGAGCCTGGAAAACGCGGCGCTCGAGGGCACGCGGCGCAGGTTCCGCCCCATCTTGATGACCTCGTTTGCCTTCATCCTCGGCGTGGTGCCCTTGATCGCCGCCAGCGGCGCCGGTGCGTCGGCGCGCAAGTCGATCGGCGTCACGGTGTTTTCGGGGATGCTCGCTTCGACAGTGCTGGCGGTGGCTTTCGTGCCGGTGTTTTTTGTGCTCATCGGAAAACTTCAATGCTGGCTGCAGGCACGGCGAGGTGCGGTGCCCGATGCCGGCATCGCGCTGACTGAGCCGGCAGACAAACAGGGAGCATCGAGTTGATCGCCAAGTTTTTCATCGAGCGGCCGGTGCTGGCCAATGTGGGCGCCATCCTGATGCTGGTGCTGGGCGCCGTGGCGGTGATCAACCTGCCGGTGGAGCAGTACCCCGCGCTGACGCCGCCCACCATCCAGGTCACCACCAGCTATCCGGGTGCCAGTGCCGCGGCGGTGCAGCAGCAAGTCGCGCGCGTCATCGAGCAGCAGGTCAATGGCGTCGAAGGCATGCTGTACATGCAGTCGTATGCCTCCAACAGCGGCGACTACTCGCTGACCGTGAGTTTCGCGGTGGGCACCGATGCCGATCAGGCGCAAGTGGCCGTGCAAAACCGCGTCAACATCGCCATGCCCACGCTGCCCGATGCGGTGCAGCAGCAAGGCGTGTCGACCCTCAAGAAGTCCACCGCCATCTTGCAGATCATCACGCTGACGTCGTCGCAAAAGCATCACGACTCGCTGTTCCTCAGCAACTACGCCAGCTTGCAGTTGCGTGACCGGCTGGCCCGACTGCCCGGTGTGGCCGACGTCAAGGTGTTCGGCGTGGGCGACTATTCGATGCGCGTGTGGCTCGACACCGCGCAGATGCGCCAGCGCGGGCTCGATCCAGCCAGCGTCGTCAACATCATCAGCCAGCAAAACCAGAGCATCAGCGCCGGTCAGATCGGCATGCCGCCCACGCCGACCGGCCAGCAGCAGCAACTCACGGTGACCGTGGACAGCCCGATGACCAGCCCCGAGGACTTCGGCAAGCTGATCTTGCTCACCGCCTCCGACGGCAGCATCACGCGGCTGAAAGACGTGGCGCGGCTGGAACTGGGCAGCGTCGACTACAACCAGGACTTCCACTTCGACAACAAGCCGTCGGCCGGCATCACCATTTATCAGCTGCCGTCGGCCAATGCACTCGACACCTCCAAGGCCGTGCGTGACGTGCTCGACCAGGCGGCCAAGGACTTTCCCCAGGGCATGGCCTATGACGTGCCTTTCGACACCACGGTGTTCGTCAAGTCGTCGATTCACGAGATCTACCAAACGCTGATTGAAGCCGGCGTGCTGGTGCTCATCGTGATCCTGGTCTTCTTGCAGAACTGGCGCGCCACCATGGTGCCGGCCACCACCGTGCCCATCACCATCATTGGCTCCTTCGCGGCGATGGCCGTGCTCGGGTTCAGCGTGAATTTCCTGACGCTGTTTGCGCTGGTGCTGTGCATCGGCATCGTGGTCGATGACGCCATCGTGGTCGTCGAGAGCGTGGCCCAGCACATCGAGCAGGGGCAAAGCCCCAGACAGGCGGCCATCGACGCGATGGGCGAGTTGATGGGCCCCATCATCGGCATCACGCTGGTGCTGATCTCGGTGTTTCTGCCCGCGGCCTTCATCTCGGGCATCACCGGGCAGATGTACCGCCAGTTCGCATTGGTGATTGCCGCGACCGCGCTGCTCTCAGGCATCAACGCGATCACGCTCAAGCCCACCCAGTCGGCACAGTACCTGCGCGCACAAGACGCCAG
>CAMCNE010000065.1 GCA_945875935.1 Bordetella parapertussis
AAGCCGCACAGCGCGATCTGATCGGCCAGTGCGGCCTGCCCGAAGACGAATTTTTCGCCGATGCGTTCTACAGCGCGGCGCGGCAAGCAGGCGATCTGTCGGGGTAATTACCCGGGTCCGACACAGGCAAGGTCGCCTCGATAATTTCGCTGCAGTCACAGGCCTAGAACCATCGCACACCACACAGGAGACACCATGAACAAGCCATTCCTCGCCGAACTCAGAGCCGCCAGCGCCTACCCTGACATCCGGCGATTTGCGGCGTTGTTCGAGATCCTGGGTTACGTGTTGGCCGTCGTGGTACTGGTGGGCGCGATCATGACCGCCAGCAACAACAGCGCCGCAGACAGCCACAACGCAATGGTCTCGCTGGTCACTGCCGTGGTGATCGCCGTGGGCGCGCGCTATGTCAAGCTGAGCGCATGCATGTTCATCGACATGGCCGACGCCAAGATCGACATGGCGCGCATGATGCGCGGTCAAGCCACCAGCCACACCTGCAAAGAAGCCGAGTGACCGGCTGACCGCTCGTGCAGCCGGCAACCCCGGCCACGGCTTCGTCAACAACCGGCCCACGGGCCGGTTTTTTCACGCGCCCAGATACGCCTTGCGCACCAGCGGGTCGTCGAGCAGACCTGACGCGGCGCCGCTCAAGGTGATCTGGCCCGACTCCATCACATAGGCGCGGCTGGCAAGCTGCAAGGCGCGTCGCGCGTTCTGTTCAACCAGCACGACGGTGACGCCCTGACGGTGGATGTCTGCCACCACCTCGAAGATCTTGTCGACCATCAACGGCGCCAGTCCCATCGAGGGCTCGTCGAGCAGCAGCACCTTGGGGCGCGCCATCAGCGCACGACCGATGGCCAGCATCTGCTGCTCGCCGCCCGACAGGGTGCCAGCAAGCTGGCTGCGGCGTTCCTTGAGCCGCGCGAAAAGATCGAACACGCGCTCCATGTCCGAATCGACCTCGGCGTCCTGGCGGATGAACGCGCCCATCTGCAGGTTTTCGGTGATGGTCATGCGCGCAAAGATGCCGCGGCCCTCGGGCACCATCACCAAGCCCTGACGCACCAGATCCCATGCGCCTTGGGCACGGATGGACACGCCGTGGAGCCGCATCTCGCCGGCCCTGGCCGGCAGCAATCCGGTGAGCGCCTTGAGCGTGGTGGTCTTGCCGGCTCCGTTGGCGCCGATCAGGCTCACGAGCTCGCCCGCGTGCACCTCGAAGCTGACGCCCGAGACGGCACGGATGGCACCGTAATGGACCTCGAGACCACTCACCGACAGCGCCGGCGGCGTTTCCTGCGAACGGGCGTCGTGGGGCAAATGGGCGTGCGTACTCATGCGTCTGTGCCTCAAACCGCGACGTACGCCGAGCCCAGATAGGCGTTGATCACCGCCACATCGCCTTGCACCTCGGCCGGCGTGCCCACGGCGATTTGCTGGCCGTGGTCGAGCACGGCGATGCGGTCGCACAGCCCCATGACCAGTTGCACATCGTGCTCGATCAGCAAGATGGTGTGGCCCTGGGCGCGGATGCGCTCGATCAGCTCGATGAGCACCCGCTTTTCGGTGGCGTTCATGCCGGCAGCGGGCTCGTCCAAGGCGATCAGCGTGGGATCGGTGGCCAGCGCACGCGCGATCTCGAGTCGGCGCTGATCGCCATAGCTCAGGGTGCGTGCGCGCGCATCGGCGTAGCGGCCGATACCCACCTCGTCGAGCAACTCCCTGGCGCGCTGTGCGGTGGCGGCTTCTTCGGCCTTGAAGGCTCGGGTGCGCAGCACCGCGTCGAACACGCCGCAGCGCGTGCGCGCATGCCGCGCGACCATCACGTTTTCGAGCGCGGTCATCTCGGCGAACAGACGGATGTTCTGGAAGGTTCGTGCAATGCCCGCGCGGGCGACCTCGTGAACCGCATGGGGCCGATAGGGCTTGCCGGCCAGCTCGAAGTGGCCGGCGTCGGGCTTGTACAAACCGGTGATCACATTGAACAAGGTCGTCTTGCCCGCACCGTTGGGCCCGATGAGGCCGTGGACCATGCCTCGCTCGATGGTCAGGCTCACATCCAACAGCGCCTGCACGCCGCCAAAACGCTTGGAGGCGCGGTCCACTTTCAAGACGGTGTCAGCCATGCCGCAAGCCGATGTCAGCGCGCGTTGTCGGGCGCCGGCCACAGCCCGCGGGGGCGCGCCAGCATGATGCCGATCATGGCCAGCGCGATCAGCAATTGCCGCAGGATGGACGCATCAAGGCGGCCATCGGTGAGGTGCTGCAGCGGGTCGGCCACGTAGCGCAGCGCCTCGGGCAGCGCGGCCAGCAGCAAGGCGCCGACGATCACCCCCGGCAGATGGCCCATGCCGCCGAGCACCACCATCGCCACAATCATCACCGACTCCTGCAGCGCAAACGACTCGGGCGACACGAAGCCCTGGAAGCCGGCAAACAACACGCCCGACACGCCACCGAAGGTCGCACCGATGCCGAAGGCCAGCAGCTTGAGGTTGCGCGTGTGGATGCCCATGGCGCGCGCGGCGACCTCGTCTTCACGAATGGCCATCCAGGCGCGGCCGATGCGGCTTCGTTCGAGCCGCCGGCAGATCAGCACGGCGAACACCACCACCGCGAGGAACAGGTAGTAGTGGTTGGTGACCGACGGAATGTCGAGTCCGAACAGGTCCCACTTCTTGCCCAGGTCCCAGCCGAACAGTGTGATCGAATCGATCGGCCCGATGCCGCGCGGGCCGTTGGTGATGTTGATCGGCTGCTCGAGGTTGTTGAGAAACACGCGAATGATTTCGCCGAACCCCAGGGTGACGATGGCCAGGTAATCGCCGCGCAACTTGAGCGTGGGTGCGCCCAGCAGCAAACCGGTCAGCCCCGCCAGCAGCGCGCCGAGCGGGATCACCACCCACAGGGCCGCGTGCAGCCCATCGGGATACATCGCCGCGATGGCGGGAAAGTTGTCTGTGAGTTGGGGGCTGGCCAGCAGCGCGAACAGGTAGGCGCCCACGGCGTAGAACGCGACGTAGCCCAGATCGAGCAGGCCGGCATAACCCACCACGATGTTCAGCCCGAGCGCCAGCAGGATGTAGAGCAGCGCGGTGTCGATGATGCGCACCCAGGCGTTGCCGAACTGCTGCGCCACCAGCGGCATGACCAGCAGCGCCACAGTCGCCAGCACGATCAAACCCAGCCGGGCCAGCTTCGGATTCATGATCGGTCAGCCACCCGCTCGCCGAGCAGACCTTGAGGTCGCAACGTGAGCACCAGGATCAGCACGATGAAGGCAAAGATGTCCTGATACTGGCTTCCGAGAAAGCCGCCCGTGAGGTCGCCGATGTAGCCGGCACCGAGCGACTCGATCAGCCCCAGCAGCACGCCGCCGAGCATGGCGCCACCCAGGTTGCCGATGCCGCCAAACACCGCCGCGGTGAAGGCCTTGAGGCCGGGCATCAAGCCCATGCTGTGCTGCACCGAGCCGTAGTTGGCGGCGTACATCACACCAGCCAGTGCCGCCAGCGCCGCACCGATGACAAAGGTGGCCGAGATCACGGTGTCCGGCCGCACGCCCATGAGTGCTGCGACCTGCGGGTTCTCTGCGGTGGCGCGCATGGCACGGCCAAGCCGAGTGCGGTTGACCAGAAACATCAGCGCCGCCAGGCTCAGCGCGCTGACCACGATGATGAGGATCTGCGTGGTGTTGATGACCGCACCGCCAATGGCGTAAGGCTCGCTGGGCAGCAAGATGGGATAGGGCTTGGGATTGGGCTTCCAGATGATCATGGCCAGCGTTTGCAGCAGCAAGCTCACGCCCATGGCGGTGATCAAGGGCGCCAGGCGCGGTGCGTTGCGCAGCGGCCGGTAGGCCAGTTTCTCGATGGCGAAATTGAGCACGGCGCACACCACCATCGCCGCCAGCAGCGAGATCAGCAGCAGCACCCAGCCCGGCCAGCCGGTGTCGGCCAGCGCGGTGACCACCGTCCAGCTGACCATCGCACCGACCATCAGCACCTCGCCGTGGGCGAAGTTGATGAGGTTGATGATCCCGTAGACCATGGTGTAGCCCAGCGCCACCAGCGCGTACACGCAGCCCAGCACCAGGCCGTTGATGATCTGCTGGATGAAGGTGTCCATCTCAGCGCGCCTTGCGGGCTTCGGCATCAAGGCGGCGCAGCTCCGCGAGCTTTTCGCCGATGCGGATCTCGAGGCCACGCGGCACCGGCTCGTAAAAGCGCGGGGTGGCCATGTCGTCGGGCCAGTAGCGCTCGCCGGCGGCAAAGCCGCCTTCCTCGTCGTGCGCGTAGCGGTAGCCGCTGCCGTGGTCGAGGTCTTTCATCAGCCGCGTGGGCGCGTTGCGCAAGCGCAGCGGCACGGCGCGGGTGCCGTCTTGCTCGACAAACGCCCTTGCTGCCTTGTAGGCGCGGTAGACCGCGTTCGACTTGGGCGCCATCGCCAGGTAGACCACGGCCTGGGCCAGCGCCAGTTCGCCCTCGGGCGAGCCGAGGCGCTCGTAGGTCTCGGCCGCATCGAGCGCCAGACGCAGCGCGCGCGGGTCGGCCAGGCCGATGTCCTCGCTGGCCATGCGCACCAGCCGTCTTGAGGCATAGCGTGGATCGACGCCGCCATCGAGCATGCGCACAAACCAGTACAGCGACGCGTCCGGGTCGCTGCCGCGCACCGCTTTGTGCAAGGCCGAGATGGTGTCGTAGAACTGCTCGCCGCCCTTGTCGTAGCGACGCAGTTGCTCGCCGAGCGACCTTTCAAGCTGCGCCTCGTCGATCTCAGTCAGGCCCGCCAAGGCGGCCATCTCGACCAGGTTCTCGTAGGCGTTGAGCAGCCTGCGCGCGTCACCGTCGGCATAAGCCACCAGGCGATCGCGCGCAGCCTCTGACAACGGTGGTGCGCCGAGCAGCGCCTGAGCGCGCCCGAGCAGCTCGATCATGTCGGCGGCATCCAGGCTCTTGAGCACGTGCACCGTGGCGCGTGACAGCAGCGCCGAGTTGACCTCGAACGACGGGTTCTCGGTGGTCGCGCCGATGAAGGTGAACAGGCCCGACTCGACGTGCGGCAAAAAGGCGTCTTGCTGCGCCTTGTTGAAGCGGTGCACCTCGTCGACGAAGACCACCGTGCGCCGGCCGGAGGGCTGCAAAACCTGGGCGCGCTCGACCGCTTCGCGGATGTCCTTGACGCCACCGAGCACCGCCGACATGGCAATGAACTGCGCATCGAAGGCGTTGGCCATCAGCCGCGCCAGCGTCGTCTTACCGACACCCGGCGGGCCCCACAGGATCATCGAATGCAGCCGGCCGGAATCAAATGCCGAATGCAGCGGCTTGCCCGGGCCCAGCAGATGCTTCTGGCCGATGACCTCGGTCAGCGTGGCGGGCCGCAGCCGCTCGGCCAGGGGCTGCGCGCTTGGGGCGGCGGCCGGCTGGCTCACTGCTCGAGCACCTCGACGCCGGGCGGCACGACGAACTTGAAGCCCTGCGGCGGCAATTCGACATTGGCCGCGAACTGCGTGAACTGCAACAGCGATCGCTGAGAAAAGCCGTCAACGATCTCGACCGCCGCCAACTGATTGCCACGAAAGCCGATGCGCATCGACTGGAATGCGCCTTCAGCGTTCTTGGGTGTGGCCTGCGCCCAGTCGAGTCCGTTTTGACTCGGCAAGGCCACCAGATCAAAACCGCGCGTGAGATCGCCGCCGGTGAGCAGTGCCGCCGGAGATGCGCCCAGCGCCTCGGTGAGCTTGCGGCTGCTGGCCTGGTTGAGATCGGCGTCGTAGATCCAGACCTTCTGGCCATCGCTGACGATCACCTGCTCGAAAGGCTGGGTGTAATCGAAGCGAAAACGGTCGGGCCGGGAAAACTCGAAGCGGCCGCTGGAGGTTTTCTTCTTCTCGCCGTCGGGCGAGGTGACAGTCTGGGTGAAGGCCGCGCGACCGGTCTTCACCTCGCGCACGAAGGCCTTGAGCGTGTCGACCGCATCGGCGCGGGCTGCCACCGGAAGGCCCAGCGCAAGCGCCAGCAAAAACCCAGCGAACCGCCTCATTCGCTGCGGGCCGGAACGATGATGTCGCGGTTGCCGTTGTTGCCCATGGCCGACACCAGCCCCGACTTTTCCATCTGCTCGAGCAGCCGCGCGGCGCGGTTGTAGCCGATGCGCAAGTGCCGCTGCACCAGCGAGATAGACGCCCGGCGGTGCTGCAGCACGATGCCCACGGCCTGGTCGTACATCGGGTCGCTCTCGTTGCCCGGGCCGCCGCCATCGTTGACGGCGATATCACCCGACTCGCCATCGACCGTGCCGCCTTCGAGGATGCCTTCGATGTAGTTGGGCTCGCCCTGGGTCTTGAGGTACGCGACCACGCGGTGGACTTCCTCGTCGCTGACAAAAGCACCGTGCACGCGGATCGGCAAGCCGGTGCCCGACGGCATGTAGAGCATGTCGCCCATGCCCAGCAGCGCTTCGGCGCCCATCTGGTCGAGGATGGTGCGGCTGTCGATCTTGCTGCTGACCTGAAAGCTCAGCCGCGTGGGGATGTTGGCCTTGATCAGGCCGGTGATCACGTCAACGCTCGGGCGCTGCGTGGCCAGGATCAGGTGAATGCCCGCAGCGCGCGCCTTTTGCGCCAGCCGCGCGATGAGTTCTTCAATTTTCTTGCCGACCACCATCATCAGGTCGGCGAGCTCGTCAATCACGATCACCACATGGGGCAGTCGCTCAAGGGGTTCGGGCATCTCGGGCGTGAGGCTGAACGGATTGGGGAGGCTTTCGCCGCGCTCGGTGGCCTCGTCGATCTTCTTGTTGTAGCCCATGAGATTGCGCACACCGAGCTTGCTCATGAGCTTGTAGCGGCGCTCCATCTCGCCCACGCCCCAGTTGAGCGCGTTGGCGGCCTGCTTCATGTCGGTGACCACCGGGCACAGCAGGTGCGGGATGCCTTCATAGACGCTCATCTCGAGCATCTTGGGGTCGATCAGGATCAGCCGCACATCGCGCGCCTCGGCCTTGTAGAGCAGGCTGAGGATCATCGCGTTGATGCCCACCGACTTGCCCGAACCGGTGGTGCCGGCCACCAGGCAGTGCGGCATCTTGGCCAGGTCGGCCACCACCGGCGCGCCGATGATGTCCTTGCCCAGGCCCATGGTGAGCATCGAGGCCGCACTGTTGTAGACCTGCGAGCCGAGGATCTCCGACAGGTGGATGGTTTGGCGGCGGGCGTTGGGCAGCTCGAGCGCCATCGTCGTCTTTCCGGGGATGGTTTCGACCACGCGGATGCTGACCAGACTCAGGCTGCGCGCGAGATCCTTGGCCAGGTTGAGCACCTGAGAGCCCTTCACGCCAGTGGCCGGCTCGATCTCGTAGCGGGTGATCACCGGACCGGGCGACGCAGCCACCACACGAACTTCGACGCCGAAATCCCTGAGCTTCTTTTCGATCAGCCGCGAGGTCATCTCGAGGGTCTCGGGCGAGACCGACTCCATGCGAGCAGGTGCTGCATCGAGCAGGTCGACTTGCGGCAGCTTGGTGTCGGCCAGCTCGGTGAACAGAGGCTTTTGGCGCTCTTTGACCACGCGCTCGCTCTTGGGCACGTCGACCAGCGGTGTTTCGATGACGATGGGGTCGTGGTCTTCGTGCAGTTGGTTCTCGACTTCGACCAGGTCTTCGCGCTCGCGCAGCGCCTGCTCGCCCAGACGCAGGTCCTCGGCGATTTCGATGCGCTCGGCGCGACGACCGCGCCAGGCATCGAGCCGCTCGCCGATCAGGTCGGCCAGATGAATCCAGGAAAACTGGAACGCCAGCGACACCCCGGCCAGCAGCAGCGCGATCCACAGCACGCCAGAGCCGGCAAAGCCCAGCAAATCCATGCTCGCAGGCCCCAGCAGATAGCCCAGCACGCCGCCGGAATGCCCACCCGGCAACAGCGACTCCCAGCGGTACAGGCGCGTCCATTCCAGCGCCGCGCTGGACGCCAGCAACAAAGCCAGGCCGGCTGAGACCGTCCAGACCGGCCACACCGCTCGGGCATCGGCGATGGACGCGGGCGCGGCTTCATCGGCGCCACGCAGCAATTGCGCCAGCGCACGCAGCCAGCGGTGCAAGCCCACCGCCATCGCCCACCACACCGAAAACCCGAAGACGAAAAATGCCAGATCGGACAGCCAGGCACCCAGCACGCCGGCACGGTTGCGCACCGCCTCGCCGGCTCCTGAAGTGGAAAACGCAGCGTCAGCGGGGTGATGGCTGAGCAAGGCGATCAAGGCCACCAGCCAAGCGACGCCGGCGAGCAACAGCAGCGCTTGAGCCTGCCAGTCGGTGGGCTGTGCCGATTCGGCTGACTTGGTTTCGCGCGGGGAAGAAGTTGGATCTGCGGCTGCCGGACGCAGCGAACCGAGCGGAAATGTCATCGGATCATTGTGGCCGAAGCCATGCTCTCGAGGCGCCGGGTCCCGCCTCAGTTGAGGTGCTGCTTGAGGACCACCCAGCCGTTTTCCTGTGTCTCGATCATGCCGCGCTCTTCGAGGTCTTTCATCACCCGGCTGACCATCTCGCGCGAGGCGCCAACCACCTTGGCCAGGTCCTGACGCGAGACCTTGCTGCGAATGATGCGGATTTCGTTGACGACTTCGGCCATCTCCAGCAGCGAACGCGCCACCCGGCCGTACACGTCGAGCAGCGCCAGGGATTCAATCTGCCGGTCGGCATTACGCAAGCGCTGCACCAGGCCGTGCATGATCGCGTAGGACAGGCTGGAGTTTTCTGGCAGGCAGCGCGCGAACTCGGCACGGCTGAGGATGAGCGCATCGGTCTGGATCTCGGCGCGCACCGTGGCCGAGTGGGGTTCGTTGTCGATCAAGCTCATCTCGCCCAGGTAGTCCCCGGAGTTGAGCACCGCCAGAATCACCTCGCGCCCCTTGGAACCGGATGTCAGCACCCGGGCGCGTCCGGTCAGCAAGATGTAAAGCGCGTTTGACTTGCCCCCCTGCTCCACGAGAATTTCGCCCCGTCTGTAGCGACGCTTGACCACGTTGTCGGCGATGCCCTGCGCCTGCTCGTTGGAAAGCAGTGAAAACAGCGGCACTCGCCGAATGAGATCAAGGTTGGAAAGCATCGCCATCGGAAGACTCCTGGGATTTTTTCGAAGGCTGCTCGCGTTCGAATTTCGCTGACAGATCGGATCGGTCTTATTGTCTTCATTGACAAGCGCGCCGTCATGCGTTTTCTTGCCGTGTCAAACTCTGTTGATCGCTGCCATCCGACTTCAACATGAGCACAACACCCTCGCACTCAACCCTTTTGATCCTGGGCTCTGGCCCGGCCGGCTACACCGCCGCCGTTTACGCTGCCCGCGCCAATCTGAAGCCGCGGCTGATCACCGGCATGGCTCAAGGCGGTCAGTTGATGACCACCACTGACGTCGACAACTGGCCAGCCGACGTGGACGGCGTGATGGGCCCCGACTTGATGGAGCGTTTCCAGAAACACGCCGAGCGGTTCAACACCGAGATCGTTTTCGATCACATCAACGAGGTCGATTTTTCGAAGCGCCCGTTCACGCTCAAGGGTGACTCCGGAACCTACAGCTGCGACGCGCTGATCATTTCCACCGGTGCCTCGGCCAAGTATCTGGGCTTGCCCAGCGAAGAGGCATTCATGGGCCGTGGGGTGAGCGGATGCGCCACCTGCGATGGCTTTTTCTATCGCAATCAAGAGGTCTGCGTGGTCGGCGGTGGCAACACCGCGGTGGAAGAAGCCTTGTACCTGTCGAACATTGCCAGCAAGGTTCACGTGATCCACCGCCGAGACAAGTTCAAGGCCGAGGCCATCCTGATCGACAAGCTGATGGATAAAGCCGCCTCGGGCAAAGTGCAACTGCACCTGTGGAACACGCTTGATGAAGTGCTGGGCGACGATTCCGGCGTCACCGGCGTTCGCCTTCGCAACACGCAGGACAACTCGACCAGCGAATTGACGCTGCAGGGATGCTTCATCGCGATCGGCCATCAGCCGAACACGCAGATCTTTGCCGGCCAGCTCGACATGAAAGACGGCTACATCGTCACCCAAAGCGGCCTGAGCGGCATGGCCACCATGACCAGCGTGCCAGGCGTGTTTGCGGCAGGTGATGTGCAAGACCACGTGTACCGCCAGGCCATCACCAGCGCGGGCACGGGCTGCATGGCCGCGCTGGACGCGCAGCGTTTTCTCGAGAAATAGCCGACGACGACACGCATCTGGGCAGGCCAGGCCGCTATACTCGCGGGCTTCGCTGTGCGTGTCTGGGGTTTAACTCTTGATCCGTTCGCAGCGGCCACGTCGGCGCGAGCCTCGAGGCGGTCTGGCCTCAGGGCAGCGCGCCTCAGAGATCTGAAACATCAAATAACAGGAGCAGCGTCATGGCACGCGTCTGTCAAGTCACGGGCAAGCGCCCGATGTCGGGAAACAATGTTTCCCACGCCAACAACAAGACCAAGCGGCGCTTTCTGCCGAACCTGCAGTACCGCAGGTTCTGGCTTGAAACCGAAAATCGCTGGGTGCGGCTGCGCATTTCGAATGCAGCGCTGCGTTTGATCGACAAGGTGGGCATCGAAAAGGTCGTGGCCGACCTGCGCGCCCGCGGCGAAATCTGATCAGGAGCAAATCATGGCAAAAGGTGGACGCGAAAAAATCAAGCTGGAATCGTCAGCCGGCACAGGTCACTTCTACACGACCGACAAGAACAAGAAGACGACGCCCGAGAAGATCGAGATCATGAAATTTGATCCGAAGGCCCGCAAGCACGTGATGTACAAGGAAACCAAGCTGCGCTAAGTCGGCTGGCTCCAATAAAAAACCCGCTCGGCATCTCGCCCGGCGGGTTTTTTGTTGGGCGCCTCATGGGCGCCCGGGCTCTCACTCAGGCTTGCGAGGCTCGCAGACGGATCGCAAACGACTGCAGCTCGGCGATGCCGCTTTCCTCGGCCTTCTTGCACCAGACCTGCAGATCAGCCACCAGTTGGTCAGCCGATACGTTGGTGCGCGTCCACAAAGAGCGCAACTCTTCGCGCATGGCCACCAGCTTGGCCAGCACGGCGTGCTGAGCGCACACGGAAACCATGCGGTCTCTGAGCGCTTCGGGGATCTTGTCCGCATCGCGGTGCAGCCAGCGCTTGGCCAGATGCATGTCCTTCCAACGCGCCGTGTTCTGAGCACCTTCGGCCTTCAGCCGCGCCAACTCGCTGGTGCATTCCTCACGCAGGTGCTTGGCGTACTTGGCCATGACCTCGTAGCGGTGGGCGATCAGCGCTTCCAGCGTCTTCGAGTCGGCAACTGGCTTGATCGCTCCGAGCTTCAACACCGGCGCGGTCTTGCGAACCTGTGCCAAACCAAGGATTTCAAGCGCCCGGATGTAAGCCCAGCCGAGATCGAACTCGTAGGGCTTGATCGACAGCTTGGCCGACGTCGGATAGGTGTGATGGTTGTTGTGCAACTCCTCGCCACCGATGAAGATGCCCCATGGCGAGATGTTCGTCGATGCGTCTGACGCCTCGAAATTGCGGTAGCCCCACCAGTGGCCAAGTCCATTGATGATGCCGGCTGCGGTCACTGGAATCCAGGCCATCTGAACCGCCCAAACCGTCAGGCCCGCAGCGCCAAACAGCGCCAGATTGATCACCAGCATCAGGCCAACGCCCATCCAGTTGTTATGGCCGTAGACGTTGCGCTCCATCCAGTCGTCAGGTGTGCCGTGGCCGTATTTCTGCAGCGTTTCCACATTCTTGGACTCAGCGCGGTAAAGCTCAGCGCCTTCCAGCAGCAACTTCTTGATGCCGTAGACCTGCGGGCTGTGGGGGTCTTCAGCCGTTTCGCATTTCGCATGGTGCTTGCGGTGAATCGACACCCACTCCTTGGTTACCTGGCCGGTACCGAGCCACAGCCACAGGCGAAAGAAGTGCGAGGGAATCGCGTGCAGATCTACCGAACGGTGCGCCTGCGAGCGGTGCAAGAAGATGGTGACCGAGGCGATCGTGAAGTGCGTGGTCACCAGCGTGTAGATCACGATTTGCCACCAGGTGGCGTGCATCAGACCATGCGAGAGCCAGCCCACCAGGCCATCCGACAACATCGTGAGTGTGTTCATGTATCCATTTTTCCGAAACAAATCAAGCCGTCAATTGTAGGTGGCGGTGTTATTGATCAACAGCTCAAATCGCCAACCGACTCGTGAGTGGAGTCGCGTCGCACCAAATCGTTCAGACACGCTGCCAGACAGCCGCAAAAAACCCGTCGGTGGCGTGTCGATGCGGCCACAGGCGCAGGTTGGATCCCTGCACCAGCAAGCCAGACTGCTCGACGTGTGCGTCGGCCAGCAACTGCTCGGCAGGAACGCGCTTGAACTCGCGCGAATGCTCGGCGCAAAAAGCATCGGCGATGTCCTCGTTTTCAGCGCGCAGCAAGCTGCAGGTGGCGAAGACCAGCCTGCCACCCGACTTCAACAAACGCGCGGCGCTGCTGAGGATGGCGGCCTGCTTGACGCGCAGTTCATCGACGGCCTCGGGCGACTGCCGCCACTTCATGTCGGGGTTGCGCCGCAGCGTGCCCAGACCCGAGCACGGTGCATCGACCAGCACGCGATCGATCTTGCCTGCGAGTCGCTTGATGCGGTCGTCACGCTCGTGGGCGATCTGCACCGGATGCACGTTGGACAAGCCGCTGCGTGCCAGGCGCGGCTTGAGCGCAGCGAGACGATGGCCCGAGGTGTCGAAGGCATACAGACGCCCGGTGTTGCGCATCGACGC
>CAMCNE010000066.1 GCA_945875935.1 Bordetella parapertussis
CGCGAGCAGTTGCAGATCTTCATCGGCGCGGCGCGCATGCGCAGCGAGGCCATGGACCACGTGCTGCTGTTCGGCCCGCCGGGTCTGGGCAAGACCACGCTGTCGCACATCATCGCCAACGAGCTCGGCGTCAACCTGCGCCAGACCTCGGGCCCGGTGCTCGAAAAGCCGAAAGACCTGGCGGCCATCCTGACCAATCTCGAGCGCAACGACGTGCTCTTCATCGACGAGATCCACAGGCTGAGCCCGGTGGTCGAAGAGATCTTGTACCCCGCGCTCGAGGACTATCAGATCGACATCATGATCGGCGAAGGCCCGGCGGCACGCTCGATCAAGCTCGATTTGCAGCCCTTCACGCTGGTGGGCGCCACCACCCGCGCGGGCATGCTGACCAATCCCTTGCGCGACCGTTTCGGCATCGTGGCGCGGCTCGAGTTCTACACGCCTGACGAGCTCGCGCGCATCGTCAACCGCTCGGCCGGATTGCTCAAGGTGCCCACCGATGCCGAAGGCGCTTTCGAGATCGCACGCCGCTCGCGCGGTACGCCGCGCATTGCCAACCGGCTGCTGCGCCGGGTGCGCGACTACGCCGACGTCAAGGGCGACGGTTGCATCACCAAGCCGCTGGCCGATCTGGCGCTGGCCATGCTCGACGTCGATCCTCACGGCCTCGACGTGATGGACCGCAAGCTGCTCGAAGCGGTGATCCACCGATTCGATGGCGGGCCGGTCGGCCTCGACAACGTGGCCGCGGCCATCGGCGAAGAGCGCGACACCATCGAAGACGTGATCGAGCCTTACCTCATTCAGCAGGGTTACCTGCAGCGCACGCCGCGCGGGCGGATCGCCACGCTGGCGGCCTACCGACACCTGGGTGTGACGCCACCAAAAGGCGCCGTGGGCGCCGACCTGTTCGGCGAGTGAGCCGGCGGCCGGCAGCGGCCTCAGATGCCGGGTGAGATCTTGCCGTCTGACGATTCGTCGAGCGCAGCCTCGTCGAGGTGCCGCGTGTCACTCCAGCCCACCAGCGTGAACCCCTCGGGGCTGTAGAGCAGCCGGTTGATGCTGGCATTGCCCAGCGCCCAGGTGCGCGGGGCTTGCAGGTCGATGCGGGTGGCCGCGCGGTACAGGCAGTCCATCACCCCGCCATGGGCGACGATGGCAATCGTCTGGCCGGCGTGAGCTGCGGCCCAACGCGACACCGCGCCGATGCAACGCGCGTGAAAGTCACGCAGCGACTCGCCGCCTGCGGGCGCGAAATCAGGATCGCGCTCGCGCCACAGGCGCGCCGCCTGGGGCCAGTGGGCCTCGATGTCAGCATGGGTCAGGGTCTCGAAGTCGCCAAACGCCCGCTCGCGCAAGCCGGGGTCGGCCAAGATGGGCGCGCCAATCACCTGAGAGATGGCCCGCGCGGTCTCGAAAGCGCGCTGCAGGTCGCTCGCGTAGATCGCATCAATGCCCTCGTCGCGCAGCGCGGCGGCCACGCATTGCGCCTGAGCCCGGCCGACGTCGTTGAGCGCGATGTCCTGGTGGCCCTGCATGCGCGAGACCGCATTCCACGCCGTCTCGCCGTGGCGCACGGCAACGATGCGGGTCGGCTCGCTCACCCCATCAGACACCCCAGACCACCACCTCGCCGGCCGCGTGGCAGCGCCTGAACATCTCGATCATGGGCCAGGCACGCTGACGCAGGCTGATGCCGGTGGCAGCCGCCAGCGCTCGGCCTTCGGCCTGGGCTTCCTGTTCGGCCTGCTCGCGTGCGGCCTCTTGCGCAACGACCGCCTGCTCAAGTGCAGCGATCGCCGCAGGCATGTCGGCGACTTCGACGATGCCCGCAGCGGCGGGCTCCTTGCCGATCACGCGCAGCAGGTGATCACCCGTGGCGGCGAGCATGATGAGATCGCCGGTGACTTTCGACTTGAACTTGTACATGGTGCCCGCCCTTCGAACCAGTTCTGGAAGCTGGACTGGATTGTGCGCCGCAGCACGGCGACGCAGGCGCGATCAGGCCTCGGGCTTGGCCTTGGCGCGGGCGGGCGCGCTGGCGGTCGGCTTAGCCGCCGGTCGGGCGGCGTCCATCATCGATTCGAACGACACCACGTCGAGTGCCGGCGACTTGATGAAGCCCTGGAACTGCTGGCAGCCCAACTGCTTCATGAACTGCAACTGGGCTTCGGTTTCCACGCCTTCGGCGATCAGTTCCAGGCGCAAGGCCCGCGCCATGTTGGCGATGGCACGCACGATGCCGGCATCGCTCTCGTCGCCAGGCAGGCCTTTAACGAAGCTGCGGTCGATCTTGAGCCGACCGATCGGGAAGCGTTTCAGATAGGCCAGGCTCGAGTAGCCGGTGCCAAAGTCATCGATCGCCAGCTTGACGCCCAGTTCGGACAGGCCCTGAAGGCGCTGCATGGCTTCTTGCGCGTCCTGGATCAGGATGGATTCGGTGAGCTCGAGCTCGATGCACTGCGGCTCGAGCGCGAATTCGGCCAGCGCCGTCGCCACGCTTTGCACGAAGTCGGGCTGCTGGAACTGCAGCGCAGACACATTGACCGAGATCAGCAGCCGGTAGCCCTTGTCGCGCCACAGCGCGGCTTGCTGCACCGCCTGACGCAGCACCCAGGCGCCCAGCGCCACGATGAATCCGCTGCGCTCAGCCACCGGGATGAGTTCGGCCGGCGTCACCTCGCCGAGTTCGGGGTCACGCCAGCGCACCAGCGCCTCGGCACCCACGATCTCGCCGCTGTAGACATCGACCTGCGGCTGGTAATGCAGCCTGAACCGGCCCGCCACCAGCGCCTGGCGCATGGCGTGATCGAGCTTCATGCGGTTGCGCAACTTCGAGGCCGATGCATCGCGTGCCTGATGGAAACGAAACGCGTTGCCACCTTGCTCCTTGGCTTCGTGCATGGCGTCGTCGCACGCTTGCAGCAGTTCGTCGGCCGAGTTGCCGTCGCCGGGATACAGGGCCATGCCCACGCTGCAGGTCACGGTGAAGCTGAGCTCTTCGAGCATGAATGAGCGTTGCATCACCTCGAACAGCCTTTGCACGCTTCGCTCGGCACCGGCGACATCGGCGTGGTGCACCAGCATCACGAACTCATCAGCGCCCAAGCGGCACACGGTGTCGACCTGACGCAGTGTGCTCAGCAAACGCTCGGCCACGTCGCTCAGCACGCGATCTCCCAGGCCGCGGCCCAGCGTGTCGTTGATGTGCTTGAAGCGGTCGAGGTTGAGAAACAGCAGCGCAAAAGGCATGCCGTCGCGCTGCGACAGCGCCAGCGCATGCTCGATGCGGCCGAGCATGGCGCGGCGATTGGGCAAGCCGGTCAGCGCGTCGGTGTGCGACAGCAAATCGATGCGCCGGTCGGCCTCGATGCGCTCGCTGATGTCGCGAAACGAATAGACGCGGCCGATGGTCTGCCCGCGGCTGAGCTGCGGCCGGCTGACCCGCTCGAGCACGCGGCCACCGGAGATGCTGATCACATCGGTCGACGAGGCCTGCGCAGACGTCTCGACGGCGCTCAGCCTGCGCGAATACAACGCGGGTTCGCTCACGCGTTGCAGCATCCACTTCTGCACCAAGCTGCCATCGGGCTGGGCCAGCAGGCTTTCGGGCACATCCCACAGTTCGGCGAACCGGCGGTTGAAATTGCGCACGCGGCCCGTCAGGTCGGTGACCAAGATTCCGTCGTGGGTGGATTCGAGCGTGGCGGTGAGCTGCGATACCTGATCGGCGAGCGCGGTCTCGGCTTGCAGCTCCGCGCTGCGGTCGTGCATCACGATCATGAACACCGATTTTTCGCCCGTCAGCCTGAGGTGGGTGATGCGCCGGCGCACGGCCACCAGGGCACCGTCGGAGCGACGCAGCCAGGTTTGCGAGTCCAGACCCTCGCGCACGCCCAGCGCGGCTTGCTGCCAGAACGCCAGATCCTCAGGCGTTGCCGCCAGATCGATCACCGGCTGCCCGCGCAGCGTCAGCACGTCAACGCCCAGCAAGGCGGCCGCCGGCGCGTTCACGGCCATCACGCTCAGGCTGGCGGCATCGACCAGCACCACCGCATTGAGCAGACCCTCGATCAGCGAGCGCAGCGGCGCCAGCGCAGCGTCTTGTGCCCGCTCGCGCGCCACCGGCTCCAGCGGTGCGGCCAGGCCGGCCCTTGGCAAAGCCATCGAGGCCGCCAAGGCGGGTGCGGGCGTCGCCGCAGGCGGCACGCGCAGCACCCTCACTTGATGTTCCTCAACTCGCCTGTGGGCTCAAAGAAATAGTTCATTCGCGGCTGCAGCTCCAGATAGGCGAGCACGCTGTCGGGCAAGGCCGAGGGCTTGAGACTGCGCCGAATGCCAAGGCCTGGTACCGTCTCCAGATCCAGCACGCCGGCCACGTCACGCGGCACCTTCGGGTCATGCACGATCACCCGCGGACGCAAGGTGCGCGAGGAATTGACGCCCACCACCAGCGCGTAGCGGTCGTCGGTGAGTTGCACCACCGAGCCGGCCGGATAGACGCCCATCATCTTGATGAAGGCGCCGAGGATGGCGGTATCGAACTGCTTGTGGTTCTGGGTGAAGAGATGCGCCACCGCCTCGTGCGGCGTGATCGACTGGGCCACGTTGGTCGGGTTGCACAGGTTGTCGTAGGTGTTGACCAGCGCCACGATGCGCGCAAGCATGTGCGTGCGCTCGGTGGTCAGACCCAGCGGAAAGCCGCGACCGTCGCTGCACTCATGGTGCTGGGCGATGATGGTCGAGGCTCCATCGCTCAAGCCCAGGCGTTGAGCATGAACGCTGCCGCTGGCCACATGGCTTTCATACAGGCTGATCTCAGCCATGTTGAAGTGATCTTCACGATGGCGATAGCGATCCGGCAATTCAGACTTGCCAACGTCGTGCAGCAGCGCGCCCAGCCCCAAGTCGAGCATGTCGGACTCGCACAGCGCGAAATAGCGGCCCATCAAAAGAGACAGCACGCTCACATTGACGGCATGGTTGCTGACACGGTCGCCAGCGGTCTGACCGAGCAGCTGGATGCACATGTCATCGGCACCCATCATCTTGTCGACCAGGCCTCGGGTCAGGCCCTCGGCGATGAGTCGCGCTTCGGCGGGTTGAGCCGCCACATGGTCAAAGACCCGCCTGGACGCCTTGGCCGCCTCGCTGAACTGGCGCTCGCCGCCGTTCAATGACTGCGGGGGTGCGGCCTTGACTTCGAGGCGCTGACGGCGATCGGCAGCCGACCCCCGACGATCCACGGTGACGTCTGGCGGCAGGGGCTTGTCCGCCGCTGGCACCGGCGTGTCGGATGGCGTCCAGCGCACCCTTTGAAGCCCCAGCGAGCGCAGCGTGGCGATCTGGTCGAGGCTGGAGATCTTGAAGCTCGAACGCGGAAACGGGTGCGACATCCATCCACCGTCCAGGTGGATGAGCATGCCCACGTTGAGCGCGGAGACCTCGATGGTTTCTTGGGTGTTGGCTGGATTCATGGGGAACCGCGCGGCAAAACTGTCGCCGCGTGTTCCTGTTTTCGGCAGCAGATCGCACCACTTGAGCGCGGCGCGCGAATCGCGCAGCCGGCTTCGAGGTGCGCCGCCCGGTCAGCGCACCGGCTGGATGTCGGTCACCACCATTTTTCCGCCATCAGCCACGACCATGAACCTGATCTTGTCGCCGGGCTTGAGGTTGGTCAGCAGGCCCTTGTCCTTGACGGAAAACACCATGGTCATGGCGTGCATGTCCATGTGCTTGATGTCAGCGTGCTTGATGGTGATCTTGCCGGCCTCGAGGTCGACCTTGCGCACCTCGCCGTCGGTCATGGAGGGCGTTTGCACCATGCCCATCTTGCTGTGGTCCATCATGGACTGGGCGAAGCTGGGCATGGACATGGCCGCAGCCAGAGTCACCGCAGAAATGGCGAGCGTCTTCTTGATCGTGTTCATAGCGTCCTCAAGGGCAAGGGTCAAAAGGCAGAGTACCGGGTTCAGGGTGCTGGTTTAAAGACTACCCGAGCGGCGCTTGTGCTGGCGGCTCGGCGTCGATGGCCCTGCGGCCACGCCGGCGATGCAGCAGGTACCAGGCGGCCGGCATCACCAGCATGCTCAGAAGCGGCGCCGACACCATGCCGCCCACCATGGGCGCGGCAATGCGTGTCATCAGCTCGGAGCCGGTGCCGCCGCTCCACATGATGGGCAGCAATCCGGCCATCACCACCGCCACGGTCATGGCCTTGGGACGCACGCGCAGCACCGCGCCTTCACGTATGGCCGCCAGCAGCGTGTGCTCGTTGTCGGGCTCGCCGGCATCAAGCCGGTGCTGCAGCGCGTTGTTCAGATACAGCTGCATCACCACGCCGAACTCGGCGGCCAGGCCCGCCAGCGCGATGAAGCCCACCGCCGTGGCCACCGAGACGTCATGCCCCAGCGCCCAGACCAGCCAGAAACCCCCGATGAGCGAGAACGGCACAGTGACCATGACCAGCGCCGCATCCCTGAACGAACGAAACAGCAGATACAGCAGCACGAAGATGACCGCCAGCGTGGCGGGCACGACCAGCTTCAGCCGCTGCGTCGCGCGCTCGAGGTACTCGAACTGCCCCGACCACGAGACGGCATAGCCCGCCGGCAAGGCCACCTGCTTCGCCACGGCGGCCTGCATGTCGCTCACCACCGAGCGCAGGTCACGCCCGCGCACATCGACATACACCCAGCCCGACAGCCGCGCGTTCTCGCTGCGCAGCATCGGCGGGCCGTCGTCGAGGCTCAGCCGGGCGACATCTCGCAGCAGCACGGTGGCGCCGGTGGGCGTGACGAAGGGCAGTTCGCGCAGCTTCTCGAGCGAATCGCGGATCTCGCGCGGGTAGCGCACGTTGATGGGAAACCGCTCGCGGCCCTGGATGACCTCGCCGACGTTGTCGCCGCCGATGGCCGTCGACACGACGGCCTGCACGTCCGCCACCGACAGGCCGACTCGCGCGGCGGCCAGGCGGTCCACATCGACGTCGATGTAGCGCCCGCCGCTCAAGCGCTCGGCCAGGGCCGACGACACGCCGGGCACGTCCTTCACCGCCGCTTCGATCTGGCCTGTGAGGCGGTCGAGGGTGGGCAGGTCCGCGCCGGAAACCTTGACGCCCACCGGGCTCTTGATGCCGGTGGCCAGCATGTCGATGCGGTTGCGGATCGGCGGCACCCAGATGTTGGAAAGCCCGGTGACCTTGACGGTGCGGTCGAGTTCTTCGATCAGCTTGTCAGGGGTCATGCCGGCGCGCCACTGGTCACGCGGCTTGAACTGGATGGTGGTCTCGAACATCTCCAGCGGCGCCGGGTCGGTGGCCGTGTCGGCGCGGCCAGCCTTGCCGAAAACGCGCTCGACCTCGGGCACCGTCTTGATGAGCCGGTCGGTCTGTTGCAGCAGTTCAGCCGCCTTGGACACCGACAAGCCGGGCAGCGCCGACGGCATGTACAGCAGATCGCCCTCGTCGAGCGTCGGCAAGAACTCTCCACCCAAGCGCGACAGCGGGATCACCGTGAGCGCCAGCAGCATGGCCGCGAGCAGCAGCGTCGCCTTGGGAAACCGCAACACCGCCTCGAGCAGCGGGCGGTATGCGGCGATGAGCCCGCGGTTCAGGGGGTTGCTCGTTTCGTGCGGAATCCTGCCGCGGATGAGGTAGCCCATCAGCACCGGCACCAGCGTGACCGACAGCACCGCCGCAGCGGCCATCGCGTAGGTCTTGGTGAACGCCAGCGGCGCAAACAGCCGGCCCTCCTGCGCCTCGAGCGTGAACACCGGGATGAACGACAGCGTGATCACCAGCAGCGAAAAGAACAGCGCCGGCCCGACCTCGACCGACGCGTCGGTGACCAGACCCCAACGTTCGCGCAGCGTGGGCTGTCGCTGGTGCTGTGTCTCGAACGTCTCGAGGTGCTTGTGCGCGTTCTCGATGAACACGATGGCCGCATCCACCATGGCACCCAGCGCGATCGCGATGCCGCCCAGGCTCAGGATGTTGGCGCTCACGCCCTGCCAGTGCATCACGACGAAAGCGGCGAGCAGCCCCACCGGCAGCGTGATCACCGCGACCAGGGCCGAACGCAGGTGGAACAAAAAGAGCACGCACACCAGCGCCACGACGATGAACTCCTCGACGAGCTTGTCGCGCAGGTTGTCGACGGCGCGGTCGATGAGCAGCGAGCGGTCGTAGGTCGCGACGATCTCGACACCCGGCGGCAGGCTGGCCTTGAGCGTGTCGAGCTTGGCCTTGACCGCCTCGATGGTGGTGCGGGCGTTCTTGCCCGAGCGCATCACCACGACGCCTCCGGCGACCTCGCCCTCGCCATTAAGCTCGGCGATCCCCTGGCGCATCTCGGGGCCGATCTGCACAAAGGCCACGTCATTGAGCATCACCGGCGTGGCGCCGGAAACCGACACCGCAATCGCGCGGAAGTCATCGAGCGACTTCAAAAAGCCGCGCGAGCGAACCATGTACTGCGTCTCGGCCAATTCGACCACCGAGCCACCGGCCGACTGGTTGGCGTTGTTGATCGCGTCAATGACCATGGCCTGGGTCACCCCGAGCGCGCGCATCTTGTGCGGCTCGAGCACCACCTGGTACTGCCGCACCATGCCGCCGATGCTCGCCACCTCGGCCACGTCCTGGACCGTCTTCAGTTCGTACTTCAAGAACCAGTCGTTGAGCGCGCGCAGCTGGCCAAGGTCGTGCTGGCCGGTGCGGTCGACCAGCGCGTACTCGTAGATCCAGCCCACGCCGGTGGCGTCGGGGCCGAGCGACGCATTGGCACCGGCCGGCAGCCGGCTTTGAACCTGGTTGAGGTACTCGACCACGCGCGAGCGCGCCCAGTACGGGTCGGTCTTGTCGTCGAACAGCACATAGACGAAGGAGTCACCGAAGAACGAATAGCCGCGCACCGTTTTGGCGCCGGGCACGCTGAGCATGGTCGTGGTCAGCGGGTAGGTGACGAGGTCTTCGACGATCTGCGGCGCCTTGCCCGGATAGGGCGTGCGGATGATGACCTGGGTGTCGGACAGGTCGGGCAGCGCATCCAGCGGCGTGCGTGCCACCGCCAAGAACCCGGCCACCACCACCGCCACGGTGGCCATCAGCACCAGCAGGCGGTTGCCCACCGACCAGCGTATCAGCGCGCCTATCACTGGGCGCCGCCCAGCCGCTGCACCGTGACCAGCTCGTAGTCCATGGCGCCGCCCTTCTTGAACTCGAACCGCACGCTGTCGCCGGGCTTGACCTCACCGAAGGCTGCGGGATCGGGTTTGCCAAAGCCCATGGTCATCGGCGGCCACTTCAGCGCCGCGATCGGACCGTGGGAGATGGTGATGCCTTCGGCGTCAACGCTTTCGACCTGGCCTTCGCCCAGGTAGAGCGCGGGCTGCGACTCGGCCAGCGCCGGCTCGGTCATGCGGCCGGTCACCGAGCGCAGCCTGGCTTCGGAGTCGATGAGGAACTGGCCGCTGACGACCACCTGCTCGCCCTCGCGCAGGCCCTGGGTCACCTCAAAGTCGTCGCCGATCTCCAGCCCCAGGCTGACGTCGCGGCTGTCAAACGCACCGCCGTCATTGCGCACCAGCACCACGGCGCGCTGGCCGGTGCGGATGACGGCCTCGGACGGCACCAGCAGGCGCGATGCGCTGGGCCCGGCAATCTGCAAGCGCAGCAACATGCCGGGGACCAGCCGCGCGCCGGTGTTGTCGACCTCGAAGCGCGCCTGCAGCGTGCGGCTGCTGGCGCTGATCTGCGGCAAGAGCTCGGTCAGCTCGCCACTGAAGGTTTGCGCAGCATCGACCTGCAGCACCGCCTTCACGCGCTGGCCGCGCGACAAGCGCGCGGCCTGTGCTTCGGGAATCTCGGCCACGGCCCACACCCGGTCCAGACCCGAGATGCGAAACAGCGTCGTGCCCGCCGACACCGCCACGCCCTCGCGCACGCCGAGCTCGCTCACGACCCCAGTCACCGGCGAGACCAGCATGTAGCGCGCCTGAGCGGTGCCCGCCTGCTCGGACTGGCGGATGAGCGAATCTGGAATCGACATCGCGCGCATGCGGTCGCGGGCCGCCGCGATGAGCTCGCTCGACGCACCCGTGCGCTGCAGTGCCAGCAGCTCGTTTTGCGGCCCCAGCCATTCGGGCGCGAAGACGGTGGCCAGCGCCTGTCCCTTGCGCACCTGCTCCATCGGCGCGCGCACTGTCAGACGCTCTACAAAACCGGCGGCCCGGGTCTGCACCGCCACGCTCAGTCGCTCGTCGAACTGCACCGTGCCCACCGCATCGAACGAGCTCGAAACATCGGCGCGCCTGACCGCCGCCGTGCGGATGCCCAGGCTTTGCTGCACGGCGGCATTGACCGTGACGCCCGAGTCGCCTGCGGCTTCGTCGGCATAGACGGGCACCAGTTGCATGTCCATGAAGGGTGACTTGCCGGGCTTGTCAAAGCGCTGGCCCGGCACCATCGGATCGTGCCAGTACAAGACCTTTCTTGGCTCAGCCGTCGCTGGCGCAGACACCGAAGTCGCGTCGCCGACCGGCGCGTGCCGCCCCAGATAGAAGCCACCAGCGGCCAGCAAGCCGCCAATGGCCACAAGAACAGTGACGAGCAGGTTGCGTTTCATGGTGCGGCGGCAGAAGTCAACGGCTTGAAGGCGAGTCGGGCCTGGGTCTTGGCAAGTTCGCGCTGCAGATTCAGCTGCTTGCGCCGCAAATCGACCTCTGTGCGAAGGGCCTCGAACAGGCTGGTGAATGTGGCCTGATTGGAACGGTAGGCCGCTGTCGTCGCCGCAGTGCGTTGCTGCGCCGGCGTCAACACGCTGGCCTGATAGCGCTCGATGCGCTCGTGCAGGCGCTGCGCGTCGCTGGCCAGCACGCGGTACTCGGCGGTGGCCTCTCGCGTGGCTTCGCCGAGCTCGGCTTCGGCCTTGTCGACCAGGGCGAGCTTGGCGGCGGTATCGCGATCCTGGCGATCGGCCGCGGCCACCGGCAGCGGAATGCTCACACCCAAGGAGACCATGTCCGAGTAACCCGAGCGCTGCCCATAGGCAAGCTCCCAGGTCAGGTTGGGCTTGCGCTCGGTGGCGGCGAGCGCCGCAGACTTTCGCGCCGACTCGATCTCGCTGCGCAAGGCCAGCACCGCAGGCGATGCATCGACAAAAGACTGCTCTGACGGCACGGGCAAGGGCGCCACCGGCACCAGTTCATCGCCCGGCACCCCGACCCAGCGCTGCAGCGCCAGCCGAGCCGCGCTTTGCTGCTGGCGGACTTCAGCCGTCTCGTCTTCGGCCACGCCGCGCGCGGCGGTCAGCGCCAGCACTTCCGGGCTGCCGCCTGTCGATGCAGAAAGTCGAGCGAGAGAGCCCTCGAGCTCCTGATGAACGTGGTGCTCGGTCAGCGTGGCGAGCTTGAGTGCTTCGCCGGCGTACCAGGCGTCGAGATAGGCCAGCGCTGTTTGCAAGCGTGCATCGGCCGCCGCCGCACGCGCTAGCACGGCCTCGCGATGGACCGCGGCCTCGGCAGCAGCCTGACGCGCCGAGCGCTTTTCGTCGGACAGCCATTCCTGGCTGATGCCGATGCGCTTCATGGTCATCGAGTCGCTGCTGGTGTTGAAGCGGTCGGCACCCGTGACGGGCATGTTCTCGATGCCGGTGCGCAGCATCGGGTCCGGCAACTGAGCAGAGGCCACAGCAGACTGCCCCGCGCTGGCCGCGCCGGCACGAGCGGCGCGCGCGGCCTCGGATCGATCAACAGCCAGGACCAGCGCCTGCTCTAGCGACAGCGGCTCGGCCGCAGCACTCAGCGACCCGAGGGCCGCCACCACCACCGCGGCGCGCAGAACGTGACTTGGCATGAAAGCTCCGGATGAGTGGCCCATCGTTGAAGCCTGCAACACAGCAGACTTTCCACGACGGCATCCGATGATGCAACGATCGGGCCGGGCAGCGCCGCCAAACACACCCGCGTCGGGGGTATTTGATCCCCGACTGGCCCAGCGCAGCACCAATGTGAACGGCTGTAGCTACCCCGATCTCGACAGCGCGGTCGAGGGGATATTCGTCAATTCAGGGAGAAAAACCAGGCCCGATAAGGCCGGGCCTGCAGTGCGCAGCCGAAGCGTCGGCCTCGCACATGAGTCGCAGACAGTGGTTTTCGCCTCGCGCCGCGCCGACAGGCTGGCACCAGACGAAAACCGCTGAATCGAAGGCGGCGCCTTCGACGCTGCGTTCGCTGGATCAGCGAACGTTGAAGCTCAGGATGTTCGAGTCTGCGGACATCAGCTTTTCGAGTTGCTGTGCAGCAGCTTCATCAGGAGCCTCGATGAGGGCCATGTCGCACTCGCCGTTGTAGCGAGGGATGCTGGTGCGCACGCAACCACCGACAGCAGCCGCCAGTGGGTCGCTCTTGGTGCAAGCTGGGTCGTTCTTCAATTCAACTTTGTAGGTGACGATCATTTGAGTTCTCTCAGGGTTACTTTTTTGGACTGCAAGACACAACAAAGCCCAACCTTGTGGGCTGGGCTTGGCTGATTCATGCGACTGGTGGCCTGGGGCGGAATCGAACCACCGACACGCGGATTTTCAATCCGCTGCTCTACCAACTGAGCTACCAGGCCGCAAGAGGCGGGACTATAGCAGCGTGC
>CAMCNE010000067.1 GCA_945875935.1 Bordetella parapertussis
CGCTCTTGCGGCGTGCACAGCACCTGACCGGCCCAGGCCACCGGGTCGTGCACGTCGCGGTCTTCGGGCGCGATGTTGAAGTCGCCCACCAGCACCAGCCGGCGGTGCGCTTGCAGCTCATCGGCCATCCAGGTCTGCAGCGCTTCCAGCCACGCCAGCTTGTACTGAAACTTGTCGCTGTCGACCGACTGCCCGTTGGGAAAGTACGCGCCGATCACCCGCGTGTCGCCCAGCGTGCCCGCGATCACCCGCGCCTGCTCGTCAAAGAAGCCAGGGATGTTCTTCACCACGGCCTCGGCGGCAGGCGAACCCACCGGCGTCAGCAAAGCCACGCCGTTGTAGGTCTTTTGCCCGAACCACTGCGCCGCATACCCCGCCTCGGCCAGCGCCGCGTGCGGAAACTTGTCGTCCGTCAGCTTGGTTTCCTGCAGGCACAGCGCATCTGGCCGGTGCGCGCCCAGCCAGTCGAGCACCTGCGGCAGCCGCACGGCGAGGGAGTTGACGTTCCAGGTGGCGATGCGCATTTCGGTGGGGAGCCGTGGTTGATGGGTGACTTTGAAACAGATGGGCACTTCGGCGGCCCGTCTGGCGACGCATTCGGACGACACGTCGGCGAATTGTGCGTGCCGTGGCGGGAGCTCACCACACGCGTACGACACCAGTCAACGTGCATAGAAATTCATGCTTTCTGTACATGTGGCGGATAACATGTACAAATTAGTTGATTTTTTGTACATATCAAGTCCAGCGAGCCGACTGAATGCCCTTCGACCGCAGCCAACCCTACAACGACTTGCCCTTGCTCCCGCCGGCGGCCGAACTGGAGACAAAGGCAGTCTTGAAGCAGGCGATTGCGGCGAACCGCGTGCTCTGGCCAACCTGCGCGGGCTGGCCGGGCAGATACCCAACCAGGGCGTGCTGATCAGCAGCATCGTGCTGCAGGAAGCGCGGCTGTCGTCCGAGATCGAAAACATCGTGACGACCGACGACGAGCTGTACCGCGCCGATGCTGACGGCGTTGGTGGCAAGACCGATGCGCGCACCACGGAAGTGTTGCGCTACCGCGAGGCGCTGCACCACGGGTTTCTCGCGCTGAAGAAGCGCCCTCTGACAACCAACCTGTTCGTCGAGATCGTCCAGCTCATCAAGCAAAGCGCGTTGCAGGTGCGGGCCATTCCCGGGGTGGTGTTGAAGAACGACGCGGGGGAGGTGGTCTACACGCCGCCCGCGGGCGAAGCGGTGATCCGCGACAAGCTCACCAACCTCGAGCAGTTCATCCACGCCGAAGATGGTCTCGACCCACTGGTCAAGATGGCGGTGATGCACTACCAGTTCGAGGCCATTCACCCGTTCCCCGATGGCAATGGCCGAACCGGACGCATCCTCAACCTGCTGTTCCTGGTGGACAAGGGATTGCTGGACATACCAGTGCTGTTCCTGTCGCGCTACATCATCGCCAACAAGGCCGGCTACTACGAAGGCCTGCGTGGAGTGACGGAGCGCCAAGACTGGGAAGCCTGGCTGCTGTACATGCTGCGTGCCGTCGAAAGCACGGCGCAGCAAACCTTCGACCAGGTCACCCGCATTCGCGCCTTGATGGAGCAGGTGCGTGAGAAAGTGCAGCGCGAGGCGCCGGGCGTGTACAGCAAGGACCTCGTTGAACTGGTCTTCCGGCAGCCGTACACCAAGATCCAGTTTCTGGTGGATGCCGGCATCGCGAAGCGGCAAACCGCATCGGCCTATCTGCAAACCCTGGCGGCTTTGGGGGTGCTACGAGAAGACAAGCGAGGGCGCGAAAAGTACTACGTCAACGACGCCTTGTTTGCCGAGTTGGCCGGTTGATGACGTGGTGACGGCATCGACACGTTCGTCAAACATGTCGATTTATTCGTGTTTTTTAAACATTTCCACCTGACGTGTCGATGCCAACGACAGATGTCGACTGAGCCTTTCTCGGTGACTCCATGAACGCAGACTGGCCCACCCCGCACCTCAGTTGATGAACTTCAACACGCTCAGGATCGTGCGGTACACGCCCCAGGCCAGGGCAAGACCTGCGCCGGGTCGCGTTGAGGGCGTGGTCCGGCCGGATGGGGCCTTGCCCGAGCGGTGACGTTCGGCGCCGAAGCCCTACGCGCTGGCCATCGTCCCGCCGCCCAGCGTGCGCAGCACCCCGGCCGGGTCACGATCGATCAGGTTCAGCAGCACCAGCGCTGGGCCTTGCGGGCTGCGGTCGCCACGCTCCCAGTGGCGCAGTGTCGCCACCGACACGCCGAAGCGCGCTGCGAACTGGGCCTGCGTGAATCCCGTGCGCCCCCGCACGGCAGCCACGTCGACGGGCTCCGGGCGCCACACGTTCACCCCGGCCGTGCGCAGGTACTCGGGCAGTTCGGCGACGGTCAGCAGCATGGGCGAAAAGTGTAATCCGTTGGATTACTTTTCGGCGCGTGAGGCCACACCGCTTCGCGTCGTTGATCATCGGCTTGCTGTCAGCGCGCTCAGTACCTTGAACGCAGCCGCACCGGCATCGCGCTGGGCATCATGGTGAAGGCCATCACTTCCTTGATTGACGCGCGCTCGGTGGCCAGTTCCATCGTGAAGTTGCGGCACAGCATGGACAGCACCAGCCGGATTTCGACGCCGGCGAGCTGACGGCCCGGGCACACGCGGGGGCCGGCGCCGAACTGCACATAGGCGCGGGCGTCGTGCGCCAGTGAGGCATCGCGCTCGTCGCCCCAGCGCTCGGGCAGGTAGGTGCTGGCGTGGCCGAAGCGCTGCTCGTCGAGCATGGCCGGGCGCAGCACGAAAAACACCGGCGTGCCCGCCGGCACCGCCACGTCGCCGAGCACCTTGTCGGCGAGCGCTTCCTTGAAGAACATGGGCACGATGGGCTTGAGACGCGTGGCCTCGGTGGCCAGCGCCTCGAAGGCGTCGAGCCGCTTCACGTCGTCAAACTGCGGGCAAACCAAGGCTACGCCCATCAACGCGGCGGCTTCGTCGTGCAAGCGCGCTTGCAGCGCTGGCTCGGCCGACAGGAAGTACATCGTCCACGACAGCGTGTGCGCGGTGGTGTCTTCGCCGGCCATCAGCAAGGTGATCACGTTGGCAAAGATGGTCTCGTCGGTGACGCCCGAGCCGGGTTCGTTGCTGGCGATCAGCATGGCTTCGAGCAGGTTGCGAGGACGCTCGCCGGGTTGCTCATGCAGACGCGCTCGGGTGCGTTCGATCAGGCCATCGATGTGCGCACGCACCGCCTTCATCGAGCGGTCGAAGCGGCGATCACTCGGCAGCTTGACGTAGCGCCACCACGGCACCGGTGCGTTGATGCGCGACATCAGCATCGGAAAGATCAGCGCCAGATGGTCCTGGATCACGTCGCCCGACTGCTCGAGCGTGTTGGGGTCTTCGCCAAACGCCAGCGCCGTGGTCACGTCCACCGTGTAGCGCACCAGATCGACGGCCATGTCGACCGTCTCGCCGGCATCGGCCGCGCGCTGCCAGCGCAGGCGCAGCCGCTCGGTGATGGCCTGCAGGGCAGGGTAGAAGTCGCGAAAGTGGGTGGCGGCCAGTGCTTGCATCACCAGCTTGCGCTGCGGCCGCCAGGCTTCGCCCTCAATCGAGAACAGCCCGTTGGCGTGCTGCTCGGCGATCACCGATTCGATCGGCGAGTAGCGGCGATAGCCCTCGGGACGATCGCGCAGCACCGTGTGCGCGAGCTCCGGGTCGCAGCACACCAGCGCGCGCTTCGTGCCCAGATCGATGGTGTACATCGACCCCAGCTCGCGGCTCCATTGCTCGAGCGTCAGGTGCAGTCGCTCGGGGGAGAGCTGCAGCAAGTTGCCGATCAGCGGCAGGCCTTGGGGCGAGGGCAGGTCGGCCAGGCGCCGAACGCCGCTGTCGGTCGGGGTCTGCGACATCTGTTTCCTCATGGCCGGGACTCAGCGGCCGACCGTGAAGCCTTTGGAGCCGGTCTTGATGCGGATCGGCGGCGCGGTTCGGTCATAAGGCGCGAGCGCTACACCGCAGATCGTCGCTGCAATCTGCCTCGCCTGCCTCGCAATCGGTTCGATGAACCGCAGCGCCTGGCCGTCGATGCTGATGCAGTCGCCCAGCGCGTGGATCGTTGGTACGTTGGTGTGCAGCGTGAGCGGGTCGACCGCAATGCCGTTGTTCCAGCTCAACCCGGCCGACTGCGCCAGCCGTTGCGGTGTTTGCAGGCCGGTGGCCGCGATGAGGTGCTCGGCATCAAAGCGGCGGCCGTCGTCGGCGTGCACGGTGCGCACGCCACCTTGATCGCTGACGCCGGTGATGCTCACCCCACCGATGAACTCGAGGGGCAGGCCCTGCCAGGCGGCCAGCAGTTCGCGCGAGGTGTCCTCGCACAGCAGCTGCGCGAGTGGCCGATCGTTGACGTCGAGCAGCGTCACCGGGTGGCCGGCCAGCGCGAGGTCGTTGGCCAGCTCGCAGCCCACCAGACCAGCCCCGGCGATCAGCACCCGTTGCGTGGGCCGGGCGCCGGGCTCGCCGAGCTGCTCGCGAAATTTCAGGTACGCGTCGAGGTGGTTGATGCGCCAGCACAGCGCGGCAGGCAGTTGCGGCAGATCGAGCGGCTCGGCTCCGTGCGCCAGCACCAGATGGCGGTAGCGCAGCGTGCCGCGCGTGGTGCGCAGGGCACGCGCGCCGGCCGACACGCTGATGGCCCGCGTGCGCGTGAGCAGCCGCACGCCGAGCCGCGCCGCAGCTTCGTCCGCGGTCTGCTTCACCAGCGCTGTCGGTGCGATGCCCTTGGCCAGCGCCACCGACAGCAGCGGCTTGTCGTACACGTGACCTGGGCAGGCGGTGACGATGGTGATCGGCAGGTCGGCGTCGTGCTCGCGCAGCGCTTGCGCCATTTGCCAGCCTGCGCAGCCGGCGCCGACGATGACCACGCCGGCATCGTGGCGAGCGCCCAAGCCCGAGCGTCGGGTGGACGTTGCGGCAGTGGCCGTGCTGCGCAGCGTGGGCAGCGGCTCATGAGGCTCGAAGTCGGCCTTGCTCACGCCACACAGCGGGCAGGCCCAGTCGTCGGGGATGTCCTCGAAGCGCGTGCCGGGCGGCAGCCCGCCATCGGCATCGCCCAGCGCCTCGTCGTAGATCCAGCCGCACGCGCGGCAGATGAAGCTGCGCCAGGCTTGCGCGGTCATGCGGGTCTCGCCATGCTGCCGCGCGCCTGGCCCGTGCGGGCGTTCAAGCCGGCGCCACGGTGGCGCTGAGCCGGGCGATTTCCTTGCGCAGGTGCTTGACGGCCGGTGTGACGATGGCCACGAAGTGCGACTCGCGCACACGCCGCTGCACCGCCGAGCTCATCAGGTAGCCGCGCGCGCCGTGGTGCAGCAGCGCCGACTGCGCCGCGCGCAACGCCAACTCGGAAGCGTGGGCACGCGTGTCGCACACGTTGATCAAGTACTCGGTGCTGGTGTCGAACGGCGTGCGGGCCAGGCGCATCGCGCGCTCGGTCAGCGCATCGAGCTCGGCCTGCAGCTCGTCGGGGCGGTCGTCGAGAAACTCGTTGACGTGGCCAAGTGAGCGTTCGACGTCCCACATGGAGTCGATGGCGCCTTGCGTCACGCCCAGACCCATGCCGCATTGCAGCAGCACGAACGATGCGCGCACGCGCCCGATGAACGGCCGGGCTGGATCGGCGATGAGGGTGTCGGCGCCGATGAAGTGATCGGTGAGCCGCACCGCCCAGGTGTTGGTGCCTTCCATGGCCGAGAACGACGGGCAGTTGCGCAGCTCGACGCCTTCGCCATCGCAGCGCACGATGAACATCACCTCGTGGCCGCTCTCGGCGCCCTCGACCGCGGCCACCGCGCCGAAGTAGTGGTCGGGCCCGAGGTGGCTCACCCATGGCAGCGTGCCGTTGACCCGGTAGCCGCCTTCGACCCGTCGCGCGTGCAGCAAGAAGGTCTCGATGCCGGCGAAGGTCTTCATCGGGTTGCTCATGCCGGTGGCGCCCAGCGTGCGCGCCGAGGCGTGATCGCGCAGCGCCTGACCGGCGAGCGCCGGGTTGCCCGACTCTTCCATGTACAGGCCGCAGGCGTCGTGGCACCACATCATGAAACCGGTGGCGCCGCACACCCGCGACACCTCGGCCATGGCCGCGATGGCCGCACCGTAGTCGTGCTGGCCGTCGAGCCGCAGGTGGGCCCGAAAGGCGCCCGCCGCACCGAGCTGCTGGAGCACGGCCTTCGGGTAGGTGCCTTGCCGGTCGATGGCATCGGCCATCGCCGCGAGCTCGCCGGTGGCGATGGCCCGCACGGCGTCGATCAGCGGCTGCCGGTCAGCGGCCCACGGTGCGGCCGGGGCGGTGGCGGTGGCGAGTTTGAGTGCGGGATCGGCGAGCACGGCTGCCATGCGGGACTCCTTGAAGCTCGGGTGACTGTCGGGGATCAGGCCAGATCGATCTGGAACCCGATCGGATTGCGCATGCTGTTGGCCACCGGCGAATACAGGTTGGCGTGCTTCACGATCTCGTCGAGCACTTCGCGCGTGGCATCGCCTTCGACGACCACCTTCACGCGGATGGCCTGAAAGCCCATGTCGGCCGGTTCCTTCAGCGCGCCGCCGGCGCCCCAGGCGGCCGGGTTGCCGATGTCGCCTTCAAGGAACAGCTCGAGCTTGCTCAGCTTGACCTGTTTCCAGGTGGCCACGGCGGTGATGCCCACCGCGAGGCAGCCGCCCAGTGCCGACAGCACGATCTCGCCGGGCGCCGGTGCGGTGTCCTGGCCGAACAGATGGAGCGGCTCGTCGACCACCACCGGCGCGTGGTTGCCCACGTAGCTCAGCGTGCGGTACTGGCCATCGACGACGGTGTGAACCTTGTTGGTGCCGCGCGAGGCGGGGTTGTTGCGACCCTTCTCGGCGAAGGCCAGCAGGCCGTCGCGGTCGATCGGGCGCAGGTAGGTCTTGACGGTGGTCGTGTTGTCGGTCGATGACATGAGCTGGGTCTCCGGAAATGGTTGAGAGCGCCTTGAGGGGCCGCGGACGCGTCGATCCGGATGCACGAGGCCTGGGTGTCAACGCCGTCCATCGGGCGAGCCCGCGATTTTATGCAACGCGCTTGGGCCTGTGGGCGTCAGGGCGATGGCCGGTGGGCAGCGGACGCCGATCGACATGTTTGCTCTATGGATAGTCGCAAAGATTCTTTGCTTGGCGCTGGCCGTGACGGCACAGTCCGGAGCCTCCTCGATGCTGCCTCTTCACGCCGCTGCGCGAGGGTGAAACAATCGCGGGCTTTGCCTTCCTTTCAAGACTCATCGATGACGCGCCACCCTTTCACACACCCGACGGCCCGACAGGTCGCCCGCACGCGGTGATGCACGCCGCAGCCGCTGAGGCATCGACCCTGCCGTTCGCTCTGAGCGGTCGCGGCCTGGCGTTTGCCTACGGCAAGGGCCAGCCTGTCTTCGAGGCGGTGTCGCTCGACGTGCGCCCGCGCGAAATCGTCGCGCTGCTCGGCGGCAGTGGCTGCGGCAAGTCGTCGCTGCTGCGCGTGCTGGCCAAGCTTGCCGAGCCGACCCGTGGCGAGGTCGAGTTCCTGGGCCAGCCCTTGACCGCGCCGCACCCCCGGGCCGCGCTGGTGTTTCAACAGCCTAGCTTGCTGCCGTGGCTCAACGTCGCAGGCAACGTGGGCTTCGGTCTTGATTTTTCGCACCAACCCGAGATCGATCGTGCCGCGCTTGAAGCGCGTGTGCGCGAGGCGCTCGAGGCGGTGTCGCTGTCGGGCCAGGACAAGCTCTACCCGGCGCAGCTGTCGGGCGGCATGGCGCAGCGCGTGGCGCTGGCCCGCGCGCTGGCGCGCGAGCCGCAGTTGCTGCTGGCCGACGAGCCTTTTTCCGCGCTCGATGCGATCACCCGCGCCGAGATGCAGACCCTGCTGGTCGAACTGGTGCACCGCTGGCACACCGCAGCGCTGCTGGTCACGCACGACATCGACGAGGCCATTCTGGTGGCCGACCGCATCTTGCTGATGGGGCGCTCGCAGCCCACGCATCCGGCGCGCGTGTTGCACGAATGGACGGTGTCAATCGAACGCCCGCGCGAAGACCACGCCGCCGAAGTGACCGCGCTGCGGCTCGACATCCTGGCCGCCTTGGCCTCGCTGCGCCACCCCTGAATTCAACTGCCTCGAAGGAGCCTCCCATGACGATCATCGACACCTCCATGGCTTCGCGCTACACCCACATTTGTGCCTCGTCGGATTGCGGCTGCGGCCTGACTCGGCGCGACATGCTGCGTCTGGGCGCACTGGCCACCGCATCGGTGGCCGCACCGCTGCTCACCGCTGGCGATGCACGGGCGCAGGCCTTCAAGGGCGACGACCAGCCGGTGAAGATCGGCTACCTGCCGATCACCGACGCGACGCCGCTGCTGGTCGCCCACGGCCGCAAGATGTACGAAGCCGAAGGCCTGCGCGCTGAAGCGCCGCGGCTGTTTCGAAGCTGGGCGCAGATCGTCGAGGCTTTCGTCTCGGGTCAGGTCAACGTGATCCACCTGCTGACCCCGGCTGCGCTGTGGGTGCGTTATGGCTCGAAGTTCCCGGCCAAGATCGTGGCCTGGAATCACGTCAACGGCTCGGCCCTGACGGTCGCACCGAGCATCAACAGCGTGGCCGATCTGGGGGGGCGCACGGTGGCCATTCCGTTTTGGTATTCCATCCACAACGTGCTGCTGCAGCAGATCCTGCGCGCTAACAATCTGGTGGCGGTGACGCGCTCGCGCGACGCGAAGCAAGCGCCCAACGAGGTCAACCTGATCGTGATGCCGCCGGCCGAGATGGTGTCGGCGCTGGCCGCCGGCTCGATTGCCGGGTTCATCGTGGCCGAGCCCTTCAACGCGGCGGCCGAGATCGCTGGTGTGGGCAAGGTGCTGCGTTTTTCGGGCGACGTTTGGAAGAACCACGCCTGCTGCGTGACCTTCCTGGCCGAGCGCGATCTGGTCGAGCGCCCCGAGTGGGCCCAGCGCGTGACCACCGCCATCGTCAAGGCGCAGTTGTGGACGCGCGAGAACCAGACCGATGCCGCCCGCATGCTGTCCACCACGGGCGAGGGCCGCTACACGCCGCACCCGCTGCGCACGCTGACCAAGGTGCTCGCTGCCACCGACTACAAAAGCTACGAGGCCAGCGGCGTGGTGCACCACAAGGGCTGGGCGCAGCGGCGCATCGACTTCCAGCCCTACCCGTTTGCCAGCTACACCGAAGAACTGGTGCGCGCGATCCGGCAGACCAAGGTCGAGGGCGACACCCGCTTCCTTGAAGCGCTGGATCCGAAGTTCGTGGCCGGCGATCTGGTCGATGACCGCTTCGTGCGCAAGTCACTGACGGCCGTGGGCGGCCCGCAGGTGTTCGGCTTGCCGGCCGATCTGCTGCGCAAGGAAGTGGTGCAGGTGTGAGGAGCGCGACGTGAGCGAACTGGCGAACGCAGCCACCGGCGATGCCGTGGAGACGGCAACACCGGCGGTGCCGCACTGGCATCGGCTGCTGCCTTGGGTGGGGCTGGCGCTGGCCGTGGTCCTGTGGTGGATCGGCGCGCAGCTGCTCATTTTGCGCACGCCCATCGCGGCGTCCTTTGCGCCTTGGCCGGCACTGCAGGCGCTCGCGCGCTTGCTGGCCAGTGGCGAGCTGTGGCCGCACGTGGTCACCAGCATGCAGCGCGTGGCAGTGGGGCTCGGTCTGGCGGTGGCCATCGGCGTGCCGCTCGGTGTGCTGACCGGCTTGTCGAAGCGCTTTGCCGAGGGCACCACGCCGCTGTTCCAGTTCCTGCGCATGGTGTCGCCTCTGTCGTGGATGCCCATCGCCGTGATGGTGCTGGGCGTGGGCGATGCGCCGGTGTACTTCCTGCTCGCTTTCGCTGCGGTGTGGCCCATGTTGCTGAACACCGCCGCCGGCGTGGCCCAGCTCGATCCCAACTGGCTGCTGCTGACGCGCAGCTTGTCGGCGACACGCCGCGAAACCGTGCTGCATGTGGTGCTGCCTGGCATCACCGCGCAGATCCTGACCGGCGTGCGGCTGGCCATCGGGATCATCTGGATCGTGCTGGTGCCGGCCGAGATGCTGGGCGTGTCGGCCGGGTTGGGCTACTTCATCCTGGACACCCGCGACCGTCTGGCTTATGACGAACTGATGGCCGCCATCGTGCTGATCGGTGCGCTGGGTTACGCGCTCGATGTGGCAGCCCGCTGGCTCCACGCACGCTGGCTGCACCGCTGAGCCATCCCGCCGTGGGCCGCACCCCGAGTCATCAGGGCGCGGTGCAAGCTCACAGCGTCATCGCCAGCTTGTAAGCACCGGTGGTGCCCGCCGAACGCATCACCCGCATCACCACCGTGACGGGGGTCTTCCCGGCGTTGGTCAGCGCGATCTGTTGCTGCCTGCCGACCACGCCGCTGACCAGGATCAGCTGCTGGCCGTTCGTCAGGTAAACGCCCAGACCGAAGCCTGAGCTGCTGCCGGCGGTGAGCGTGCTCGTCATCTTCCTGCCAGCCGGCACCGTGACCTTGAAGTAGTCGTTGTCGGTGTTGCTGCTGATCTTGCCTGCGATGGTGACCGGCAAAGTGGCCACGGCCTGAGCGGTGCCGATGCTGTCATTGGCAGCCGAGGTCTCGTTGATCGACGAGCCGCCGCTCACAGGCGCTGGAGCAGGTGCCGGTGTGGGGGCTGGTGCAGGAGCGGGAGCCGGTGCGGGAGCAGGCGCTGGTGCGGGAGCCGGGGCTGGAGCCGGTGCACCCAGCGCCATGGCCACGGCTGAGTTGGCATCCACGATGCCCGAGCCGCACTGATTGCACGCGGCCGGGAAGGCGCGCGCGCTGGCCTTCAGGATGCTGGACACCTGGTCTGGCGTGAGTGTTTTCTTGGCCGAGAACATCAGCGCGACCACACCGCTGACCACCGGCGTGGCCATCGAGGTGCCCATGTACGACGCATAGTTGTCGGCGCCTGGGGTGGTGGTGCCGGCATTCAGCGTCGACAAGATGGCACCGGTGGAGTCGCCACCCGGCGCGGCCAGTGCCACGTTGGTGCCGAAGCTCGAGTAGCTGGCCTTGCCGCCGGTCTTGCTGGTGGCCGCCACCGCGATCACGCCCGAGCAGTTGGCCGGCGACTGCGTGGTCGAAGTCGCGTTGTTGTTGCCCGCGGCCACCACCACCACGGCGCCTTTGGCGCGGGCCGCTTTGATGGCGTTTTGCGTGGTGATGTCGCACGCGCCGGTGCCGCCCAGCGACAGGTTGATCACCTTGGCGGGGTTGGCGTTGACCGGCACACCGGTGATGGTGTTGCCCGCCGCCCACGCGATCGCGTCGGCCATGTCCGAGCTGTAGCCGCCGCAGCGCCCAAGTGCGCGCACCGGCAAGATCCGCGCCCCAAAGGCGACGCCGGCCACGCCCACGCCGTTGCCGCCCGCTGCCGCAGCGATGCCGGCCACGTGCGTGCCGTGCCATGAACTGTTGCTGGCTTTCGAGCCCGCACCGCAGCCGCCGGCCGGGGCAAAGTCGCCTGGATCGGCCGGATCGGCGTCGCGGCCGCCGCCATCGGCGCCTATGGTGGCGTTGGTCACGAAGTCATAGCCCGGCAACAGGTTGGCCGCCAGATCGGCATGTGGCCGCACGCCGGAGTCGACCACGGCAATCACCACCCCCGTGCCGGTGGCGCGGTTCCAGGCGTCTGGCGCGCGGATGCCGCCGGTCACGTCTGACATCGACCACTGCTGGGCGTACATCGCGTCGTTGGGCACGTACATCGCATGAACGCGGCGGTCCGGCTCGACGTATTCGATGTTGGGGTCGCTGTTGCGCAAGCTGGTCATCAGCGAGTTGAGCTCGCCCGATTTCATGTGCTTGCTGAGCTGCAGCACATGGGCGCCGCCGCTCATCGCGCGCAGCACGCGCACGCGCACGACCTGGCCAGGAACGGCCTGATCGGCCGACATGCGCGAGCGCAATGCTTCTTGCACTGGAGCGGTCTGGCGGTAACGAACGATCACCCGGTCGGTTGTGTCGTCCTGAGCCGATGCCGCAGCGGCGGTTGCGCTGGCGTCGAAGCGTGCGTGCGAAGCCAGCGGCAGCAGGCTCAATGCGGCGGCCACCATCAGCGGCGACAAGGGGAAACGATTTTTCATGGCAGTGCCTCTTTGTGTAGAGGCCAGACCGCAAGAGCGATCTGGCAACCCCGCTACCGTGGCGCTTGCGCGCTTTAGGCCGGAGGCTTTGCGTCCCGCGCTTTCGCGTGGTTTGCGGAAATGGCCGGTTTACCCAAGGCTATTCGGCCGATCGCTGTGTGCACTTGAGTGCTATTTGCAACTGTTTGTTGTGAATCGTGAATTTCCTCTCGAAAACCTTGCGACCTTGTTCAGCCCGGCCCTTGAGCAAACTCGTCGCTGGCGAGCAGGCGCTGCGTTAGGCTGCCCGGCATGACCCTGCCCGCGTCGCCATCCGTCTCGTCCACGCCCGACCAGATCGATGTGCTCGTGATCGGCGCCGGGGTGGTCGGGTTGGCTTGTGCGCGTGCGCTGGCGCAAGCCGGGCTCGAGGTGGTGATCGCCGAGCGCGAGACGCACTTCGGCACCGGCGTGTCCTCGCGCAGCAGCGAGGTGATTCACGC
>CAMCNE010000068.1 GCA_945875935.1 Bordetella parapertussis
CGGCGCTCGAGCGCATGCTGGGAATGTTCCAGTAGCCCTGCGCTGAAAACCGGTAATGGGCGGGATTCACCCCGCTTCTTCGGCTCAAGTTCGGCCGCCGGCTGGGAACAATCGAATCACGCAGATCCTGCGAGTTGATTTCCCTGCCCGAACGCCATGGCCGACCAAGACAGTCAAGATCGCCAGCTGCCAGCTTCAGCCAAGAAGCTGCAAAAGGCACGCGAGGACGGCAACGTCCCGCGCTCGCGTGATCTGGGCCACTTCGCTGCGCTGATGGCTGGCGGCATGGGCATCGCCTTGATGCTGCCCACGCTGACGGGCTGGCTGCAACGCAGCTTGCAGCGCAGCTTGCACTTCGGTGTCGAGGCGATGCGCGAACCCAAGGTGATGTTCGAGCAGCTGTCGCTGGTCACGCAGTCGCTGCTGCTCGTGGTGGTGCCCATGGGCTTGTTCATGACCCTCGTCGGTATTGCCAGTGCCTTGGCAGTGGGCGGCTGGAACTTCACCTTGAAGCCGCTGGCGCCCAAGGCCACGCCGTTCAAGATCATTTCCGGATTCGGCCGCCTGTTTGCCAAGCAGCAGATGATTGACGCGCTCAAGGCGTCCTTGCTGGCGCTGCTGCTGGGCACGGTGGGCTGCTTCTACCTGTACTACCACGTCGATGAATTCCGCAGTCTGCTGGCCATGCCGCTGCCTGCGGCGCTGGCGCAGACGGGCTCGTCGATCCAGCAAGGCCTGTGGCTGCTGCTGGGTGTGCTGGCGCTGTTCGCGCTGGTTGACGCGCCGCTGCAGAAGTACCTGCACGCCGACAAGCTGAAGATGAGCGTGCAGGAGCAAAAGCAGGAACACAAGGAGTCCGAGGGCAGCCAGGAAGTCAAGGGCCGCCAGAAGCAGCTCATGCGCGAGGCCTCGCGCCGCCGCATGATGGCTGCGGTGCCCACTGCCGACCTGGTGGTCATGAACCCGACCCACTATGCGGTGGCGCTGAAGTACGACGACACCCTGATGGGCGCACCACGGGTGGTGGCCAAGGGTGCCGACCTGATCGCCATGGCCATTCGCGATCTGGCGCGCGACTCGCAGGTGCCAGTGCTGCAGGCCCCGGTGCTCGCCCGTGCGCTGTACGCCCACGCCGAACTCGACCGCGAGATCCCGGCCGCGCTGTTTGCCGCCGTGGCTCAGGTGCTCGCCTACGTCTACCAGATGCGCGCGGCGATGCGCGGACGCGCTGCGATGCCGGGCGAGTTGCCCGAATTGCCGGTGCCGCCCGAACTCGACCCGCACCACAACCTCAAGCCTTCAACGAAGGACGCTGAATGAACCCCCTCGCATTGCAGATCAAGGGCTGGCTGGGCCCCAACGCCGGCGCCATCAAGGCGCTGATGGCACCGGTGTTCATCGTGATGGTGCTGTCGATGATGGTGCTGCCGCTGCCGCCCTTCTTGCTCGACGTGCTGTTCACCTTCAACATCGCGATGGCGCTGATGGTGATGATGGTGGCCTCGTACATGGTGCGCCCGCTCGACTTCGCGGCGTTTCCCACGGTGATCTTGCTGACCACCTTGCTGCGCCTGTCGCTCAACGTGGCCTCGACCCGCGTGGTGCTCATGGAAGGCCACACCGGCCCCGGCGCTGCGGGCGCGGTGATCGAGTCGTTCGGCCACTTTCTGGTCGGTGGCAACTTCGCCGTCGGCCTGATCGTCTTCGCGATCTTGGTGGTCATCAACTTCGTGGTGGTCACCAAGGGCGCCGAGCGCATCGCCGAAGTTGGCGCGCGCTTCACGCTGGACGCCATGCCCGGCAAGCAAATGGCGATCGACGCCGACCTCAACGCTGGCCTGATCGACGAGAAGGAAGCCAAGCGCCGCCGCGCTGAAGTGGGCGACGAGGCCGAGTTCTTCGGCTCCATGGACGGTGCCAGCAAGTTCGTGCGCGGCGACGCGATGGCCGGCTTGCTGATCTTGTTCATCAACATCGTCGGTGGCTTCATCATCGGCGTGGCGCAGCACGGCCTGTCGGCTGGCGAGGCCGCCGACAGCTACATCGTGCTGGCCGTGGGCGATGCGCTGGTCGCGCAGATTCCGGGTCTGCTGATCTCGGTGGCCGCAGCCATGGTGGTCTCGCGCGTGGGCAAGGACCAGGACGTGGGCACCCAGATCGCCGCGCAGATGTTCAATTCGCCGCGCTCGCTGGCCATCACCGCCGGCGTGATCGGCGCGCTGGGCCTGATTCCTGGCATGCCGCACGTGGTGTTCTTGCTGATCGCAGGCGCGCTGGGCTACTCGGCCTGGTGGATGCGCGAGCGTAATCGCCGCGCCAAGGCCGCGCCGGCCAGGTCGACGGCGGTGGCGCCTGAAGCCAATGCCGAAGCCAGCTGGGACGATCTGCTGCCCATCGACACCCTGGGCCTGGAAGTGGGCTACCGGCTGATCTCGCTGGTCGACAAGGCGCGCGATGGCGATCTGCTGGTGCGCATCAAGGGCGTGCGGCGCAAGTTCGCGCAGGACGTGGGCTTCTTGCCGCCGCCCGTGCACATCCGCGACAACCTCGAGCTCAAGCCCAGCATGTACCGCCTGACGCTGCGTGGCGCGGTGGTGGGCGAGGGCGAGGCCTTCCCCGGCATGTGGCTGGCCATCAACCCCGGCGGTGCTTCCACCAACCTGATCGGCACGCGCACCACCGACCCGGCGTTCGGCCTGCCAGCCGTGTGGATCGAGGAACGCCAGCGTGAAACAGCCCAAATGAGCGGCTTTACCGTGGTTGATTGCTCGACCGTGGTGGCCACCCATCTTTCACACTTGATGCAACTCCACGCCGCCAAGCTATTGGGTCGGGTGGAGGTCCAGCAACTGGTCGAACACGTGACCAAACTGGCTCCGAAGATGATCGAGGAAGTGGTGCCCAAGATGGTTTCGATTCCCGCCCTGCAGAAAGTGCTCCAGCTCTTGCTGGAAGAAGGCGTGCACATCCGCGACATGCGCTCCATCGTCGAGAGCCTGGCCGAACACTCTTCGACCGTCACCGACCCGGCCGAGCTGGCCCGCCGCATCCGCGTGCACCTGGCACCGTCCATCGTTCAGCAGATCTACGGCCCGAGCAAGGAGCTCGACGTCATCGCGCTCGAACCCGATCTGGAGCGTCTGGTCACCCAGGCGCTCACCTCGCCGCATGGCGCATCGCTCGATCCCGGCGTGGCCGACAACCTGGGCCGTCACGCCGCCGAATCGGCCAAGCGTCAGGAAGACCTGGGCCTGCCAGCATGCCTGCTGGTGCCCGACCTGATCCGCGCGCCAATGGCCCGACTGCTCAAGCGAGCCGCACCGCGCATGCGGGTGCTGGCTCACAGCGAAATTCCTGAAACGCATTCGATCCGCATCGGGTCGGTCATTGGAGGTACAGCATGAACGTCAAACGTTTCACCGCGCGCAGCTCGCGAGAGGCTCTGGCCATGGTTCGCCAGGCCCTGGGCGAAGACGCCATCGTGCTGTCCACCAAACCCTCCGGCGACGGCGTCGAGGTGCTGGCAATGGCCCCCGAAAGCATGCAGCAGATCGAGCGCATGGCCACCGATGGCGCGCCTGCAGCGGCACCGGCCCTGTCGCCGGCCGCACCCGCAGCCCAGACCCGGCCAGTTGCGCCTGCCGCAGCGCGTCAGCGTCCGTCGCTGGCGTCGCGCACCGCGGCTGCCATGCCCACCGAGGCGCTGGCCGAATCGTCGGTCGACGACGATGTGGCGCGGCTGAACATGAGCACCTTGTCGTTTCAGGACTATGTTCGCGAGCGCATGCTCAAGCGTCGGCAGCTCGCGCTGCAGGCCGAATCGGCATCGTCGCGCCCAGCTCCTGCAGCCGAGAGCGCGCCTGGCGTGCTGGCATCGCGCATGACCGACAAGCCAGCTGCCCCCAAGGCCGCACCGGCCAAGGCGAAAGCCCCCGAGAACCTTCCGGTGCTCACCGCGCTGCACAGCGAAGCGGCTGCGATGTACGTCGATCCACCGCCCGTGACGCTGGCGCATGAGCCACCGGTGCTGCGTGAAGAGGTTCGTGGCCACGCTCGCGCGCCGGCCGCCGGCTCGGCACAACCTGCCGCAGCAGCTGCTGCTGCCGGCGTGGCACGCCGCGATCAGCAAGACATGATGAACGAGCTGCGCAGCATGAAAGGCATGATCGAAGAGCGCTTTGGCGCGCTGGCCTTCATGGAAAAACTGCAGCGCCAGCCCGCACAGGCGCGGCTGACGCAAAAGCTGCTCGACTGCGGCTTTTCGCCCGCGCTGATTCGCCGCCTGGCTGACGGCATGGGCCCTGAGGTCACCGACGAGATGGCCTGGGCGGCCCATGTGCTCGAGCGCAATTTGCACAGCGCCGATCGCGAGAGCGCACTCGAAGACCAAGGCGGCGTGTTCGCGCTGGTCGGTGCCACCGGTGTGGGCAAGACGACCACCACCGCCAAGCTCGCTGCGGCCTTCGCCACGCGCTACGGCGCAGCGCACCTCGGACTGATCACGCTGGACGCCTATCGCGTCGGTGCACACGAACAGCTGCGCGCCTACGGCCGCATCCTCGGTGTGCCGGTGCACACCGCTCACGACCGCGCCTCGCTCGAAGACCTTCTCGATTTGCTGTCGGCCAAGAAGATGGTGCTCATCGACACGGCCGGCATGGCCCAGCGCGACACGCGCACCCGTGAGCTGCTCGACATGCTGGCTCATCAGTCGATCCACAAGCTGCTGGTGGTCAATTCGGCCGCGCAGGGCGAGACGATCGAAGACGTGCTGGTCGCCTACCGCGCCAGCGCCTGCCGCGGCGTGGTGCTGTCAAAGATGGACGAAGCCGTCAAGCTCGGTCCGGCGCTCGACGCGCTGATCCGCCACAAGCTCACCGTGCTCGGCGTGGCCAACGGCCAGCGGGTGCCTGAAGACTGGCACCGCCTGTCGTCACACGCGCTGATCCACCGCGCGCTGCACCCCACCGTGGGCAGTGCCTACCGCATGGATTCCAGCGAAGTGAACCTGATCTTCGCCGCACCGCAAAACCAGTCGCATCCGTTGGCTGGCAAGGCCGTGCGTCACGACGAACTGGCAGCAGTCTGAACACAAGCGTCCCCATGATCCCCATGAAATCAGTGTCCTCCAGGCCTCTCGACCAAGCCGACGGCTTGCGGCGTTTGTTTGCCCACTCGCAGGTGTGCTTCGTGCCGGTGGTGTCCAACCCACACCTGGCCTTCGGTGGCGTGATGCTCGAGCGGCTGTGCAGCGGTTTTGCCGAACAGGGCTGCCACACGCTGGTGGTCGATGCGGCCGAGAACTCGCCCGAACCCGGCGAGATGGCCGACGTCGATCTGGCCGCGTGCATCGAGACGCTGTCGTCCGAGGTGTCGTATCTGGCCGCACGCGGGCTGCCGCTGCGCCACGTGGATTCGCGAGGCTCCACCGCCGGGCTGCTCGATGCGCTCGAGCGCGCCGCACCCGCAGCCGATGTGGTGCTGGTGCATGCCTCGGCCAGTGACCTGTGTCGGCTTTTCATGAACAACGATCTGCTGAGCCGCCCGCGTCCGCTGCTGCTGGCCGAGGACCATCCGATCAGCGTCAAGCACGCCTACTCGAGCCTGAAGCTGCTGACCCAGCGAGCCGGCTTGATGGTGCACGACCTGATGCTGGTGGCAGCACCTCAGTCGCCGCGTGCCGAGCGCATCGCCATTCAGATTGCCACCTGCGCCGATGACTTTCTGGGCGCGGTGCTGCACGACTGGATCCAGGTCGATCCGGCCGGCGATGCGCGTGCTGCCGCGTCGCCCGCGCTGCGTCGCTGGGTGCGTGACACTCTGCACACTGCCGCTGGCGTTGCAGCCGGTGGATACCCCGCACAGATGGACATGCGCGAGAGCGCATTCAACTGAATTTCCGGAGCCAAAACATGTCCACGTACACCGCCAAAGGACAGCTCGACAACTCGTCGATGCTCAAGCAGTACAGCCCGCTGGTGCGCAGACTGGCCCACCAGATGATCGCCAAGCTGCCGGCCAACGTCGAGCTCGACGACCTGATACAGGTGGGCATGATCGGCCTGGCCGATGCGCTCACGCGCTTCGACGTGGCGCAGGGGGTGCAGTTCGAGACCTTCGCCACCCAGCGCATTCGCGGCGCCATGCTCGACGAACTGCGTGGCAACGATTACCTCTCGCGCGGCACGCGCAAGCAGCAGCGCAGCATCGAGTCGGCGGTGCACAAGCTCGAGCAACGCATGGGCCGCGCGCCGGTTGAAAGCGAGATCGCCCGCGAGATGGGCATCACGCTGCTCGAATACCAGGAGCTGCTGGGCAAGGTGCGTGGCACGCAGCTGGTCTACCTCGAAGACATGTCCGGAGACGACGGCGACCAGGACTTTCTGGACCGCCACGTGGCCGACGAGTCGTTCAATCCGCTGGCGCAGTTGCAAGACAACCGCATGCGCGAGGCGCTGGTGGCCGGCATCAAGAATCTGCCCGAACGCGAGCAGTACGTCATGAGCATGTACTACGAGCACGACATGAACCTCAAGGAAATCGCCGCGGTGCTCAAGGTCACCGAGTCGCGGGTGTGTCAGCTGCACAGCCAGTCGATCGCCCGGTTGCGCGTCAAGCTGCGCGAATACTGATCGGCCACCGCGCCCGATCCGAAAGCCCTTGAAGGCCTGGCCCTGGCCCCTGCCGGCGCTGCTGAGCTGGGCGCTGGCGTGGGGCGTTTTTGCTGCCTTGCGATCGGCCGATGCGGCTGCGTCCATGGCGCTGCTGGCGGGCGTGCTCGCAGGCGGGTTGCCAGCGTTGATCTCGCCTTGGCCTTTGACCGTGTGGCGCCGTGCCTTCATGGCCGGCGGCTTTCCGCTGTCGCTGGCACTGAGCGGCACGGCAGCGGCAGAACTGCCGGCCTGGGCGTGGTTGCTGCCGCTGGCGCTGCTGGTGGCCATCTATCCGATCAAGGCGTGGCGCGATGCCCCGTTTTTCCCGACGCCGCGTGGCGCCCTTGAGGGTCTGAGTCGACTCGCGCCGCTGCGCACCGATGACCGCGTGCTCGAAGCCGGCTGTGGTCTCGGCGACGGCTTGCGCGAACTGCACGTTGAATTTCCGCAGACGCGCATCGACGGCATCGAATGGAGCTGGCCGCTGCGTCTGGCGTGTCAGTGGCGCTGCGGCTTTGCACGCGTGCGCCGTGGTGACATCTGGCAGGCCGACTGGTCGCCTTTCCAGATGGTCTACCTGTTCCAGCGCCCCGAGAGCATGCCGCGCGCCGTCGACAAGGCCACGCGCGAACTGGCAAACGGCAGCTGGCTGGCCAGCCTTGAATTCGAGGCTGCGCAACTCGAGCCCGATGCGGTTCACCGCTGCAAGGATGGCCGTTGCGTGTGGCTGTATCAGCAGCCGTTCAAGCCACGCAGGGTGCAAGCGCCAGCCCACGGCTGAGGTCAAGGCCTGAGCTCACGCTCCGGGTCGGCCTTGCGGTCAAAATCGTGGCCTGAGCGCTGTCGCTGTTCACGGCGCGTGGCTCAGCCATCCAACCCAGGGAGTGCGTCCATGCCCGGTCTGTTGCCACTTGTCGATCCTGACGGCCTGCTCGAGTTCTCGGTGGTCTACACCGACCGTGCGCTCAACCACATGTCCAAGCGCTTTCAGCAGGTGATGAAGGACATCTCGGCCACGCTGAAAGAGGTCTATCACGCCCGATCTGCGGTGGTCGTTCCGGGCAGCGGCACCTTCGGCATGGAAGCCGTGGCCCGCCAGTTCGCCAGCGGTCGCAAGGTGCTGGTCATCCGCAACGGCTGGTTCAGCTACCGCTGGACGCAGATCTTCGACATGGGCGGCATCCCGTCGGAATCCATCGTGCTCAAGGCGCGCCGCACCGGTCCTGGCAAGCACTCGCCCTTTGCACCCGCGCCCATCGAAGAGGTGGTGGCCACCATCCGCGCGCAGCGCCCTGAGGTGGTGTTCGCTCCGCACGTGGAAACCTCGGCCGGCATGATCCTGCCCGACGCCTACCTGCGCGCCGTGGCCGATGCGGTGCACGAGGTGGGTGGGCTCTTCGTGCTGGATTGCATCGCCTCGGGAACGATCTGGGTCGACATGCAAGCCTGTGGCGTCGACGTGCTGGTGAGCGCGCCGCAAAAAGGCTGGAGCGGCTCGCCGTGTGCCGGCCTGGTGATGCTGAGCGATCTGGCCCGCGAGCGCATCGAAGCCACGCAAAGCACCAGCTACGCCTGCGACCTGCGCAAGTGGCTGCAGATCATGGAGACCTATGAGGGCGGTGCTCACGCCTACCACGCGACCCTGCCCACCGATGCGCTCACCCTGGTGCGCGACGTGATGCTGGAGACCCGCACCTATGGCTTTGCGCGGGTTCGCGCCGAGCAGCAGCGTCTGGGGGACGCCGTGCGGGCGTTGCTGGTCGCGCGTGGTTTCAAGAGCGTGGCGGCCGAGGGCTTTCAGGCGCCGGGCGTGGTGGTCAGCTACACCGAAGACGCCGAGATGCAGACCGGCAAAAAGCTGATGGCGCAGGGCTTGCAGATCGCCGCTGGCGTGCCGCTGCAATGCGACGAGGGGGCTGATTTCCAGAGTTTTCGCATCGGGCTGTTCGGGCTCGACAAACTGCATGACGTCGATGGCACCGTGGCCCGGTTGGCCGCGGCGCTCGACCGCTTGCCACCTTCGGTGGCCTGATTGAATCAACCCAGGGGTTTTCGATGAAACGCGCAGTCATCGGTGTGCTGCTGGTGTGTGCGACCGGCACGGCTTTGGCCGATTGGGTGCGCATCAGGAGCGATGGCGCGGTGACCGTGCTGGCCGACTCAGGATCGGTCTCGCGCAGCGGTGACATGGCCACCATGTGGAGCATGATCAACTACACCACGCCACGCAAGACTGACGACGGCGAGGAGTACCTCTCGTCGCGCCAGCGCCTGGAGTACGACTGCACCGACAAACTCAGCCGTCGGCTCGAGTTCGATCGCTATTCCGATCTGTCGGGTCTGGGTCGGGCGGTGTATTCGAACAAGAACGCCAGCGCATGGAGCCCGGTGACGCCGGGCTCGGTGGCCGGCGAGTTGTTCAAGTTTGCCTGCGGCGCCAAATGATCGGCGCAGGCAAGCTGCAACTCAGTACTGGGTGTGCTTGATCGACCAGTACGGCTTTTCGAGCAGGGCAAAGATGCGTTCCATGCGCGCGTCGAGCCAAGCGGCAAAGCCTGAGAGTTCCGGGGTGTTGTGGTTGCTGTTGTCCATGGTTCGCTCCAGGGTTGCAAGGCGGCGGTCGCCCTGCGGTGTGATGGGATTTCAGCAGCCCTGTGCCTCGAGCACCGCAACGCTGATGTGCCTAATTTAGCCCACTCGGCGCGATTGCCCATCGGATTCATCCACCAGGGTCGCCGACAAACCACACTGCTCGATTCGCGGCGGGCTTGCCCTTGGGGGGTGAGCCCGCGCCTTTGTGGCAGCATGAAATCCCTCAACCCTTTTCAGACGACAGCAACAGCCATGGAAATCGACGGACCCGACCCCAAAAAACTCAAAAGCATCGTCAAGGCATGGCCATCGATCGATGGCCGCGCATTCGCCATTCGGCTTGAGTTGACCGACAGCGTGATCGATCTTGAACTCGATGACGAACGCCTGCGGCAACTGCTGATGGCCCTGATGCAGTCATCGGTGGTGTGCTCGCAAAAACGCACCGACCTGCCCGCCATCAAGGGCAGCGATCCGGCCCAGGGCGTGCAGATCCCGGCCACTGCCATCGATGTGGTGCCCATGGAAGAGTCCCGCAAACGACTGGTCATGCGCGTGGGCACCGTCGACTTCCATCTGATGATCGGATCGTCGGCCACGGCGAAGTCGCTGGCGATGGCGCTGACGGCCTAGTCACCGCAACGGCATCGACCGATGACTCCAGCATCGCCGCGATCGCCGAACCCCCGGCGGGTGTTCGTTCTTGGTGCCACCGGCACCATCGGTCGCGCCACCGTGGCCGCGCTGGTGCAGCGTGGCCACGAGGTGGTGTGCTTCATCCGTGCGCGCGCGGGTGTCGGCGGCGCGATGACGGTGCAAGACAGCGAGCGCTTGCTGGCTGGCGCCACGCTGCGCTTTGGCGACGTGTGCGATGCGGCCTCGCTGGCTCGCGATGGTTTTTGTGGCGAGCGATTCGATGCGCTGGTGTCGTGCCTGGCCTCGCGCACCGGGGCGCCCAAGGACGCCTGGGCCATCGATCACCAGGCCCATGAGCATGCGCTGACAGCGGCGAAGGCCGCCGGCGTCACCCAGTTCGTGTTGCTGTCGGCCATCTGCGTGCAAAAGCCGCTGCTGGCCTTTCAGCACGCCAAGCTGGCCTTTGAAAAATCGCTCATCGAATCCGGCCTGAGCTATTCGATCGTGCGGCCCACTGCATTCTTCAAGTCGCTGTCCGGCCAGATCGATCGCGTCAAGCGCGGCAAGCCTTTCCTGATCTTCGGCGACGGCACGCTGACCGCATGCAAGCCCATCAGCGACGGCGATCTGGGCCGCTACATCGCCCAGTGCCTTGACGATGAGAGCCGCCGCAACCGAGTGCTGCCCATCGGCGGGCCGGGCGAGGCCATCACATCAAGGCAGCAAGGCGAGCGCCTGTTCGCGCTGCTCGGCCAGCCACCTCGCTTCAAGCAGGTGCCGGTGAAACTGCTCGACGTCATCATCGCCGTCCTGAGCGCGGCCGGCCGGCTGGTGCCTGCGCTGGCCGACAAGGCCGAGCTCGCTCGCATCGGCCGCTACTACGCCACCGAATCCATGCTGGTGCTTGACCCCGCAACCGGGCTCTACGATGCGCAGGCGACGCCGTCGACGGGCACCGAGACGCTGTTTGATTTCTATGCCGGGCTCGTGAGCGGTGCCATCGCGCCCGAGCGCGGCGACCACGCGGTTTTCTGAGCTCATTGCGGGCTGCACGCCGGCCCGGGTTTCCAAGGTGATACATGCGCTCACTGTTTGACCGTCAGCGCGCGGCGTTCGCGCTGGACATGATGCCCAGCCACGGCACTCGCATCGACAGGCTCGATCGGCTGCAGGCCATGACCGAGCGCATCGCACCGCAACTGGCCGAGGCGATCTCGGCGGATTTCGGACATCGACCCGCCGCGATCACCGAATTGGCCGAGGTGATGACGGTGCTCGCCGGGATCAGGCACACCCGCGGCCATCTGCGGCACTGGATGCGCAGCCGGCGCGTGGCGACGTCACTGCCGTATCAACCGGCGAGCTGCCGCATCACGCCGCAGCCATTGGGCGTGGTGGGTGTGGTGTCGCCCTGGAATTACCCCTATCAGATGGCCATCGCGCCGGCCGTGGCAGCGATCGCGGCGGGCAATCGCGTGATGATCAAGCCGTCCGAACTCACGCCGCTTACCTCGCAGCTCATTCACGAGGCCGTGGCGCAGGCCTTTGACGCCGAGGAACTCGCCGTGGTGCTGGGCGATGCAGATGTGGGCCGCTCGTTTGTCAACCTGCCGTTCGACCACCTGCTGTTCACCGGATCGACGCAAGTCGGCCGTCAGGTGGCGATGGCCGCGGCCGCCAATCTGACACCGGTCACGCTGGAGCTTGGCGGCAAGTCTCCGGCCATCCTGGGCGCCGACTTCGACGCGGCCCGCGCTGCCGATGCCTTGGTGGCCACCAAGCTGTTCAATGCGGGCCAGACCTGCATGGCACCCGACTATGCGATCGTGCCCAGGCGGCGCACCGATGAATTCGTGGCCGCCGTTCAGGCCAGCACGCGGCGCATGTATCCCGATGCGTTGAACAACCCCGACTGCACCAGCATCATCAGCGAGCGGCACCTGGCCCGTCTGCAAGGCCTGCTGGACGACGCGCGAAGCCGCGGTGCCACGGTGGTGACCTTGTCTGCTGGCCAAAGTGGTCGTTTGCCGCGCATGCTGCCGCCCGCGCTGGTGCTGGGTGTCCATGGGGGCATGCAGATCATGCAGCAGGAGATCTTCGGCCCGCTGCTGCCGGTGATGGTCTATGACGACCTTGACGAGGCGCTGGCCCATGTGAACGCGCAACCCAGGCCATTGGCGCTGTACTGGTTCGGGCGCGACACCACAACGCGCGAGCGCGTCCTGCGCGAAACCATCTCAGGCGGCGTCACGGTCAACGATTGCCTGATGCATTTCACTCAGGAAGACCTGCCCTTCGGCGGCGTCGGTGCCAGTGGCATGGGTGCCTATCACGGCGAGGTGGGCTTCAAGACCTTCAGCAAGGACAAACCCATCTTCATCCAGAGCCGCTGGTCCGGGGTGCCTCTGATGCACCCGCCTTACGGACGCGTCTTTCGCATGATGTCCAAGCTGCTGCGCCGCATCGGCTGACGGCCCGCCCTCATCGGGTCTGATGTGACGGTGTTGGGCTTACCGGGCGGCC
>CAMCNE010000069.1 GCA_945875935.1 Bordetella parapertussis
CGAAGATCGCGTCCACCGGCAGCTGCGGCTGGGGCCCGTGGAAAAGGCGGGCGCAGCCGAACGCCTCGACCAGCCCGAGCCGCTGCGCCAGGTCGACCGCCGCCGCGTTGGCCTGTGGCACGTCGAGTTGCACCCGCTGGCCCTCGACCATGGCCATCAGGCTGCGCACGATGGTCTCGGCCAGATCAGGCCGATCGGCAAACACCGGGCCGATCTTGTGCCCCACGCGGCAGGGTCGCACCACGCCGTAGCCCACCAGCGCCCCGCCCTCGCGCAGCGCCGCGACGCCAGCGCCCGGCTGAGTGACCCAGCGCTCGAGAAAGCGCCTGCGAGGCGTCGGCACATGGTGCTGGTCGTAGCGGTCGAGCTCATCGAAATCGATCTGCGCGAGCGTGAGTGCGGCCGGGTCAAGAGACCCTTGCGCCAGCCCCTCGAAGCGCAGGTCGCGCCACGCCAGCTTGAAGCCGCCTCGCTCGTAGAACGGCACCATCGCGAACACGCCGTCCATGCCGATGGACGCGCCGGGGCTCAGACGCTGACGCAAGCGATCAAGCCGGTGATGCCACAGCACGGTGCCCAGACCGGCGCCGCGAAATTCGGGGCGCACGATGAACAGGCCCATGAATCCGAAGCGACCCTCATAGGAAAAGATGGTGCCGCCGCCAACGAATTCGTCGCCGCGTCGCAAGGCGATAAAGGCCTCGGGGTCGATGTCCCACGCGATGCCGATATCGGCCAGCCCCGGGTTCCAGCCCTCGGCAGCGGCCATGTCGTCGAGCAGCAGCACCTCGGCGGCGCGCATGGGCCCGATCGAAAAGCCATCGGGAAGCATGGGGGTGTTTGTCATCGGGGGCGATTTTAGAAACGCCACGGGCTGACCCCTTCACCAAACCACAGCCCCATCGGCCAAAATCGCGCCTTCGCGCGGAGTGCCCTGCCCCGCCTCAAGGATTTCTCCCGATGCCCGGCTCCGTCGCTGTATCCCACTCCACTGGCGTCACCCGCGTGACGCTGCACAACGCCGGCAAACTCAACGCGATCGACATCGTCATGTGGCACGAGCTGCGCCGGGTCTTCACCGACCTGCAGGCCCTGCCGGCCGACCAGGCTCCGGCGGTGGTGGTGATCTGCGGCGCAGACGGTCACTTTGCGGCTGGCGGCGACATTGCCGAATTCGCGGGCTTTCGGTTTGACGAAGCGCGGCTGCGGCACTTCCACGAAGACATCGTGGCGCCGGCCCTGCAGGCCATGCTCGAGTGCGATGTGCCGATCTACGCGCAGATCGACGGCATCTGCATGGGTGGCGGGCTCGAGATCGCGGCGTGCTGTGACGTGCGCATCTGCGGCGAGGCCAGCCGCTTCGGCGCGCCCATCGCCAAGCTGGGCTTTCCGATGGCGCACTCCGAGGTGGCGCTGCTGCGGCAGGTCTTCAGCGAAGCGGTGCTGCGCGAGATGCTGCTCGAAGCCCGCGTGTACGACGCGGCTGCGGCGTGGCGCTGCGGGCTGGTCCACGAGGTGGTGGCCGACGATGCGGTGGCCGCACAAGTGAGCGCACGCTGCGAGCGCATCGCTGCCACGCTGTCACCACAGGCCGCGCGGCTCAACAAGCGCACCTTGCGGCAGCTGGCCGCAGGCGGCCTGACGCCAGACCAGCGCGCTGCCCACTTCGCCTACGCCGACAGCGCCGAACACCGCGAAGGCGTGACCGCCTTCATCGACAAGCGCGCGCCGCGCTTTCGTTCAACGTCTTTCTGATCCCACCATGAACGACAACCTCTTTCTCGCCCTGCGCGGCGCCTTCCCCAAAGACCTGAGCCAAACCGCGATCGAAACCGCCGACGGAGCGACGCAGCACTACAGCTGGCACGACCTGGAGCGCGGCACCGCAATGCTGGCCAACCTGCTGCAGTCGCTCGAGCTGCCGGCCAACGCGCGGGTGCTGGTGCAAACCGAGAAATCGGTCGAAGCGCTGATGCTCTATCTGGCGGTGCTGCGTGCCGGGTTGGTCTATGTGCCGCTGAACAACGCCTACCAGGCCAGCGAGCTCGAGCACTTCATCGGCGACGCCGAGCCCAGCGTGGTGGTGTGCGCCTCAAAGCACTTCGGCTGGATCTCGAAGATCGCCTTTCGTCACGGCACGCGGCATGTGTACACGCTGGACGATGACCGCACGGGCAGCCTGCTGCAGCGGGCGATGCATCACGGCGAGCAGCAAACACCGGCGCAACGCGCGGCCGACGATCTGGCCACCATCATCTACACCAGCGGCACCACCGGGCGCAGCAAGGGCGCGATGCTCAGCCACGGCAACCTGCTGTCCAACGCGCGGGTGCTGCAGGCGCTGTGGGGTTGGCGCTCGGCGTCCGAAGGCGGCGATGTGCTGATCCATGCACTGCCGCTGTTCCATGTGCACGGCCTGTTCGTGGCGGTGCACGGCGCGCTGCTCAACGGCAGCAAGATGATCTGGTTTTCGAAGTTCGATGCGCGCGCCGTGACGGCGCGCCTCGGCGAGGCCACGGTGTTCATGGGCGTGCCGACGCTCTATGTGCGGCTGCTGGCAGAGCCGGCGTTCAATGCCGAGGCCTGCCGTCACATGCGGCTTTTCATCAGTGGCTCGGCGCCGCTGCTGGCCGACACGCACCGGCAGTTCCTCGAGCGCAGCGGTCACACCATCCTCGAGCGTTACGGCATGAGCGAAACAGTGATGCTCACCTCCAACCCGTACGCCGAATCGACGACCGCGTCGCAGCTCAAGCGCCAGGCCGGCACGGTGGGTTTTGCCCTGCCGGGCGTGGGCGTGCGCATCCGCGGCGAAGGCGGCGCCGCCTGTGCCCCGGGCGAGATCGGCGCGGTCGAGGTGCGCGGGCCGAGCATCTTCCAGGGCTACTGGCGCATGCCTGAGAAGACCGCCGAGGAGTTCACCGCCGACGGCTGGTTCAAGACGGGCGACGTTGGCCAGCTCGATGCCTTCGGGCGCTTGACGCTGATCGGGCGCAGCAAAGACCTCATCATCACCGGCGGCTACAACGTCTATCCCGCCGAGATCGAGGGCTACCTCAACGAGCTGCCGGGCGTCGACGAGAGCGCGGTGATCGGCGTGCCGCACCCCGACTTTGGCGAGGCGGTGGTGGCCGTGCTGGTGGCCCAAGCCGGCGCCAGCGTCAATGCGACGGAGTGCATCGACGCGCTCAAGCAGCGCATTGCCGACTTCAAGGTACCCAAGCGGGTGATCGTGGTCGACCAGTTGCCGCGCAACGCCATGGGCAAGGTGCAAAAGGCGCTGTTGCGCGAACAGCACCGCGCGCTGTTCGAGGTCTGAGCCGACGGCGGTCAAAAAAAAGCCGGCAGGTCGCACGACCGCCGGCTTCTTGCAGGGCCCTCGTCATGAAGACGAAGGCGCCAGAGTGGTTTCAGGGGTTCGACGCAGCAACAGCAGGCGCCGAAGCAGCCACCGCCGGTTCTGCATGAACATCCATTCCGTGCTTCTCGCCGCCCATGTCGACATCGCCACCGTTCATCAGAACGAACATGACGACAGCCGCAAACACGACGAAGCCGACAGCCAGTTTCCACATGATTTGCAATCCTCTTTGAGTGGGGCCGACCGGTCAGGGTCGGCCCGGGTTGATCAGTCGTCAGCGTAGATGTCGGTGTCCTTGGTTTCCTTGACGAACAGCATGCCAATCACGAAGGTTGCGCTGGCGATGATGATCGGGTACCACAGGCCGTTGTAGATGTTGCCCGACTGCGCCACCATGCCAAAGGCAATGGTCGGCAGCAGCCCCCCGAACCAGCCGTTGCCGATGTGATACGGCAGGCTCATCGAGGTGTAGCGAATGCGCGTTGGGAACAGTTCCACCAGCATCGCTGCGATCGGGCCGTAGACCATGGTCACATAGATCACCAGCAGCGTCAGGATGCCCACCACCAGTGGCTTGTTGATCTTGGCGGGGTCGGCCTTAGGCGGATAACCGGCGGCCTTGGTGGCTTCGGCGACAGCCTTCTTGAAGGCTGCAATGCCAGCCTTGCTCTCGGGCTCGAACGAGTTGCCGTCAGGCGTCAGCTTCGCGTTGAGCGAGGTGACTTCGACGCCACCGAGCTTGATGCTCGCCACGGTGCCGGCCGGAGCCTCCACGATGGTGTAGTTCACCGCAGCTTGAGCCAGGGTGCGCTTGGCGATATCGCAAGACGTGTAGAAGTTGACCTCACGAGCGATCGGGCTGCCCTGGAACGAGCACTGGGCCGGATCGACCACCACCGTGACCGGCACTTCCTTTTGAGCCTTGGCCAGATCGGGGTTGGCCGCCGAGGTGAGCGCGTTGAACAGCGGGACGTAGGTCAGCGCAGCAATCAGGCAGCCGGCCATGATGATGGGCTTGCGGCCGATCTTGTCGGACAGCGTGCCGAACACCAGGAAGAACGGCGTGCCGATCAGCAGCGAGATCGCCACCAGGATGTTGGCGGTGGCGCCGTCGACCTTGAGCGCTTGCGTCAGGAAGAACAACGCGTAGAACTGACCCGTGTACCAGACCACGGCCTGACCGGCGGTGAGGCCGACGAGTGCCAGGATCACGATCTTCAGGTTCTTCCACTGGCCGAACGATTCGGTCAGCGGTGCCTTGGAGGTCTTGCCCTCTTCCTTCATCTTCTTGAAGGCAGGCGATTCGTTCATGCTCAGGCGAATCCACACGCTGATAGCCAGCAGGAAGATCGACAGGAGGAACGGAACACGCCATCCCCAGTCGGCGAAGACTTCCTCGCCCAAGATGGTGCGGGTGCCCAGGATCACCATCAGGCTCAGGAACAGGCCGAGCGTGGCGGTGGTCTGGATCCACGAGGTGTAGGCGCCGCGCTTGCCGGCAGGCGCGTGCTCGGCCACGTAGGTGGCTGCACCGCCGTACTCACCGCCGAGCGCCAGGCCTTGCAGCATGCGCAGGACGATCAGGATGACCGGAGCCGCCCATCCGATGGTCGCGAAGTTGGGCAGCACGCCGACGATGAAGGTCGACAGGCCCATGAGCAAGATGGTGACCAGGAAGGTGTACTTGCGGCCGATCATGTCGCCAAGGCGACCGAACACCAGCGCACCGAACGGACGCACGATGAAGCCCGCCGCGAAGGCCAGCAACGCAAAGATGAACGCGGCGCCCGCGTCCAGACCCGAGAAGAACTGCTTGGCGATGATGGCTGCCAGCGAGCCGTAGAGGTAGAAGTCGTACCACTCGAAAACCGTACCCAGGCTCGAGGCGAAGATGACTTTCTTCTCCTCTCGCGTCATCGGTGCCGAGTGAGCCGCCCCTTTGGCGTCTCCCGCCAGTGTTGTCGTTGCCATGATGTTTGTCTCCTGTTGAACTGCAGCACCACCACCTGGCAGCGCTTGGGGGGATGTTCAACACAGGCGCTGAATCGAGACTGACGCGCCGCTGAATCGAGCCTGACAAGCCGGGTAGAAACCCAGTCTTTTGATTTCTCGATGTGAAATGCGCGGGAAAGCCCGGGGAGCGCAAACCCACCCACAGAAGCGGTCGACCCGCTCAGGCGCCTGCTTGCAGGGGATTCAAGCGCCGCAGTGGCAACTGCTTCCAGACATCGCGCTTTTCGCCATCGGACATCTGCGACCACATCGCGATCTCGTCGATGGTGCGCAGGCAACCCTCGCACCAGCCGGTGAGGCCGTGCATGCGGCACACGCTCACGCAGGGGCTGGGCACGGCTGAGGATGGTTTCGGGTTCATGGCGGGGAGGATACGCGCAGAGGTGGGCTGACTGCCCTCACCCTCACCCTGGCCCTCTCCCGCCAGCGGGAGAGGGGATTGAATGGGATACACCCTCACCCTAACCCTCTCCCACAGGTGGGAGAGGGGACTTGATTGGCTCCCTCTCCCACCAGTGGGAGAGGGCGTGGGTGAGGGTCAGCGCGCCGCCAACAACGCTCGCCCCGCGCGCGAGGGCACGGCTCGGCCGAGTCGGCCCGAGATGAACGCGGCCGCGTCGACCAGGCGGTCCAGATCCACCCCGGTGTCGATGCCCAGGCCGCGCAGCAGGTAGAGCACCTCTTCGGTGGCCACGTTGCCGGCGGCACCGCGGGCGTAGGGGCAGCCGCCCAGACCGGCCACGCTGGCGTCGAAGGTGTGCACGCCCATTTGCAGGCAGGCGTGGATGTTGACCAGCGCCTGGCCGTAGGTGTCGTGGAAGTGGCCGCTGACGGCGTCCAGATCGAAGTGGCGCAGCGCGGCCTCCATGGCGGCTTGCACCCGCTGCGCGGTGCCCACGCCGATGGTGTCGGACACGCCGCAATGCTCGGCCCCGAGCGCCTTGAGGCCGGCGGCCACGCGTGCCACGGCCTCGGGCGAGACCTCGCCCTCGTAGGGGCAACCCAGCGCGCACGAGATCGAGCCGCGCACGCCCACGCCTTCGGCGCGAGCCCGGGCCACCACCGGCGCAAAGCGTTCCAGGCTTTCGTCAATGCTGCAGTTGGTGTTGCGCTGGCAGAACGATTCGCTGGCCGCGGTGAACACCACGATCTCGTCGGGCCAGCTCTCGCGCGGGCCGGCCAGCGCGGCTTCCAGCCCCTTGAGGTTGGGCACCAGCGCCGAGTGGCGCACGCGCGCATCGCGCGCGCCAGGCGCACGCACGCCGGCCAGCACCGCGGCGGCATCGGCCATCTGCGGCACCCATTTCGGGCTGACGAAGCTGGTGACCTCGATGTGCCGCAGGCCGGCGTGCTGCAGCATTTGCACCAGTTCGATCTTGTCGGCGGTGGCCACCGGCTGCGGCTCGTTTTGCAGGCCGTCGCGCGGACCGACCTCGACCAGGGTGACGTGTGAGGGCAGCATGGGTCGTGTGGCTTTCAGGTGCTGTGCGCGGCAGGGCGGAACCACTGCACCACGCGGTTGATGATCGGCCTGAGAAAGCGGCCCAGGATCCAGATGACTGCCACCATCGCCAGCAACATCACGACCAGCAGCACGGCGAAGACCGTCGGGTGAGTCCACGACAGCCACAGCGCAGTGGGCACCAGCGCGTCGCCGAACAGCGACAAGCCGATGTTGGAAAACGGCTCGGGCGAGGTGTTGGCCGCCGCCCGCGTGGTGGTCTTGGCCACATGACTGGTGGCCGCGAGCGTGCCACCCAGCAAGCCGGCGGCCATCGCCAGACTGGACGAGTCGGCGCCGAACACCGAGGCAGCGAGCACCGCACCGACCGGAATGCGCAGCAAGGTGTGCGTGAGGTCCCACAGCGTGTCGAGCGCGGGAATCTTGTCGGCGAAGAATTCGACACACAGCATGAAGCCGCTGGCCACCAGCACCACGGGGCCTTGCAGGATCTGCAGACCACCGGGCAGGTCGACCCAGCCCAGATACCCGGCCAGTCCGGTCAGGAACACCACGGCATACAGCCGCAGCCCGCTCGCCCAGCCAAGCGCGGCGGCGATCGCCAGCAACTGCGCAGTGTCGAGCGCGGCAGGCATCAGAACGGCCCGTGCGCCAGCCAGCGCTCGATTTGCAACTGGCGGTCGTTGCCCCAGAAGGGCTCGCCATCGACGATGAAAAATGGCGCTCCGAACACGCCGGCGGCCAGCGCGTCGTCGTTGGCCTGCTTGAGGCGTGCCTTCCAGACAGGGTCGCTCCAGACCGCTTCGGCTGCGTCGGCGTCCAGCCCAAAGCCGGCCACCACACCGCGCAGCGCGGCGACGTCGCTCAGGTCGATGCCATCAACGAAATGGGCGCGAATGGCGTGGTGCAGCCAGCGGGTGGATTCGGCCGCATCACGATCTTTCAGCCACCAGAACACGCGCGCCGCGTTGTGGGTGGCGATCGGAAAGCGCGCCGGCATGTTGAATGGCGTGCCATCGAAGCGCGCCGATCGCTTGAAGTCGAGCACCGAATACTCGCCCTTGATGGGATAACCCACCAACGGGCGCAACTCGGCCGACTGAAAGATGACGCCCAGCAGCACCGCGTGGTAATTGACGCTGCGGCCGTGCCGCGCGGCCACGGTCTCGATCCACTCGGTGGCAAGGTAGCCATAGGGCGACGAGAAGTCGACGTAGAGGTCGATCGCGCGGGGTGAGGCGTTCATGGGGGATGCTCCAGCAAAAAGGTCATTCCGAGTCGCCCGGCGAGCGCTGCCGCACCGCCGGAGAAAACCATTCGGTGAGCAGCAAGGGTACGCCGCGCCGAAAGAACACCGAGCGCCGCGACCACAGCGGCCCGGCGCACCAGCCGCCTTCGCTTGAGCGGGTCAGACGCTGCGCGAGACACCGTGCCCGCCAGGGCTGCATCGGGGCGTGACCCAGACGCTCGCAGCGCGCCGCATGAGCGCCAAACAGCAAATCGGCCAGCGGGCGGCTGCCCAGTCCGCGCAGCGCGCGCCAGGTGAGTCGGGAGCTCACCGCGGGCAGCACCGAGCGCGCGTGCACCAGCGGCTGGCCGTCGCCCCACAGGATCACTTCGCGCACATGGCAGCGCTGCACGCGCCGCCGCCCGCCCGCACCGCGCAAGACGCGCAGTTCATCGGCCGTGGCGCAGGCGGTGCGCTGCGACAGCACCTGCACCTGAAAGCCGCCAAAGGCGCGCGCCAGTCGGCGGCTGAGCGAGCCGTCCGAGCGCAGCCAGGCGGCGAGTTGGCGGTCGATCGGCCGTCGGCTCAAGCGGCACCGAGCGCTGCGCGCTGGCCGCGGCGCTGGCGTGTTTTCATGGCGCGGCTGCCTTGACGAGGATGGTGGCACGCGCCACCACCGAGGGCTGCGCACCCACGCCGGCACTGCCTTCGAGCTGGGCCACCAGACCGCCCAGCTTGTCGTTGCGCTCGAAGCTCGACACGCGCCAGCGCAGCGTGATCTCCTGTTCGGCAAACACCGGGCGCTTGAAGGCCAGGTTCACGTTCAGGCAGAGCATTTCTCGCTTGCCCACGGCATCGGTACGCGAGAAGTGCGTGGCCAGCAACCCCATGAGCAACGCGCCGGTGTGCTGTCCGCTGGCGATGATCTCGCCAAAGCGCGCCCGTGCCGCGACCATCTCGTCGAGGTGCAGCGGGTTGGCATCACCGCTGAGCCGGGCGAAGTCGATGATGTCCTGACGCGACAGCCGCACCGGGCGCGACACGGTCTCGCCCACCGACACCAGGTCGACCGGCACGACGGGTTTCAACTTGGCCATGGTGGCGTTGAGTCAGGCTGCCGCGACGCCAGCCACCTGAAGCGGGCGCTGGTTCTTGAATCGCTTGGACGCGTCGTACGGAAACACGTCGTGCACATGGCCGGCCAGGATGCGGTCCTTGTGCTGCTGCCAGAAGGCCGGGTCGAGCAGATCGGCGTGGTGCTTCATGAACACCTCTCTGACTTGCACATTGCCGAGCAGGAAGGGCGCGAAAGTCTCGGGGAACACGTCCTTCGGGCCTACGTGGTACCAGATCTCGCCAGACATTTCTTCTTCTTCGTTGCGCGGCTCGGGCACCTTGCGGAAATTGCAGTCGGTGATGTATTCGATCTCGTCGTAGTCGTAGAACACCACCTTGCCGTGGCGCATGACGCCAAAGTTTTTCCACAGCATGTCGCCGGGAAAGATGTTGGCAGCCACAAGGTCCTTGATGGCGTTGCCGTACTCGATCACCGAATGAGCCACCTGCTCCGGATCGGCTTCCTGAATGTAGATGTTCAGCGGGATCATGCGTCGCTCGATGTACACGTGGCGGATCACCAGGTCCTTGCCGTCTTCCTCGAGCAGGCTGGGGCAGAACTTGCGCAGCTCTTCGACCAGTTCGTCGTCGAAGCGCGCGCGCGGAAAGGCCACCTTGCTGTACTCGAGCGTGTCGGCCATGCGGCCTACGCGGTCGTGCTGCTTGACCAGCAGGTACTTGCTCTTGATCTGCTCGCGCGTGGTGTCCTTTTGCGGCGGGTAGTAGTCCTTGATGACCTTGAACACATACGGAAACGACGGCAGATCGAACACCAGCATGACCATGCCCTTGATGCCGGGCGCGATGCGGAACTGGTCGCTCGAATGCCGCAGGTGCGCGAGGAAATCTCGGTAGAACAGGTTCTTGCCCTGCTTTTGCAGACCGATGGCGCTGTAGATCTCGCTGCGCGGCTTGCGCGGCATCAGCGTGCGCAGGAACTGCACGTAGGCCGATGGCACTTCCATGTCGACCATGAAGTAAGCGCGCGCAAAGCTGAACAGCAGCTGCAGTTCGTCGTCGCCGAACAGCATCGCGTCGATGGCCAACGTGCCGGGCACGGTGTGCAAGATGGGCAGCATGAACGGCGTCTCGCGGTAGCCGTTGACCAGCTTGCCCACCAGATAGGCGCCCTTGTTGCGAAAGAACAGCGACGTCAGCACCTGGATCTGGAAATTGGTGCGCGGCGGGCGGTCGGCGATCTGCGCTTCGATGGCGGCCACCATGCTGCCGATGTCGCGGTCGAGATCCTGAAAGGGCCGCTGCAGCTTGAGGTTGTCGATGATGCGCTGGCACACCTCGCGCAGGGTGGCGGGCGTGGGGTAGTAGGCGCGGTAGGTGGGCGTCGAGGTGGGATCGTCGTCTTCGATGTACTCGGTCGACACCGCGGGGCGCACGAAGATGAAGTCGTTGTTGAAGTAGCTGCGGTGGAGGATCTTGGTGGTCACCGAATTGAAGAAGGTCTCGGCGAGCTCGGGCTGGTGGTGGTTGGTGAGCAGGCCGATGTAGTGCAGCTTGACCTGCTGCCACACCTCGGCGCTGAGCTGCGCGGCCTTGAACTCGGCTTGCAGCCGGTTGGCGGCTTCATCCACACGTTGGTCGTAGAACTCGATGCGGTCACGCTGCGCGCGCCGCTGGCCGTGCCAGTCGGCCATCTCGAAACGCTGCTTGGCCGCCGCGCTGGTCTCGCGAAACAGCCGGTAGTGACGGTTGAAGCCGTCGAGCATCGCCATCGCGATGTCATAGGCACGGGCGTCGTCGAGCGCTGCTGGAAAGCCGCTGCTGTTCGTCATGGTTGGGCCTCGCCAGCACTGGCAGCCACAAGACGTTCACGCAGCGCAGCCAGAGCGCTCTGGTAGACGGCGCGAACTTCGTCAAGACTTGATACGGTCATCCTCATGTCCTCCAGCAGACCATTGTGCAAACCATAGAACCAGCCGTGCACCACCAATGACTGACCGCGTGCCCAGGCGTCCTGAACCACGGTGGTGAGGCACACATTGCGCGCCTGCTCGATCACGTTGAGCTCGCACAGCGCGTCCACGCGCTGGCCGGGCTCGAGGCTGTCCAGCCACTCCTGATGCTGCTCGCGCACGTCTTGCACGTGGCGCAACCAGTTGTCGGCAATGCCCACGCGCCGGTTGTGCAGGGCGGCGGCCACACCGCCGCAGCCTGAATGGCCGACCACGATGATGTGCTGCACCTGGAGCTGGTCGGTGGCGTACTGAATGACCGACAGGCAGTTCAGATCAGAGTGGGCCACCACATTGGCCACATTGCGGTGCACGAACAACTCGCCGGGCAGCAGCCCGACCAGATCGTTGGCCGGCACGCGGCTGTCGGCGCAGCCTATCCACAGGTATTGCGGCGACTGCTGCTTGAGCAAGCCGGTGAAGAACCCGGGGGTGCGCGCCTCGGTGGCGCGCGCCCACATGACGTTGCTCTCGAAGAGTTCTTTCAGTTCGCTGGTCATGGGTCACCGCAGGTAGAGTCAACCGAGTTTAAAAGTTTGCCGGCGACGATCGCGGCCCTTTCGTCATTTCGGCAACCTCGTGAACACCGCGCATCAAGAACCGCACTATCCCCACGCCGATGCGCTGCCCGCCGCGGGCGGCAGCATCGAGGTGGCCAGCGGCGTGCGCTGGCTGCGCATGCCGCTGCCGTTTGCGCTGAACCACATCAACCTGTGGCTGCTGCGCGATGAGCAGAGCGGCGTCGACGGCACCGTGCAAGGCTGGACCATCGTCGACTGCGGCATCGCCGACACCGCCACGCGTGGGCTGTGGGAGGAGATCTTCGACACGCAGCTTGGCGGGTTGCCGGTGCTGCGGGTGATCGCCACCCACATGCACCCCGACCACATCGGCTTGGCGCACTGGCTGACCACGCGCTGGAGCAGGCCGACGGCCGCTGCGGACGCCGGCTTCGAATGTCGCCTGTGGATGAGCGCCACCGACTATGCGGTGGCCGTGCTGGGCAGCCGCGCCGACAGCTCGATGGGTGGCGACTCGGCGGCTGACTTCGCCACCCGGCACGGGCTGCTCGACAGCGATGCGATCGCGCAGATCCGCGAGCGCGCCGGCTTTTTTGCGAGCATGGTGCCGCGCATGCCAGCGGCCTACCGGCGGCTGATGGACGGTGATCTGGTGCCTGCGGGCAGCACCGAGCTGGCCGGCCGCCATCCGTGGCGCTGCATCGCCGG
>CAMCNE010000070.1 GCA_945875935.1 Bordetella parapertussis
GTCACCCAGGCACGTTCGTGGACCGAAGGCGTCTGCATGGCCGCCACCATGGGCAGCGAAACCACAGCGGCTGCGGCCGGCCAGCAAGGCGTCGTGCGCCGTGACCCGTTCGCCATGCTGCCGTTCATCGGCTACAACATGGCCGATTACTTTCAGCACTGGCTGAACCTGGGCGACAAGATCGGCGCCACCGGTGCCAAGCTGCCGTCCATCTTCTGCGTGAACTGGTTCCGCAAGGGCGCCGATGGCAAGTTCGTCTGGCCTGGCTACGGCGAAAACATGCGCGCGATGGAGTGGATGCTCGGTCGCATCGAAGGCACCGCTGGCGGCAAGGACAACGTGTTTGGGGTCAGCCCACGTTTCGAAGACATGCACTGGGAGGGTCTGAACTTCTCGCAGGAGCAGTTCGACAGCGTGATCAGCATTGACACCGCCGCCTGGAAGCAGGAACTGACGCTGCATGCCGAGCTGTTCAAGCAGCTCGAACACCATCTGCCTGGCGAGTTGCCAGCCACCATGGCGCGCATCGAAAACAGCCTGGGCGCGTGATGAGCTGAACCTGCGGCCGCCCCCGCAGAGCAAAGCCTCCGGTCGGGACACCGAACGGAGGCTTTTTTTCATTCAACGCTGGCACGACCCTCGCTTGACAACAAGCTCTGTAACCACATCAAGGATCCCATGGCCCACATTCATTTCATCGGCGGCGAGAAAGGCGGGGTGGGCAAGTCGCTGGTGTCTCGCCTGCTGGCGCAGCACTTCATCGACCGTGAACTGCCCTTCCTCGGCTTCGACACCGACCGCTCGCACGGCGCGCTGCTGCGCTTTTATTCAGGCTATGCCTCGCCGGTGCTGGTTGACCGGTATGAGGCGCTCGATTCGATCATCGAAGCCGCCATCGAGCAGCCCGAGCGCCGCGTGCTGGTCGATCTGGCCGCGCAAACGCACGACCCGCTGGTCAAGTGGATGGACGAATCGGGCGTGCTCGAGATGGCCGGCGAATCGGGCTTCGAGATCACCTACTGGCACGTGATGGACTCGGGCCGCGACTCGGTCGATCTGCTCAAGAAGCTGCTCGACCGCTTTGGTGCGCGGCTGGGCTATGTGCTGGTGCGCAATCAGATGCGCGGCGACGACTTCAGCCTGCTCGAGCGATCCGGCGAGCACGACCGCGCCGAAGCACTGGGTGCGCGCACCGTGTCGATCAAGCACCTGAGCGACGCCATCATCCAGAAGATCGACGGCTCGAGCAGCAGCTTCTGGGCCGCCCAGCACGACACCGAGAAGTCACGCACCGGCCTGGGCCTGATGGACCGCCAGCGCCTGAAGATGTGGCTGCGCGATGCCCATCAGCAAATCGAGTCGGCGGGGGTTTGAGGCGCATCTGGTATCCGGCAGCTGGCGCCCGCAGGCCAGCGAGGCACTCGGGGTCGTCCGTGCCCCCCGCCATGGGCCGCAGGCCCATGGCTCCTCCTTGACCTACCGCCCCCGAGCGCCTCGCTGGCCTGCTTGAGAGCGACCCTCACCCTAACCCTCTCCCACACGTGGGAGAGGGGGCTTGAATGGCCCCTTTGCCGCAGGTGGGAGAGGGGACTTGAATGGCACCCTCTTCCACAGGTTGGAGATGGGACTTGAATGACCCCCCTCTCCCGCCTCGCGGGAGAGGGCTTGACTTGAATGGCACCCTCTCCCGCCTGGCGGGAGAGGGCAGGGGTGAGGGTCTTCTAGCAGCTCAGAAACAGACCCGACCACCCATCCCAAACATCAAGGAATCGGCGTCAGTTTCGCCACCGACAGCGCCAGCCATTTCATGCCGTGGCGGCCGAAGTTGACCTGGGCGCGAGCATCTTCGCCGTGGCCCTCCAGCGTGACGATCACACCCTCGCCGAACTTGGTGTGAAACACGCTCTGGCCTGATTTGAGGCCGTGCGATGGCGCCTTGGACACCATGGGCGGCGGCGCGGGCTCGACACGCCCGGCACCCACGATCGAACCCAGGCCCGAGCCGCGTGCCCAGGCCGACTGGTACTCGCGCCCAAAGCCCGAGCCGAAAGCCTGATTGCGCGGCGTGATCCACTTCAGCGCAGCCTCGGGCAGCTCATCAAAGAAGCGGCTCTTGACGTTGTAGCGGGTCTGCCCGTGCAGCATGCGCGTTTGGCTGCAGCTCAGATACAGCCGCTTGCGCGCCCGCGTGATGGCCACGTACATCAGCCGGCGTTCTTCTTCCAGGCCGTCGAGATCGGAAGCGCTGTTCTCGTGCGGAAACAGGCCTTCTTCGAGCCCGGTGATGAACACCGCATCAAATTCAAGCCCCTTGGCCGCGTGCACCGTCATCAGCTGGATGGCGTCCTGTCCAGCTTGCGCCTGGTTGTCACCCGCCTCGAGCGAGGCGTGCGTGAGGAAGGCGGCCAGCGGCGACATGATCTCGCCGGTTTCAGCATCGGGCGTGGTGATCAGCGAGGCGATGCCGGTGGGGGCGGCGCCTGGCTCCTCGCCCAGAGCGCCCAGCACCTTCGTCAGCTCGGCCTCGGCCGCATCAGACGGCGGCAGCGGCGTCGAGAACTCGTCGACTGGCAGCGCCACCGCGTCCTTGCCAAAGCCTTCTTGCGTGACGAAGGCTTCGGCGGCGTTGACGAGTTCATCCAGGTTTTCGAGCCGGTCCTGGCCTTCCTTGTCGGTGCGATAGAAGTTCATCAGCCCCGAGGCCTCGAGCATGTGCTCGATGATTTCGCGCAGCGTGAGGCCGCGAGTGGCCTCGCGCATGGCATCGACCAGCGCCACGAAGGCCTGCACGTTGCCGCCACCCTTGCCGGCCACCGCGCCCACGCTTTGGTACAGACTGCGCCCGCTCGTGCGCGCGGCGTCTTGCAGCAGCTCGATGGTGCGCGCACCGATGCCGCGGGTCGGGAAGTTGACCACCCGCAAGAAGCTGGTGTCGTCATTGGGGTTCTCAATCAGGCGCAAGTAGCCCAGCGCGTGCTTGACCTCGGCGCGCTCGAAAAAGCGCAGCCCGCCGTAGACCTTGTACGGAATGGCGGCGTTGAACAGCGCACTCTCAATCACCCGGCTTTGTGCGTTGCTGCGGTACAGCAGCGCGATGTCGCGACGCGGCGTGCCTTCGCGGTGCAGTTGCTGGGCTTCTTCGATGAACCACTGCGCTTCGGCGAAGTCGCTGGTGGCTTCGAACACGCGCACCGGCTCACCCGGGCCGGCCTCGGTGTGCAGGTTCTTGCCCAGACGGCGCGAGTTGCGCGAGATCAGCTCGTTGGCCGCATCGAGGATGTGGCCGAAGCTGCGGTAGTTGCGCTCGAGCTTGATGACCTGCTGCACCCGGAACTCGCGCTCGAAGTCGGCCATGTTGCCGACCTGCGCACCGCGAAAGGCGTAGATGCTCTGGTCGTCGTCGCCCACGGCCAGCACCGCGCAGCCGTTGGGTCCGGGCGGGCCGGCGAACATCTTGAGCCAGGCGTACTGCAGCCGGTTGGTGTCCTGGAACTCGTCGACCAGGATGTGCCGAAAGCGCCGCTGGTAGTGATCGCGAAGGCTCGGCTGGTCGCGCATCAGCTCGTAGGTGCGCAGCATCAGCTCGGCGAAGTCGACCACGCCTTCGCGCTGGCACTGGTCTTCGTAGGCCTGGTAGATCTGCACCAGCACGCGGCTTTGCTCATCGCGCACTTCCACGTCTTTCGGGCGCAGGCCGTCTTCCTTTTGCCCGGCGATGAACCAGGTGGTGGCCTTGGGCACGAAGCGCTCTTCGTCGAGCTTCATGCCCTTGATGACGCGCTTGACGGCCGAGAGCTGATCGGCCGAATCGAGGATCTGAAACCCCTGCGGCAGCGCCGCGAGCTTCCAGTGCGCGCGCAAGAAGCGGTTGCACAGCCCGTGGAAGGTGCCCACCCACATGCCGCGCACCGGAATCGGCAGCATGGCGCTCAGCCGCGTGAGCATTTCCTTGGCTGCCTTGGTGGTGACGGTCACGGCCATGACGCCGCCCGGCGCGAGCTGGCCGGTCTGGATCAGCCAGGCGATGCGGGTGGTCAGCACGCGCGTCTTGCCCGAGCCGGCACCGGCCAAGATCAGCGAGGGGCGCGGCGGCAGCGTGACGGCAGCGAGCTGCTCGGGGTTGAGTCCGCGCAGCAGGCCTTCGGCGGTGGGCAGCGCGGGACGCTCATCGGCCGCGATCTCGCCCGTGGCCTCGAGGGGCGAGGCGCTGGGGCCATCTTCTTCAAACAGGGGGATCGAGGGGTCGTCGTGCGGGGCGACGCCCGGGTGCTCTGAGGGGCTGGGCATCGGGGCATTCTAGGAGCCGCCTCCTACAATCCGGCCTCCGTTTTCGTGCTCTCAGGCGACCGTTTTCGCGGCGCTCTACCCGGTGTCCCCATGACCGAACTGGCCAAGTCTTTCGAACCCGCCGACATCGAAGCCCACTGGGGCCCGCTGTGGGAAAAAAGCAGTGTCTACGAACCCACGCTCGACGCGGCCAAGCCGTCGTTCTCGATCCAGCTGCCACCGCCCAATGTGACCGGCACGCTGCACATGGGCCATGCGTTCAACCAGACGATCATGGACAGCCTCACGCGCTACCACCGCATGCGCGGCTTCAACACGCTGTGGGTGCCGGGCACCGACCACGCCGGCATCGCCACGCAGATCGTGGTGGAGCGTCAGTTGCAAGAACAGGGGCAAAGCCGCCACGACCTGGGCCGCAAGAATTTCGTGGCCCGCGTGTGGGACTGGAAGCAGCAGTCGGGCTCGACCATCACGCAACAGATGCGCCGCATGGGCGACAGCGTGAGCTGGCCGCACGAGTACTTCACGATGGACGACAAGCTGTCCAAGGTGGTCACCAACACCTTCGTGCAGTTGCACGAGCAAGGCCTGATCTATCGCGGCAAGCGGCTGGTCAACTGGGACCCGGTGCTCAAGAGCGCGGTGTCCGACCTCGAGGTCGAGAGCGAGGAAGAAGACGGCTCGCTGTGGCACATCCGCTATCCGTTGGCCGATGGTTCTGGCGATCTGGTGGTCGCCACCACCCGGCCTGAGACCCTGCTCGGTGACGTGGCGGTGATGGTGCACCCCGAAGACGAGCGCTACGCAGCGCTGATCGGCCAGCAGGTCACGTTGCCGCTGTGCGGCCGCACCATCCCGGTCATCGCCGACGACTACGTCGATCGCGCCTTCGGCACCGGCGTGGTCAAGGTGACGCCCGCGCACGATGTGAACGACCATGCGGTGGGCCAGCGGCACGGGTTGCCGATCATCGGTGTGCTCACGCTCGATGCGGCGATCAACGACAACGCGCCCGAGGTCTATCGCGGGCTCGACCGCTTCGTGGCTCGCAAGCGCATCGTGGCCGACCTCGAAGCACAGGGCTTTCTGGTCGAGGTCAAAAAGCACAAGCTGATGGTGCCGCGCTGCGCACGCACCGGCCAGATCATCGAGCCCATGCTCACCGACCAGTGGTTCGTGGCCATGACCAAGGCCGGCCCCGACGGCAAGAGCATCGCGCAAAAGGCCATCGATGCGGTCGACAGCGGCGCGGTCAAGTTCGTGCCCGAGCAGTGGGTCAACACCTACGACCAGTGGATGAAAAACATCACCGACTGGTGCATCTCGCGCCAGCTGTGGTGGGGCCATCAGATTCCGGCTTGGTACGGCACCGATGGCGAGCTGTTCGTCGCGCGCAGCGAAGATGAAGCGCGCGCCAAGGCCACGGCTGCCGGCTACACGGGTGAGCTCAAGCGCGACGAAGACGTGCTCGACACCTGGTACTCGTCGGCCATGGTGCCGTTCTCGTCGCTGGGGTGGCCCGAGCCCACGAAGGAAATGGACCTGTTCCTGCCGTCGAGCGTGCTGGTCACCGGCTACGACATCATCTTCTTCTGGGTCGCCCGGATGATCATGATGACCACGCACTTCACTGGGCGCGTGCCGTTCCACCACGTCTACATCCACGGCCTGGTGCGCGACGCGCAGGGCAAGAAGATGAGCAAGTCCGAAGGCAACGTGCTCGACCCGGTGGACCTGATCGACGGCATTGCGCTCGCACCGCTGCTCGACAAGCGCACGGTGGGCCTGCGCAAGCCCGAGACCGCACCGCGCGTGCGCAAGGACACCGAAAAAGAATTCCCCGACGGCATTCCCGCATTCGGCGCCGACGCGCTGCGCTTCACCTTCGCGTCGCTGGCCAGCCTGGGGCGCAGCATCAACTTCGACAGCAAGCGCTGCGAGGGCTACCGCAACTTCTGCAACAAGCTGTGGAACGCCACGCGCTTTGTGCTGATGAACTGCGAAGGTCAGGACTGCGGGCTGGGCGAGCACACGAAGTCGCAATGCGGTGCGGGCGACGGCAGCGCGCCGCCGTACCTGAGCTTCTCGCAGGCCGACCGCTGGATCACCAGCGAACTGCAGCGCGTCGAAGCGGCCGTGGCGCAGGGCTTTGCCGACTACCGGCTCGACAACGTGGCCGGCGCCATCTACTCGTTCGTCTGGGACGAGTACTGCGACTGGTACCTCGAGATCGCCAAGGTCCAGGTGCAAACCGGCGACGAGGCCGCACAGCGCGCCACCCGCCGCACGCTGATCCGCGTGCTCGAGACGGTGCTGCGACTGCTGCACCCGATCACGCCGTTCATCACCGCCGAGTTGTGGGAGCGCGTGGCGGTGGTGGCGCACCGCAAGGTGGCCGGGTCGGATGACAGCTTGGTCACCGCGCCCTACCCCGAGGCGCAGCTTGACCGCATCGACGCCAACGCCGACGCCTGGGTCGCTCAGCTCAAGGGCATGGTGGGCGCTTGCCGCCGCCTGCGCAGCGAGATGAGCTTGTCGCCCGACAAGCGCGTGCCGCTGATGGCGCTGGGCGATGCGGCCTTTGTGCAAGCCGCCGCCCCCCTGCTCAAGGCGCTGGCCAAGGTGTCCGACGTGCAGGTGCACACCGACGAGGCGGCCTACGCGCAAGCCACGCTGAACTCGCCGGTGGTCGAATTCGGCGGCACGCGGCTCGCGCTGCACGTCGAGATCGACGTGGCCGCCGAGACCGAACGCCTGACCAAGGAGATCACCCGGCTCGACGGCGAGATCACCAAGGCCACTGCCAAGCTGGCCAACGAAGGCTTCGTGGCGCGCGCGCCGGCGGCGGTGGTGGCTCAAGAACGCCAGCGGATTGCCGAATTCACCGCCACACGCGACCGGCTGCAAGCTCAAGTGCTGAGGCTGGCGTCCACGACGTAGACCTTCGCTGAGGTTGCACATCGGGATCGGGCGCACAGCCATTGCCGTTTGGCAATCAGGCTGTCAAACCTGCGTGTGAGAATGAATCGAACACAAGGACTGCCCGTGATAGCACCTCATATGAAGATCAACAAAGCCGTGTTTCCCGTCGCCGGCATGGGCACGCGTTTCCTGCCCGCCACCAAGGCGCAGCCCAAGGAAATGCTGACCATCGTCGACAAGCCGCTGATCCAGTACGCCGTCGAAGAGGCCTACGAGGCGGGCATCCGCCAGATGATCTTCGTCAATGGCCGCAGCAAGCGCGCGATCGAAGACCACTTCGACACCGCCTATGAACTTGAGGCCGAACTTGAAGCTGCCGGCAAGAACGAGTTGCTGGAACTCGTGCACACGATCAAGCCGCACGACATGGAGTGCATCTACATCCGCCAGGCCAAGGCCTTCGGTCTGGGACACGCCGTGCTGTGCGCGCAAAGCGTGGTGGTCAACGAGCCCTTTGCGGTGCTGCTGGCCGATGACTTGATGGTGGGCTCGCCACCGGTGCTCAAGCAGATGGTCGAGCGCTTCGCTGACTGGCAGGCGTCGATCATCGCGGTGCAGGAAGTCCCCGAGGAACACACCCGGCGCTACGGCATCGTGGCCGGCACACCGGTCAACGACCGCATGATGGACATGACGCACATCGTCGAGAAGCCCGCGCCAGAAAATGCGCCGTCACGTCTGGGCGTGGCAGGCCGCTACATCCTGACGCCGGGCGTGTTTCGCGAGATCGCCAACTTGCCGCGCGGGGTGGGCGGCGAGATCCAGCTCACCGACGGCATCGCCGGGTTGATGCGCCGCGAGAAGGTGTTTGCCTTTCGCTACGAAGGCCGCCGCTACGACTGCGGCAGCAAGGACGGCTTTCTGGAAGCCAACGTCGAACTCGCCTTGCAGCACCCCAAACTGGGTCCTGGCTTTCGCGACTACCTCAAGACCCTGACGCTGTGAACTGACAGCGCGGCTTCAGCGCCTGCGCAGCACGTGCACGTATTCGTCCTGCCAGGCAATCTGCTCGACGAGTTCGTTGCCCGTTTGCTTGGCAAAGGCCTGGAAATCGCGCATCGAGTTCGGGTCGGTCGACACCACCTGAAGCAGCTCGCCGCTGGCCATCTGAGCCAGCGCCTTTTTGGCCTTGAGGATGGGCAGCGGGCAATGCATGCCGCGCGCGTCGACTTCAATATGAGGGGGCTTCATGGGGGGCCTACTTTACCGGCGGCAAGGCGATCTTGGCATCGTGAAACACCCGGGCATGGGCCGTGCGCACACGGCGCTCAGACCGGAAACACACCGGTCGACAAATAGCGATCGCCTCGATCGCACACGATGAACACGATGGTCGCGTTATCGACCTGGCGGGCCAGCTCCAGCGCCACCCAGCAAGCACCGGCCGCCGAGATGCCGGCAAAGATGCCTTCTTCGCGCGCCATCCGGCGGGCCATCTCCTCGGCATCGGCCTGGCTGACCTGCACGATCTCGTCGACATGGGTCGGGTCATAGATCTTGGGCAGATAGGCCTCGGGCCATTTGCGTATGCCGGGAATGCGTGAGCCTTCGCTGGGCTGCGCGCCGATGATGCGCACGGCAGGGTTCATCTCTTTCAGGTAGCGCGACACGCCGGTGATGGTGCCGGTGGTGCCCATGGCGCTCACGAAGTGCGTGACCTGCCCGGCGGTATCACGCCAGATCTCGGGGCCGGTGGTCTCGTAGTGCACGCGCGGGTTGTCGGCGTTGGCAAACTGATCGAGCACCACGCCCTTGCCGTCACGCTGCAGCTGATCGGCCAGATCGCGTGCGTGCTCCATGCCGCCCGAGCGCGGCGTGAGCATCAGCTCGGCGCCAAAGGCTCGCATGGTCTGCGCGCGCTCGATCGACAGGTCCTCGGGCATGATGAGCAGCATGCGGTAGCCGCGAATGGCGGCGGCCATGGCCAGCGCGATGCCGGTGTTGCCCGAAGTGGCTTCGATCAGCGTGTCGCCCGGCTTGATCTGGCCGCGCTCTTCAGCGCGCCGGATCATGCTGATGGCCGCACGGTCTTTCACCGAGCCGGCGGGGTTATTGCCTTCGAGCTTGCCGAGGATCACGTTGCCACGGCGCTGGCCATCCAGACCGGCTAAGCGGGCCAGCCGCACCAACGGCGTTTGGCCAATCAGGTCTTCGAGCGAGCGGTAGACAGGTTGCTTCTTGGCCATGCGGACTCGCAGCAAACGGGCGGGTGAAGTGCGGCTGGCATTGCGGCATTGCACCGCATCGGCAAACACTGAAAAACGTGGGGGTGGTGCCTCGGGTCGGAATCGAACCGACACTCCTTTCGGAACGGGATTTTGAGTCCCGCGCGTCTACCAATTTCACCACCGAGGCCCGGAGCGAGCGGCGATTATGCCGCCGTCTTTGAGGTTACCCTCTCGGCTCGCTTTACAAGAGATGAGGCCCGCTGAATGCCACCCTTGCCACCCGTCACCCGCGCACTGCTGCTGATCAACGTCGCAGCGTTTTGCATCGGCCTTTTCATCGGCCCATGGTTCACGCGCGTGTTCGGGCTGTGGCCGCTGGCAAGTGACTTGTTCCTGCCGTGGCAGGTGGTGACCTACGCCTTCTTGCACGCCGGCTTGGGGCACCTGTTTTTCAACATGCTGGGGCTGTGGATGTTCGGCTCTGAGCTCGAGCAGACCTGGGGTCGTCAGCGCTTCATCCGGTTCTATGCGGCCAGCGTGCTCACCGCCGCGGCGGCACAGTTGCTGGTGACTTGGCTGCTGGGCTCGATGTACCCGACGGTGGGTGCTTCGGGCGGCCTGTTCGGGCTGCTGCTGGCTTACGGCATGACCTTTCCCAACCGCACCATCGTGCCGCTGATCCCGCCGATCCCGATGAAGGCCAAGGTCTTCGTGGCGATCTACGGCGGGCTGGAACTGCTCATGGGCGTGACCGGCACGGCCTCAGGCGTGGCGCACTTCGCGCACCTGGGCGGCATGCTGGGCGGCTTCTTGATGCTGCGTTACTGGCGCGGGCAGTCGCCGTTTTCGGGCCGCCGGCGCTGATCGACAACCCCGCGCTGGCTCACAGGCCGTCGCGCACCGTCGGGTAGCGCAGGCGCAATCGCAGTTCGCGCTTGAGCCGGTGGTTGTCGAGCCGGCGTGATTCGCTCATGAAGCTCATCAGCATCGGCGACAGCCGCTCGGCGGCCTCGGCGCGGCTGATGCGCGGCGGGCGCGGCAGGCCGCACACATCGGCGGCCAGATCGAAGTAGTCGCCCATCTTCATGTCGGTGTCATCGCTTGCGTGCACCACGCGCTGCGGCAACGCACGGGTGAGTGCCGCAACACAGGCGCGCGCCAGATCGTCGGCGTGGATGTGGTTGGTGTGCACGTCGTCCTCGGCGCGCAGCACCGCGGTGCCACGCATCAGGCGCTCGCGCGGGTGGCCGCCTTCGCGGTCTACGGCATAGATGCCGGGGATGCGCAAGATCGCCACGCGCACGCCGTGGGCGCGGCCATACCAGCGCAACTGCGCCTCGGCATCGACACGCCGGCGGGCGCGATCGGTGGTCGGGTTGACGGCGCGGGTCTCGTCGAATCGTTCGCCGCCGCAGTCGCCGTAGACGCCGCTGGTGCTGGCGTAGACGATGCGACGCACTCGCTGACCGCGGCCCAACGCCTCGAGCAGGTGGCGGGTGCGCGGATCGGTGGCGCCTTGCAGCGGCGGCGGCGCCAGATGCAGCACCGCATCGGCCACACCGGCCAGCCGCGCCAGCGTGACCGGCTCATCCAGATTGCCCAGCAGCGGCACCGCGCCGGCCGCGCGCAGGCTGGCCGCACGCTGCGGGCTGGAAGTGAGCGCGAGCAAGCGGTAACGCCCGCGCAGCAGCCGCAGCACGCGCATGCCAACGTCACCGCAGCCAACGATCAGCAAGGTGGGGCGTTGAAAGACCGAGGGCAAGTTGCGCATGGGCGAGGTATCAAGGCAAGCGGGGGTGCGGGGCAAAATCGCGGATCAGTTTACGAGCCCGAGCACCATGAGCATCACCGTCACGCTGCAGCCCAGCGGCCGCAGCTTTCCCGTCCAGCGCGACGAGCGCATCCTTGCCGCAGCCCTGCGCGCCGGCATCGGCCTGCCCTACGGCTGCAAGGACGGCGCTTGCGGCTCGTGCAAGTGCCGCCTGATCGAAGGCCGTGTGATCCACGGCGCGCACCAGCTCAAGGCGCTCAGCGCAGACGAAGAAGAACAGGGCTTTGTGCTGACGTGCTGCGCCGCACCGCAGACCGACCTGGCGCTCGAAGCGCGCACCGTGGCCGGCGTGGGCGAGCTGCCGGTGCGCCGCATGCCCGCGCGCGTGAGCCGGCTCGAAAAGCCCGCGGCCGACGTGGCCATCATCACCTTGCAACTGCCGGCCAGCGATGGCCTGCGTTATCTCGCTGGACAGTACGTCGACATCCTGCTGCCCGACGGCTCGCGCCGCAGCTATTCGATGGCCAATGCGCCGCACATGCAGGGCGACAAGCCGTGGATTGAGCTGCACATCCGCCATCTGCCGGGCGGGCTGTTCAGCGACAAGGTTTTCGGCTCGATGAAGGAAAAGGACATCCTGCGACTCGAAGGCCCGTTCGGCAGCTTCTTCCTGCGCGAAGACTCGCCCAAGCCCATCGTGCTGGTGGCTTCGGGCACTGGCTTCGCGCCCATCAAGGCGCTGATCGAGCAGTTGCAGACGAAGCCCGCCGACCGGCCGGTGGTGCTGTACTGGGGCTGCCGCGCCCGCGCCGATCTGTACCTGCACGAATGGGCCGTGCAAGCCGCCGCGCAGATGCCGCAGCTGACCTATGTGCCGGTGCTCTCGGAGCCGCTGGCTTCAGACGGCTGGACCGGGCGCACCGGCCTGGTCCATCAGGCGGTGATGCAAGACCTGGGCGACCTGAGCGGCCACCAGGTCTATGCCTGCGGCAACCCCTTGATGGTCGAAGCCGCACAGCGCGATCTGATCGGCCAGTGCGGCCTGCCCGAAGACGAATTTTTCGCCGATGCGTTCTACAGCGCGGCGCGGCAAGCAGGCGATCTGTCGGGGTAATTACCCGGGTCCGACACAGGCAAGGTCGCCTCGATAATTTCG
>CAMCNE010000071.1 GCA_945875935.1 Bordetella parapertussis
TCTCACGGCGGAGGCTGCGGCTGCAAGATCGCACCGGGCCTGCTGTCGGAAATCCTCAAGGGCATGGCGGCCATGCCAATTCCCAAGGAACTGCTGGTGGGCATCGAGACTGCCGACGATGCCGCGGTCTACCAGCTCAACGACGAGCAGGCGCTGATTGCCACCACCGACTTCTTCATGCCCATCGTCGACGACCCGCACGACTTCGGCCGCATCGCTGCGACCAACGCGATCAGCGATGTGTATGCGATGGGCGGCCGGCCGATCTTCGCGCTGGCGCTGGTTGGCATGCCCATCAACGTGCTGTCGACGCAGACCATCGGGCGCATCCTTGAAGGCGGCGCGTCGGTATGCCGCGCGGCCGGCATCCCGATTGCCGGTGGCCACACCATCGATTCGGTCGAGGCCATCTACGGCCTGGTGGCGCTGGGGCTGGTGCATCCCAAGCACGTCAAGCGCAACGCCGATGCACAGCCAGGCGACGTGCTGGTGCTGGGCAAGCCGTTGGGTGTGGGCGTGCTGTCCGCGGCACTGAAGAAGGGCGAGCTCGGCGATGCCGGCTATGCGCAGATGATCGCCACCACCACCCAGCTCAACACGCCCGGCCCTGAACTGGCCGCACTGGCGGGCGTGCATGCGCTGACTGACGTCACCGGCTTCGGCTTGGCGGGCCACGTGCTGGAGATGGCGCGCGGTGCGCGCTGCGATGTGCAGCTCGACTGGGCGGCTGTGCCTTTGCTGGCCGGCGTGCGCGCCTTGGCCGAGCAAGGATTCGTCACCGGTGCGTCGGGTCGCAACTGGGCCGGCTACGGCAAGGACGTGGTCCTGCCCGCATCGTTCGCGGCCGAAGACCAGGCCTTGCTGAGCGATCCGCAGACCAGCGGCGGGCTGCTCGTGTCGTGTGCACCGTCGGCGCTCAACGAGGTGCTGGCCATCTTCCATCGCCACGGCTTTGGGCAGGCTGGCGTGGTCGGCGCCATCGCCGCGACCGACGCCACGCCGCGCTTGGTGGTGCGCTGAGCAACTGACCGGTCGTTGGCCTTTCGAACGACACCCCCGAAGCGGATTTCTCCGAGCGTCGATGCGCCCGCAGCGGCCGTTAAGCTGCGGCCCATGACGTCACTTCACCCCCGCCTGCGCTCGCGACTGAAGGCCGCCTTGCTGAGCGCGCTGGTGCTGCTGGGCCTGGCCGCCAGCGGTGCAGCCCAGGCCTGCGGCCGGCTCACCCTGGCCAACATGAACTGGCAGTCGGCCGAATTGCTGGCTCAGGTCGACCGCTTCATTTTGCAGACGGGCTACGGCTGCCAGGTCGAGCTGGTGGCCGGCGACACCGTGCCCACGCTCACCAGCATGATCGCCAGGGGCCAGCCCGACGTGGCGCCCGAGGCCTGGGTCAACGGTGTGCGCGAGCCGTTGCTGAAAGCAGTGGCAGCGGGCCGGCTGCACCTGGCGGGCACCGCCTTGAGGGACGGCGGCATCGAAGGCTTGTGGATCCCGAAGTTCGTCGCCGACGCCCACCCCGAGATCCGCAGCATTGCCGACGCGCTCAAGCGGCCCGACCTTTTTCCTGCGCCAGAAAACCGGCAGCAAGGCGCGGTGCACAGCTGCCCGTCGGGCTGGCAATGCCAGATCGTGATGGCCAACCTGTTCAAGGCCCATGGTGCTGCGGACAAGGGCTTCGTGCTGGTCGACCCAGGCACCGCCGCCGCGCTGGACAGCAGCATCGCCCGCGCCCAGCAGCGCAAGCAGGGCTGGCTGGGCTATTACTGGTCGCCCAACGCATTGCTGGGCCGGTACGCCATGGTCAAGCTGGCCGAAGGCGTGCCGCACGACCCCGTGGAATGGCAGCGTTGCACCAGCGTGGCCGATTGCGCGGCGCCCCAGCCCAATGCCTGGCCGGTGGCCGCGGTGCACACCGTGGTGACCGACCGCTTCCGCCAGGCCGGCGGCCCGGCCTATGCCTACCTGGCCCGCCGCAGCTGGGACAGCGCCACTGTCAATGCCATGCTGGCCTGGATGGCGGCGCAGCAGGCCACCGGCGAGCAGGGTGCACGCCAGTTCCTGAAGACCCGGCCCGAGGTCTGGCAGGCCTGGGTGGACCCGGCGGTGGCCGCGCGGGTGCGCGCGGGGCTGTGACGTCATGGCCGTGACGCACCTGCCGTGACCACAGGCTTTCCGGCGCTGGACGCCGACACCCTCACTGCGCTGAAGCAAGCCATAGACCAGGGCTTTCTGGCCTTCAGCCAGCGTCACGGTGCGGCCATTGAAGCGGCCTTCGCGCCGCTGCAGGACCTGCTGATCGGTGCCGAGCAGGCCTTGCTGGCCACGCCCTGGCCGCTGCTGCTGGCCGCGCTGGCAGCGCTGGCCTGGGGCGCATCCCGCCGCTGGCCCTTGGCGCTGGGCAGTGCCGCCACGCTGGCGGTGCTGGGCCTGTTCGGCCTGTGGGACGACACGTTGAAGACCCTGGCCATGGTGCTGGTGGCCACCGCGCTGGCCGTGGCCATCGGCGCGCCGCTGGGCGTGGCGATGGCGCGCTGGAGTTGGCTGCAGCGGCTGCTGACCCCGCTGCTCGACCTGATGCAGACCCTGCCCAGCTTCGTCTACCTGATCCCGGCGGTGATGCTGCTGGGCATCGGTCGGGTGCCGGGTCTGCTGGCGGTGGTGGTGTATGCCCTGCCGCCGATGGTGCGCCTGACCAGCCTGGGCCTGCGCGAGGTCGACCGCGATGTGCTGGAGGCCGCCGATGCTTACGGCGCCACGCCTTGGCAGAAGCTGTGGGGCGTGCAGCTGCCGCTGGCGCTGCCCACGCTGATGGCGGGCGTGAACCAGACCATCATGATGGCGCTGGCCATGGTGGTGGTGGCCGCGATGATCGGCGTGCAGGGCCTGGGCCAGCCGGTGCTCAAGGCCATCAACAACCAGTACTTCGCACTCGGGCTGTTCAACGGGCTGGCCATCGTGGCGATCGCCATCGTCTTCGACCGCATGGCCCAGGCTTGGGGCTGGCGGGTGCAGCAGCACCGGCAGCCCGCTGCGCTGAATGGGCATGGGCATGGGCACGGCCATGGCTGATGCGGCAGGCGCGGCCGCGCCAGCCACCGCTCCCGCGCTGCAACTGCAGGGCCTGGCCAAGCACTACCCGGGCGCGGCACAGCCGGCGCTGCAGGGCGTGGATCTGCAGCTGCCCGGCGGCGCCATCTCGGTGGTGATGGGGCCGTCGGGCTCGGGCAAGAGCACGCTGCTGCGGCTGGTCAACCGGCTGGTCGAGCCCAGCGCGGGCCGGGTGCTGTGCGGCGCGGTGGACGTGACCGCGTTGGCAAGCGAGGCCTTGCGCCAATGGCGCCAGCAGACCACGGCCATGGTGTTCCAGCGCTATGCCTTGCTGCCGCACCTCACGGTGCTGCAAAACGTGGCCTACCCGCTGGCGCTGCGCGGCGTGTCGGCGTCCGATGCCGCCGCCTTGGCACGCCAGTGGCTGCAGCGCGTAGGGCTGGCGGGCGTGGAGGCGGCCTGGCCGGCCGTGCTGTCAGGCGGCATGCAGCAGCGCGTGGGTCTGGCCCGCGCCTTGGCGGCCGATGCGCCGGTGCTGCTGATGGACGAGCCCTTCGCCGCGCTCGACCCGCTGTACCGCCGCGACATGCAAGATCTGCTGCTGGGCCTGCAGCAGCAGCTGCGCAAGACGGTGGTGTTCATCACCCACGATCTGGACGAGGCCCTGCGCCTGGCCGACCACCTGGTCCTGCTGCGCGATGGCCGCGTGGTGCAGCAAGGCGACCCGGCAGCCACCGTGCTGCAGCCGGCCGACGTTCAAGTTGTCGATTTCGTGCGTGGCTTGCACCGCGGCCGGCTGCTGCGCTGCGCGTCGCTGGTTCAGCCGGGTGAGCCCGTGGTTGGCCCGGTGTTGGCGGCCACCGCCACGCTGGCCGAGGCTGCGCGCGCCATGCTGGCGGCTGCCAGCACTCAGGCCAATGTGCAGGCGGCCGATGGGCGCCATCTGGGCACCCTGGATTTCGCTGCGGTGGTGGAGCAACTGGCCAGCTGATCTGGTCGCTGGGGGCAGGGCGCTCAATCGCTCTTGCGCGTCACCCCTCGTGAAACGCCTCTTCGCGCTTTTTCTGCAAGGTCGGGCTCAACACCAGGACTAAGGCCAAGACGGCCAAGGCCAGCATGACGGCGCTGATCGGACGCTGCACAAACACCATCGGGTCGCTCTTGGACAGGATCAACGCCCTGCGCAGGTACTCCTCCATCATGGGACCGATGATGAAGCCCAAAAGCATGGGCGCTGCCTCGCAGTTCAGCTTGGCGCACACGTAGCCAAACAGGCCGAACAGCGCCATCAGGTAGATGTCGAAATGGCTGCTGTTCAGGCTGAACACGCCAATCGCGCAAAACATCAGGATGGCCGGGAAGAGCCGGTGGTACGGCACCGTGATCATCTTCACCCACAGGCCGATCAACGGCAAGTTGAGCACCACCAGAAAGAAGTTGCCGATCCACATCGAGGCGATCAGCCCCCAGAACAGCGCCGGCTGCTCGGTCATCACGGCCGGGCCGGGCTGAATGCCCTGGATGATCATCGCGCCAATCATCAAGGCCATCACCGGGTTCGACGGAATGCCCAGCGTCAACATCGGAATGAACGAGGTCTGCGCGCCGGCGTTGTTGGCCGCTTCGGGTGCCGCCACACCTTCGATCGCACCCTGGCCGAACTGGGCCGAATTCTTGGAGACCTTCTTTTCGATCGAGTAGGCCGCAAACGAGGCCAGCATGGCGCCGCCTCCGGGCAATATGCCCAAGGCCGAACCCAGGAACGTTCCGCGCAAAACCGGCGCCACGATGCGCTTGAAGTCGTCTTTGCCGAGCATCAGACCGGAGACCTTTTTCATCACCAGATCGCGGGTCTGGTCATGCTCGAGATTGCGCACGATCTCGCCAATGCCGAACATGCCCATCGCCACGATGACGAAGTTGATGCCGTCGGCCAACTCAGGCCTGTCGAAGGTGTAGCGCGCCACGCCCGAGTTGACGTCCGTGCCCGCCAGACCCAGCAGCAGGCCCACCAGCACCATGCCGATCGCGTGCAGCAGCGAGCCGCTGGCCAGAACCACCGAGGCCACCAGGCCGAGCACCATCAACGAGAAGTACTCTGCCGGCCCGAACTTCAAGGCCAGGTCAGCCAGCGGGGGCGCAAACAGCGCCAACAAGACCGTTGCCACCGTGCCCGCAAAGAACGAGCCCAGGGCCGCCGTGGCAAGCGCCTTGCCAGCCTGCCCGTTTCGGGCCATCTGGTAGCCATCCATCGCGGTCACGACCGAGGATGATTCGCCGGGCAGATTGACCAGAATCGCCGTGGTCGAGCCGCCGTACTGCGCGCCGTAGTAGATGCCCGACAGCATGATCAAAGACGAGATCGGCGGTAGCCCGAAAGTCACCGGCAGCAGCATGGCGATGGTGGCGACCGGCCCCAGGCCCGGCAGCACCCCCACCGCCGTACCCACGAACACGCCGAGCAGGCAGTACAGCAGGTTGGTCAGCGTGAAGGCGGTTTCAAGGCCCAGACCCAGGTTGCTGAGAATTTCCACGGGATGTCCCTGCTCAGAACTGAAGCCAAGGCCCGAAGACTGCCAGGGGCAGTCCGAGCAATTTGACAAACACCAGCACCGCAAAACCCGCCATGGCCAAGGCCAGCAGCAGCGCCTCGTGCCACTTGAACTGCGGGCTGGCATAGGCACTGATCATGATCAAGACCACTGCGGCTAGCGCCAGGCCAGCGCCGCGCATGAGCACACCAAACAGCACGACGGCAGCCAGAACAATGAACAGTTCCTTGAGGTGGAACTTCTCGATTTGTTCACCCACGCGCTTGAAGGATCGAAAGACCGCAATGCCTCCGATGACGCTCAAGAGGCCACCCAACACCGTCGGAAAGTAGGCCGGCCCCATCTTCCCGGCGGTGCCCATCGCGTAGTCGCGGCCGATGAAAACCGCCGACAGGCCCACGACCAGAAAGATGACGCCGGTCCAGAAATCCTTGGGGTGCTTGATCACAGTCGACATGGACTGACCTTTGCCTTTGGCAGCAAAGGATTCGCCTTGCGTGTGTCCATCAGTCGGCGTAAACGCCGGCCTTCTTGATGATCGGGCCCCACTTGTCGATTTCGGCCTTCAGGTGGGCGGCCAGCGCTTCGGGCGTTGCGCGGTTTTCAGCGACGGGCTCTGTGCCCAAGGATTCAAAGCGCTCCTTGACGGTCGGATCCTTCAGGGCCATCTTCAGCGCCTTGTCGAGCGTGTCGATCACGGCCTTGGGCGTGCCTTTCGGGGCATAGAGGCCATGCCACACCGTGACTTCGAAACCAGGCAGTCCGGCCTCATTCATCGTCGGAATGGTGGGCATCGAACCCAGCCGGGTCTTGGTGGTGACGGCGTAGGCCTTGATCTTGCCGCTCTTGATCTGGCTGGTGGTGTTGGTGGTTTGGTCGCACATCAGATCCACTTGTTTGCCCAGCAGATCGTTCATGGCTGGGCCGGTGCCCTTGTAGGGCACGGTGGTCAGGTCGGTTTCGATGGCCGACATGAACAGCATGCCGCACAGGTGCGACGCGGATCCCAGGCCAGCGTTGGCATAGGTGACCTTGTCCTTGTTGGCCTTCACGTAGGCCAGCAACTCCTTCATGTCCTTGGCCGGAAAGTCTTCACGGGCCACCAGGGTCATCGGAACGTCGGTGATCAGGCCGATGGGCTCGAAGCTGCTGATGGCGTCGTAGCTCAGCTTTCGGTACAGCGCCGGCGCGGTGGACTGGCCGATGTGGTGCAAGAACAGGGTGTAGCCATCGGGTGCCGCCTTGGCCGCACGCGCCGCGCCGATCGTGCCGCCGGCGCCGCCCACGTTTTCGATGATCAGCTGCTGCTTCAGCGTGTTGCCCATCGACTGCGCCACCAGGCGCGCCACCGTATCGGTCGGGCCACCCGCCGCAAACGGAACGATGACCGTGATGGTCTTGTCGGGATAGGTCTGGGCTTGAGCCGAAAGTGGAGCTGTAGCGCACAGCACGGCTGCGCTCACAAAAGCTTTGAAGAGGCGAGAGGTCATGTTCGTTTCCTTTGACGGACGGGGTTGATTGCAGACGAGCGCTGGCAGCGCGGATGCTCTTGCATGGCCTGAGCTCTGGCAATTGTGTGTTGCCGCAAGGCTGATCCTGTGCTTGCCCGTGGCAGGAGTTGGATCTCGGCAGGGCATCATCGGGGCGCAGGCTGTCGCATGCAGATGCCAGCCACGAGCCGCTGGCGCGGCACCAGCGGCTTCAACACCTTCCCGACCAGCAGCCCATGAAATCGCTCAAATATTTGCTCTTTTCCTTAGCTCTTGCAGCGGGTTTGTCCTTTGCTGGCGACCGAGAGGACGCCGACGCCGCGATGTGGCGCGGTGAATACGCGGTCGCGTTGAAAAAATACAGAACTGCCGCGCTGAAAAGTGACGCGCAGGCCCAGTTTGCGATTGGCAATATCTACCGCGAAGGCATGGGGGTCAAGAAAAATGATTCTGAGGCGGTATCGTGGTATCGGCTGTCTGCCGAGCAGGGATTTGCCAAGGCGCAATATGTATTGGCTGAGATGTATGAAAAAGGCCAAGGCGTGGAAAAAGACGATGCCGAAGCCGCCCGTTGGTATGAAGCAGCGGCCATACAGGGAAATGCCAACGCGCAGTTCAGTATCGGTCTCAGGTATTTCAATGGCCAGGGGGTGACGCAAGACTTTGCCAAGGCGGCCCGTTGGTACAAGGCTTCGGGCGAGCAGGGTTTTGACAAGGCACAGGTGAATCTTGCGTCCATGTACGACAACGGAAAAGGTGTCGGGCAAGACTTTGCCGAAGCCGCGCGTTGGTACCAGTTGGCCGCTGCCAAGGGCAATTCAAACGCGCAGTACAACCTGGCCTCGATGTACTACGAAGGCCAGGGTGTCAAGCAAGACTACGCCGAGGCAATCCGTTGGTTCAAGGCTTCGGCCGAACAGGGTTTTTCGATGGCGCAGTTCAACCTCGCCTACATCTACGAAACCGGCAAAGGTATCGCACAGGATTACACCGAAGCCTTCCGCTGGTACAAGGCTGCGGCAGAGCAGGGCTCAGACCGGGCCCAGTTTGGTTTGGGCGGCCTGTACTACAACGGCCAAGGTGTTTTGCAGGATTATGTTCAGGCAGCCTCTTGGTATAAATTGTCTGCAGAACAGAACAACATCAATGCGCAGTACGCTCTGGCCAATATGTATTTCAGTGGCAAGGGCATTCCGCAAGACCATGAGGCAGCAGCTCGCTGGTACAAGCCCGTGGCGCAGGCGGGTTTTCCAGATGCGCAGTTCGGGCTGGCTTCTCTTTACTTCACCGGCAAAGGTGTGACTCAGGATTATTTCGAGGCCGCGCGGTGGTACAAGCTGTCAGCCGCCCAAGGAAATGCCGACGCCCAGCACAACCTGGCCACCATGTATTTCAGCGCACAGGGGGTGGCTCAGGACTATCTTCGAGCCTATATGTGGAGCAGCCTGGCGTCTGTGGTGAACCCGCGATTCAAGGAAAAAACAGACGCCATCGCGAGCTTCATGAATCCAAAGCAAATTGCTGAAGCCAAAAAGATGGCCAGCGAGTGTCAGGCGCGCACGTTCAAGAACTGCGACTGAAAGAAGAAAGGGTGTACTGTGGCTAGAAATACGAAGAAATCCGTGTCTGCTGTGCCGGCTGGTGCTTCGCGGGAAGATGCCAAACTGGTCAACCTGGCGTTGCAGGGTGGCGGCTCGCATGGCGCTTTTTCCTGGGGTGTTTTGGACCAGTTGATCGAAGATGGTCGTATCGACATTGAAGGCATTTCAGGCTGCAGTGCCGGTTCGATGAATGCGGTGGTTTATGCGTACGGAAAAATAAAGGGCAATGACGCAGCCCGTCAGGCACTGCATGACTTTTGGCTTGCGGTGTCGAATGAGGGCCAGAAGTTTTCAATCAAACCGAATCCCTTTGAAAAAATGATGGGTCTTCAGGTGACGAAGACAGTCATCTCAAGATCGATGAGCATGATGAGCAAACTGGTTTCACCGTATCAGTTGAACCCGTCCAACATCAATCCGTTACTCAAAATCATCGAATCTCAGGTTGATTTCGAGGAACTCAGGCGGCGGGCCGAAACAAAACTTTTCTTGTCTGCAACCAACGTGAGAACGGGGCGTGTGAAGGTTTTTCATAACAACGAAGTCAGTGCTGCGGCTGTCATGGCATCTGCCTGCCTGCCAGAAGTTTTTCAAGCAGTGGAAATTGACGGCGAAAGTTACTGGGATGGTGGTTACATGGGCAATCCAGTCCTCTATCCATTGTTCTATCACACCCAATCTCAGGATGTGCTCATTGTTCATATCAATCCCATTGAGCGTGAGACGGTTCCCAAGACGTCTATTGAAATTTCAAATCGATTGAATGAAATCACGTTCAACTCGGCGATGATGAAAGAACTTCGCGCAATCGGTTTTGTTCAGAAATTGATGGATGAAGGTTGGATCAAGGACGAATTCATGGGCAGGATGAAATATGTCCTGTTGCACTCATTGCGTGCCGAAGATGTCTTGTGCGATTTGACTGCCGAATCAAAGGCGGACAGCGACTGGGCATTTCTCACCATGTTGCGTGACCGTGGTCGCGAGCATGCGGCCGGGTGGCTGGACCAGAACTTCCAGCATCTGGGCGTGCGGTCCTCGGTCAACGTGCGCCAGTTCTGCGACTTTTCTTGATCGCACACGGGGCCGTGCGGCGGCTTTGATCTGCGTTATCCGCTGTGAACTCGCGCGCTGCCTGGCTTGACGCTCAGCGTCAGCGCGGCACCGATGAACATCGAGATCGCCAAAATGGCCATGCCGATGCGTGTGTCATGCGTCGCGGCCGAGACCATGCCCACGACATAGGGGCTGACGAAGCCGGCGAGATTGCCGATCGAGTTGATCATGGCCAGCCCCGCAGCCGCCGCCGCACCGCCGAGCAGTGCGGTCGGCAGGCTCCAGAACAGTGGCAAGGCGGAGACGATGCCTGCGGTGGCCAGTGTCATGGCCGCCATCGCGAGGGCGGTGTTGTCGGCGAACAGCGTGCTCAGCAGCAGCCCGAGCCCGCCCAGCGCGGCAGGGATCGCCACATGCCAGCGGCGTTCGAGCCTCCGGTCCGAACTCGCGCTCACCGTCAGCATGACCAGACCGGCCACGCCGTACGGGATGGCCGTGAGCCAGCCGATGAGCGCGATCTACTTCAGCTTCGTGATGGGGCTGTACGGCATCGGCTTCTGGCTGCCAATCTGCGCTGCGGCCAGCCTGAAGGTGACACCGTGCAGCCTGTGCATCCACGGTGGGCGGCGCTCAACTTCACCTTCGGGGGCATCTGGGAGATCGCGCCCGGCGAACTCGAAGAGCGCATTGCGGTCGACGCCGCCAGCCCGCTACAGATCATCGATGTGCACGAGGCCAGCGAATTCACCGATGTGCTCGGGCACATCCGTGGCGCACGGCTGCTGCCGCTGTCCATGCTGACCCAGCGCCTGGGGGAGATTGATCGCCAACCGCCGGTCGTCACCGTGTGTCGCTCGGGGGCTCGCTCGGCTCAGGCGGCCGTGCTGCTGCATCAGGCGGGGTTCGAGCAGGTGGCCCATCTTGCGGGCGGCATGCTGCGCTGGCGCGCCGAGTCACTGCCCGTCGAGCAGGGCGATGACTGACGCCAGCGAGCGCCCCGACAGCCACGCACCTTCGACGCCTGAGCCCGTGAAGAAGTCACCGCACACGCCCAGACCCTGAGCGGCATCCCACCAGCAGGGATCGGCCTGCGCCGAGGCTGAGCGATCCGGCATCGCGTAGCGCCAGCGGTGCACCGTGGCGTAGAGCCAGTCGATCGGCTCGCCCAGGTGGTCGACCAGCGCTGCTTGCAGATCCGCTTGAACCTGCGCGGCGTCTTGTTCCAGATGACTGCTGCTCCAGTGCGCGCTGGCGTGCACCACCCAATGGGCCTGACCGGGCACGACATCGCGAGCGGGTCGTGCGTCGTTGCGCGTGATCCAGGCCAGCGCGCCCGATGCGGGTCTGGCCAGGTCCCAGGCGTGGGGCAGGGCGCTGGCCTTGGCCACGCCCATCAGCGTCCAGCACGGCTGCATCGGCACGGCGGCGGCTCGCGCAGCCCAATCCATCTGGTGCTGTTCGAGCAGCGCTGCGGCTTGAATCGGCGGCATCGCCAGCACCACGGCATCGAAGCCTTCGGCGGCCACACCCTGGCCTTGTTCGAGCAGCCACAGGCCCTGTTCGCGGCGCAATCCACTGACCGAGCACGACCAGTGGCTGTCGATGCCATCGAGCAGCTGCCGGCACAGCGCGGGCATGTCCGGTGTGGCCAGGTAGTGCGGTCCGTCGTGCGGCAGCGGCAGGCTTTGCGGCGCGAGCCTGGGCTGCCACGGCGCCAGCCAAGC
>CAMCNE010000072.1 GCA_945875935.1 Bordetella parapertussis
CCGTTGGTCACCACCACATCGGCGCGCGCCACCCGGCGCACATCGGCCGGCGTGGGCTCGTAGACATGCGCGTCGGCGTTGGGGCCGACCAGCGCGCTGACCTCGACCGCCGGGCCACCGACCTCGCGCGCCATGTCGGCCAGGATCGAGAAGGTCGCCACCACCTTGAGAACGGGCGCGGCAGCAGGCTCGGAGCTGGCGGCTGCCGCTGCCAGCGCGGGTTGCAGCGCTGTCAGGGCCAGCAGCTGCAGGCTTGCGCGTCGGGATGCATTGAAGTTCATCGTCAGGCCTTTCGGTGGCTGCGTTGCGAGCGCTGTCGCGCGAGCAGGCTGTCGCGGCTGCCCACCAGCAGCGACAGCACATAAAAGCTGCCGGCCAGCATCACGATGGCCGGGCCCGATGGCAAATTGGCGTGGTACGACAGCAGCAGCCCGCCCCAGCCGCTGAGCACCGCGATCAGCGAGGCCACGGCCGCCAGGCTCCACACCTCGGCCGCCCAGAAGCGCGCCGCGGTGGCCGGCAGCATCATCAAACCGACCGCCATCAGCGTGCCCAGCGCCTGAAAGCCGCCCACCAAATTGAGCACCAGCAGCATCAGGAACAGGCCATGCACCCAGGCACCGGCGTGACCCAGGTGGCGCAGAAAACCGGGGTCGAAGCACTCGACCACCAGCGGGCGATAGACCACCGCCAGCAACAGCAGGCTCACGCTGGAGATGCCAGCGATCAGCAGCAGTGACGCATCGTCGACCGCCAGCACGGTGCCAAACAGCACGCGCATCAGGTCGACGCTGCTGCCGCGCATCGAGATGATCATCACCCCGCCAGCCAGCGCGATCAGGTAGAAAGCGGCAAAGCTCGCGTCCTCGCGCTGCGGCGTCAGGCGCGCCACCAGCCCGGCCAGCCCGGCCACCGCGACGGCGGCGACAAAGCCGCCCACGCTCATCGCCCACAGCGAGTAGCCGAACATCACGAAGGCCAGCGCCGCCCCCGGCAGCAGCGCGTGCGCGATGGCGTCGCCCACCAGGCTCATGCGGCGCAGCACCAGCAGCGTGCCGATGGGGCCGCAGCTCAGCCCCAGCGCGAGGCAGGCGACCAGCGCGCGGCGCATGAAGCCGAACTCGACGAAGGGCTGGACGAGCAATTCGTGCAGCGTCATGACGATCTGGCGGCGGTGGCCGCGCACCAGTCGGCGTTTTCGTCCCACTGCTCGGCCATCTGCTGGGCGCGGCGCAGGTGCTGCGGCGCCAGCGCCTCGGCGGTCGGCCCGTGGGCCACGCATTCGCGCGCCAGCAGCAGCGTGCTCGGAAAGTGCTCACGCACCTGCGCCAGGTCGTGCAGCACCGCGATCACCGTGCGGCCTTCGGTGTGCCAGTGCTGCACCAGTCGCATCAGATCGGCGGTGGTGCGCGTGTCGATGGCGTTGAAGGGCTCGTCGAGCAGGATCACCGGCGCGTTTTGCATCAGCACGCGCGCGAACAGAACCCGCTGGAACTGGCCCACCGACAACTCCGAGATCAAGCGCGGCTCGAATCCCGCCAGCCCGACGGCGGCCAGCGCGCCGAGTGCCGCATCGCGCTGCGCGGCAGTCGCACCGCGCAGCCAGCCCAGTTGCGGCCACGCCCCCAGCATCACCACATCGAGCACGCCCAGCGGAAAGCTGCGGTCGATGCCCGACTGCTGCGGCAGGTAACCCAGAGCCTGGCGCGGCAGCCCGCCGAGCTGCACGCGGCCGGTGCTCGGCTTCACGCGCCCGCTGAGCGCGTCGAGCAGCGAGCTCTTGCCCGCGCCGTTGGGGCCGACCACTGCGGTGAGCGAGCCGGGCTCGAAGCGGCAAGTCACGTGGTGGACGGCCGGGTGCTGCCGGTAGCTCACCGTCAGGTCTTCAACCGAGATGAGCGGTGCGGCGGGCGAAATGGCGGCGACCGCCGATGGCGCGAGGGGTGCGTTCATGGCGTGCCTGCCAAGGCCCATGCGACGGCCAGCCACAGGCAGGCCGTCAGCGCCGCGGCCCCGACCAACCGCCACCACGCCGAACTCATCAACAAGCTGGCCACCGTCGTGGCGGGTTGGGGGGCAGGGCGCGGATGGTGGTGCGGCGCCGATCCGTGGTCGTGGGCATGGTCGTGCCCGTGCCCGAGCCCGTGCCCGTGCCCGTGCGAATCGTGCGGTTTGTGCGGTTTGTGCGCGTCGTGCAAGTGGTGTGCGTGATCGCTCATGCGGTGGCTCCGCTCACGCAAGCCGCGCACAGTCCGCGCAGCGTCAGGTCGTGGTGCTGCACCTGGAAGCCCGCCGGCGCCAGGTGGTTCATGGGGCCGGGGCAGGCGTGGATGGGGTACACGCGGTCGCACTGCACGCAGTGAAAGTGATGGTGGTGCTGCGGCACGGCGTGCGCGCTGTGGGCATGCGGCGTGGCCGCGCCGCTGGCGTGGCCGTGGGCTGTCGACTCGCCCGACGGTGCCATCTCGTAGCGCGCCGGCTGACCGGGCAGCTCGACGCGCACCAGGCGGCCGGCGTCGAGCAGACCCTTGATCTGGCGGTACACCGTCGACAGGTTGAGGCTGGGCACCGCCGGCTTGGCCAAGGCCAGCAGGTCGGGCGGGCTCAACGCCTGACCGCTTTGGGCGAGCGCGTCGAGCAGCGACTGTCGTTGGCGGGTGTGGCGTTCCATGGCGTGATGCTAATGCAATTGCATTGGCAATAGCCGGGATGCTCTGTCGGCTTTGCGTCGCTGGCCATGGCTAACATCGCCGACTCAATTTCAGGAGATCGAAATGCCCGTGATCGTGGTCGCCAATCCCAAGGGCGGTGTCGGCAAGAGCACGCTGTCGACCAATATTGCCGGCTACTTCGCCTCGCAGGGGCATTCGGTGATGCTGGGCGACGTCGATCGCCAGCAGTCGGCGCGCACCTGGCTGGGTCTGCGGCCCGAGCAGGCGCGCCCGATCAGCAGCTGGGACACCGGTGATGACCTGCGCGTGCGCCCCCCCAAGGGCACCACCCACATGGTGCTCGACACCCCCGGCGGGCTGCACGGCAAGCGGCTCGACGAGGTGCTGAAGATCGCCACGCGGGTGATCGTGCCGCTGCAGCCCAGCATCTTCGACATCCATGCGACGCATGCGTTTTTGGCTGAACTCACCCAGCACAAACGCGCCGGCAAGTTCGAGGTCGGCCTGGTCGGCATGCGTGCACGCGAAGGCACCATTTCGGCCGATCAGCTCAAAAGCTTCCTCGAGGGCTCGGCCTTCCCAGTGCTGTCGCACCTGCGCGACACCCAGAACTACATCCACCTGGCCGCGCAGGGCCTCACGCTGTGGGACGTGGCGCCCCACCGGGTGGAGCGTGATCTGGCGCAGTGGCAGCCCATCACCGACTGGCTGAACACACGCGTCTAGGGTTTGCCTATCCCCCTTTTAGGGGTATTCACCGCAGCACTTTCAGCGGTTTTGTCGCCTAGCATGACCCAAGATGTCGGACCTTGGAAGTACCCCGTGAAAGTACTGCTGATCGACGATCACCCGCTGATCCTCTCAGCGCTGAAGACCGCCATCTCAGGGCTGGAAGATGGCGTCAGCGTGGTCGATGTGGCCGACGCCCAGGCCGCGCGCGATGTGCTGCTGCAAGACAGCGATTTCGATTTGGTGCTGCTCGATTTGCGGCTGGGTGAAGACGATGGCTTTGAGGTGCTGAGCGAGTTCCGCCTGGCCTACCCTGCCTTGCCCGTGGTGGTGGTGTCGGCCAGTGACCGCACCAGCGACGTGATCCGCTCCATCGACCTGGGCGCCATGGGTTTCGTGCCCAAACGTTCGTCCAACGACACCTTGTTCGAGGCGCTGCGCATGGTGCTGTGCGGTGGCATCTACGTGCCCCCGATGAATCTGGGTGCCGCGCACGACCCCAGCGGCAGATTTGGCGTGGGCGAGCCCGCTGCGCAGCGGCTGGCACCCCCGACGAGCGCGGCCATCGCCAAGGCCTCGCCGCTCGAGGCACTCGATCTCACACCGCGCCAAAACGAGGTGCTCGCGCTGCTGCTGCAGGGCAAGCCCAACAAGCTGATCGCGCGCGATCTCAAGCTGTCGGTCGAGACCGTGAAAGACCATGTGGCCGCGGTGCTGCGCGCGCTCAATGTCACCAGCCGAACGCAGGCGGTGCTGGCGCTGAGCGAACTCACGCGCGGTCAAGACAACGGCCCGGGCCGCCGCAAGACCGACCCATGACCGACCTGGCGGCCACGCGCAGCGACGACGCGTCGCCCAACGTGCCGTCTGATGAGGCCCGCCGCCGCCTTCGGGGCATGGTGGCCACGCTGGCGGTCAACCTCACGGGATGGACCGCCGTGGCGCTGCTGTTTCGCTCTGAGGTGCCGGCCGCCATGTTGCAGCCTTGGCTGCTGACTTTCGCGGTCTTGTGGCTGGTGCGACTGACCGCGCTGCTGCTCACATGGCAAATCTCGCCGGCCACGCTTGGCTCGGCCCGCTGGCTGTCGTGGTGGGTCGGCGCGATGCTGGTCTCGGCCGCCCTGTGGGGCGCGGGCGCATGGCTGTTCTCGCCACACCTTGACAGCACGCAGCAGGAGCTTTTGCTCGTCATTGGCTACACCCTGTGCATTGCAGCGGCTCCGGTGCTGCTCAATCACCCGCGCGCCTTCGCGCTGTTTCCCGTGCTGTATTTCGGGCCGGTCATCGTGCGTATCGCCATCAGTGAGCGGGACGACAGCCACGTGCAGACGGCCATCTTGCTTTTTGTGTTCGCATTGACCTTCATGGTGGTGCGTGGATTTAGGCAATCGTTGCTGAGCAAGTCCGAGCTCCAGCAGCAGTCCGATCGGCTGCTCGAGCAGTTGCGCATCGAAAAAGCCTCAGCCGATGCCGCGCGGCTGGCGGCCGAGGCGGCCAACCGGGCCAAGAGCCGCTTCCTGGCCGCCGCCAGCCACGATCTGCGTCAGCCCATGCACGCCATGGGTCTGTTCGCCGGCGCGCTGCGTCAAAAAAAGCTCGATGCCGACACCGCGCGCATCGTGGCCAGCATCAACGACTCGGTCGACGCGCTCGAAGAGCAGTTCTCGCAGCTGCTCGATCAGTCGCGCATCGAAAGCGGCGCGATCGAAGTCCGTGCGCAGTGCTTCGCCGTGAGCGAGCTTTATCGCAAGCTGCGCCTGCGCTTCGAGCCGCTGGCGTTTGAAAAGGGACTCGCCCTGCGCTTCAGGGGAGGCGCGCATCTGGTGCACACCGATCCGCTGCTGCTCGATCGCATCGTCAACAACCTGGTGTCCAACGCGGTGCGCTACACCCGCGACGGCACGGTGCTGGTGGGCTGCCGACGGCGCGGCGATCGGCTGCTGCTGCAGGTGTGGGACACCGGTGATGGCATCCATGAGCAAGACCAGACGCGTGTTTTCAACGAGCCCTATCAGTGGCCCGACATGCGCCTCGAAGACGCCCCACACCGCCAGCGTCAGGGCCTGGGGCTTTCGATCGTCAGGGGCCTGAGCGAGCTCATCGGCGCGCCCATCAGCTTGCGTTCGAGCCGCGGCCGCGGCAGCGTGTTCACGCTGGAATTGGCCGCCGGCAACCCCGTCGATGCGTCGCGGGCCGAGTCCTTGGCCCACGCCGCACCGACGACCACCCTCGGGGCACACACCATCGTGGTGATTGAAGACGACGAGGCCGTTCGCCGCGGGCTCGAGGACCTGCTGCTCGGCTGGGGCGCCCACGTGCATTCCTTCGACAGCTCGGCCAGCTTCATGAGATGGGCCGTGAGTTCGCACACTGTCACGCCCGACCTGGTGGTGGTCGACTACTGGCTGGAGCCAGGTGTCAACGGCGTGGACACGCTGGCGGCTGTGCGTGAACAGTTTGGCGCGGACATCCCGGCCATCCTGGTCAGTGCCACCACGCTGTCGCCGCAAGAGATCCACAGCCGCGTCGAGCGTGTTCATGTGCTGATCAAGCCGGTTGCGCCCGTCAAGCTGCGAGCGCTGATCACCCACACGATAGGCCAGCCGGCGCACTGAGCGCCGCGTGGCGTCAGGTCGCCGCCGTGGTGGCTGACGACGCCAGCGCAGCGCTCAGGTCGGCGTGAATGTTGTGCGTGCCGAGGTCGGCATCGAAACCGGCGCGCCTCATCAGGCTGAGCGGCTGCTCGTTGATGCGGCACAGGATCAGCCGGTGGCCCTTGCGCCGCAGCGAACGGTTCAGCTGCTCGAGCGCGTCAAGGCCGGACGTGTCCATCAGCACCAGCCGTTGCAGATCGAGCACCACCGTGTGGGTGTCGTCGGCCACCCGTTCGCTCAAGACCTCGAGCTTGTTGACCGCGCCGAAGAACAGCGCGCCGTACAGGTGGAAGGCCTGCACCTTGTCGGGTATCTCCAGCGCGTCACCCACCACCGGCTGCACCTGGAACAGCGTGCCCATGCGGTAGATGAAGAAGGCGCACGACAGCACCAGTCCGATCTCGATGGCCACCGTCAGGTCAAACACCACGGTGAGGAAAAACGTGCCCAGCAAGATGGTGCGGTAGCTGGGGTTGAACTGGCGCAGCCGCGAGAACTCGCGCCACTCGCCCATGTTGAAGGCCACGAACAGCAAGATGCCGGCCAGCGCGGCCAGCGGCACGTGCACCGCCAGCGGTGCGGCCACCAACACGATGACCAGCAGCGTGAGCGCGTGCACCATGCCCGACACCGGGCTGGTCGCACCCGAGCGCACATTGGTCACGGTGCGCGCGATGGTGCCGGTGGCCGGCAAGCCACCGAACAGCGGCACCACCATGTTGGCCACGCCTTGGGCCATCAGCTCCTGGTTGGGGTCGTGGCGCGGCAGTTCGGTGGTCATGTTGTCGGCCACGCGCGCGCACAGCAGCGATTCGACCGCACCCAGCAGCGCGATGGTGATCGTGGGGATGAACAGATGCTGCAAGCTGAGCCAGCTGATCTCCGGCAGCGCCAGGCTGGGCAGCGTTTGCGGAATGCCGCCAAAGCGCGAGCCTATGGTTTCCACCGGCAGGCTGAACACCGCTCCGACCACACTCAGGCTGATCAGCGCCACGATGGAGCCCGGCAGGCGCGCCGCCAGGCGCATGGCCCGCGTGTCCAGCAGCCACGCAGGCAGCATCCCGCCGGGGCGCAACAGCCGCGCCCAGAAGAAGATCCCGCCCAGGCACACCAACCCCATGGCGAATGCCACCGGGTTGATGCTGCCGATGTGCTGCGAGAGCGCTTGCAGCTGCGAGAAAAAATCAGACGGCATCTTGTCGATGGACAGGCCGAGCAGGTCCTTGGCCTGCGACAGCGCGATCAGCACCGCAATGCCGTTGGTGAATCCGATCACGATGGCCACCGGCACGTAGCGCACCAGCGCACCGAGCTTCAAGGCGCCCATCACGAACAGCAGCACCCCGGCCAGCAGCGTCGAGATCAGCAAATTGGCCAGCCCGTAGCGCTCGAGGATGCCGTAGACGATGACGATGAAAGCCCCCGCCGGCCCGCCGATCTGCACGTTCGAGCCGCCCAGCGCCGAAATCAGGAAGCCGCCCAAGATGGCGGTGAGGATGCCCTGCTCGGGCTTGACGCCGCTGGCGATCGCAAAAGCCATGGCCAGCGGCAGCGCGATCACGCCCACCGTGATGCCGGCGGTGAGGTCGGTGATGAACCGGGCGCGGTTGTAGTCTTTCAGGCTGTCGAGCAAACGGGGCCGAAACCGCGCCACATCGATGTGCAGCCCCTCGGCACGCTCCGGCGCGGTGCCGGTTTGCGGTGCTTGGGGGCTGCGCTCGCTCATGGGGTGTTCACCTCACGCGCATGCCGGGCGCAGCGCCAGGCCAGGGTTCGAGCACATGGATGCCGGGGTGCGCCTTTTCGTCGGTGTGGCTGGCCGCCAGCACCATGCCTTCGCTGACGCCAAACTTCATCTTGCGAGGCGCCAGGTTGGCCACCACCACCGTGAGCTTGCCGATCAGATCATCGGGCTGGTAGGCGCTCTTGATGCCGCTGAACACATTGCGGTGGCGCGGCGCGCCGGCGGCATCGAACTCGCCCACATCAAGCGTCAGGCGCAGCAGCTTGTCGGAGCCGGCAACCTGCTCGCAGTTGACGATCTTGGCGATGCGCAGGTCGATCTTGGCGAAGTCTTCGATGCCGATCAGCGGTGCGATGTCCTCGCCGCCGGGCTTCGGGGTTTCGACGACGGCCGCAACAGGTGGCTCGAACAGCGCGTCGAGCAGCTTGGCGTCGACGCGCTGCATCAGGTGCTGGTAGTCGCCGATGGTGTGTGCACCCATCGCGCGGCGTGCGTCGGCCGACACCATGGGCTCGATGCGCAAGAAGGACTCGACCTGCGCGGCCAGCGCCGGCAGCACCGGCTTGAGATAGATCGTGAGCAGGCGGAAGGCCTCGATGCACACGGTGCACACATCGTGCAACACCGCGTCCTGGCCTTCTTGTTTGGCCAGTTCCCAGGGCTTGTTCTGGTCGACGTATTCATTCACGCGATCGGCCAGCAGCATGGTGTCGCGCAGCGCCTTGCCGAATTCACGCTCGTCGTACAGGCGCTCGATGTCGGCATGGGCTGCACGCAGGGTGTCGAGCAGCGCGCGGCCTTCGACGCCCACATCGGCGCACAGCCGGCCGCCAAATCGCTTGCTCAGAAAGCCCGCCGCGCGGCTGGCGATGTTGATGTACTTGCCCACCAGGTCACTGTTGACCCGCGCCACGAAGTCTTCAGGGTTGAAGTCGACGTCTTCGACGCGGCTGCTCAGCTTGGTGGCGATGTAGTAGCGCAGCCATTCGGCGTTCATGCCCAGCTCAAGGTAACGCAGCGGCGAGATGCCGGTGCCGCGGCTCTTGCTCATCTTCTCGCCGCTGACGGTGATGAAGCCGTGCGCGTAGACGCGATCGGGCACCTTGCGGCCCGAGAACTTCAGCATCGCCGGCCAGAACAGCGTGTGGAAGTAGGTGATGTCCTTGCCGATGAAGTGCACCTGCTCGAGCGCGGGGTCGGCCAGGTACTCATCGAAGCTGCGTGTTTCGCCCAGGCGGGCCGCGCCGCCGCTGTCGAAGTGGCTCTTGAGCGAAGCCAGATCGCCGATCGGCGCATCAAGCCACACATAGAAGTACTTGCCCGGCGCGTCGGGGATCTCGATGCCGAAGTAGGGCGCATCGCGGCTGATGTCCCAGTCGCTCAGGCCGGTGGCGCCGTCTTCGTCCTTGGCGAACCACTCGCGGATCTTGTTGGCGACCTCGCTTTGCAGCCGGTTGCTGCCCGTCCAGTCCTCAAGGAAAGCCACGCAGCGCGGGTCGCTCAGCTTGAAGAAATAGTGCTCGCTGGTCTTCATCACCGGCGTGGCGCCGCTCAGCGTGGAGTACGGGTTGTTCAGGTCGGTGGGCGCGTAGACCGCGCTGCACACCTCGCAGCTGTCGCCGTACTGGTCCTTGGCGCCGCACTTCGGGCATTCGCCCTTGATGTAGCGGTCGGGCAGGAACATGGCCTTGACCGGATCGAAGAACTGCTCGATGGTGCGCGTGGTGATCAGCGAGCCGTCGGTGCGATCGCGCAAGGCACGGTAGATGTCCTGGGCGAGCTGGGTGTTCTCGGGCGAGTCGGTCGAGTGCCAGTGATCGAAGGCGATGTGAAAGCCGTCGAGGTACTGCTTGCGTCCGGCGGCGATCTCGCCCACGAACTGCTGCGGCGTCTTGCCGGCTTTTTCGGCGGCGATCATGATGGGCGCGCCGTGGGCATCGTCGGCGCCCACGAAGTGCACCGCGTGGCCCTGCATGCGCTGGAAGCGAACCCAGATGTCGGCCTGGATGTACTCCATCATGTGCCCGACATGGAACGGCGCGTTGGCGTAGGGCAGGGCGGTGGTGACGAAGAGCTGGCGGGTCATGCGTGGGACTCGGGTTTGGCACCTGCCGCCAGGGGGCACGGCAGCCGCGGACTTCGAGCCGATTCTAGGCGTCGCCAGCGGGTCAGCCTCAGGCTCGGGACCCCTGCGCTAGACTGCCTTGTCGCCGTGTCGCGAGCCCATTCGGGCTTGCGTTTCCTGCCTGTTTCCCCACCCGGAACCCCCCATGCCTGTGACTGAATCCGCCTTGCTTGAAGCCCTGAAGGCCGTGGTCGATCCGAACACCGGCAGCGATTTCGTCAGCACCCGGCAGCTCAAGAACCTGCGTATCGATGGTGCTGCGGTGACCTTCGATGTGGAACTGGGCTATCCCGCCAAGAGCCAGTTTGAGGCGCTGCGGCAGGCGTTGAGCGCGGCGGCGCGCGGTGTGGCCGGCGTGGACGCGGTCCACGTGAACATCGGCAGCAAGATCGTCGCGCATGCCGCCCAGCGCGGCGTGCAGTTGCTGCCCAACGTGAAAAACATCGTCGCCGTGGCTTCGGGCAAGGGCGGCGTGGGCAAGAGCACGACGGCCGTGAACCTGGCGCTGGCGTTGGCCGCCGAAGGCGCGGCAGTGGGCATCCTCGATGCAGACATCTACGGCCCCAGCCAGCCGATGATGATGGGCCTGGCCGGCAAGCCGGCCAGCGACGACGGCAAGACCATGCAGCCCATGCGCAACCACGGCGTCGAGGTGATGTCGATCGGCTTCATTGTTGAAGCCGACAACCCCATGATCTGGCGCGGCCCGATGGCCACCCAGGCGCTCGAGCAGTTGCTGCGGCAAACCAGCTGGGGCGATCTCGACTACCTGATCGTCGACATGCCACCGGGCACTGGCGACATCCAGCTCACGCTGTCGCAGCGCGTGCCGCTGACCGGCGCGGTGATCGTGACCACCCCGCAGGACATCGCGCTGCTCGACGCCAGACGGGGCATTCGCATGTTCGAAAAAGTCGGCGTGCCCATCCTGGGCATCGTCGAGAACATGGCGGTGCACGTGTGCGAGAAATGCGGCCATGCCGAACACATCTTTGGCGAAGACGGCGGCAAGCGGCTGGCCGAGCAGTACAAGGCCGACTACCTCGGCGCGCTGCCGCTCAACCTGAGCATCCGCTTGCAGGCCGACAGCGGCAACCCCACGGTGGTGAGCGATCCCGACGGCGAAATCGCTGGCATCTACAAGGCGGTGGCGCGCCAGGTGGCGGTGAAGATCGCGCAGCGCACCCGTGACTTCTCGTCGAAGTTTCCGACCATCACCATCTCCAACGACACCTGAGACCCCGCCCATGAGCATCAAGAGCGACAAGTGGATCCGCCGCATGGCCGAGACCACCGGCATGATCGAGCCGTTCGAGC
>CAMCNE010000073.1 GCA_945875935.1 Bordetella parapertussis
TGTCGCGGCGGTGCATGAGCGTGACGCTGGCCGGGCCATCGGTGCTGGCCAGAGCCAGTTGCAGCGCGTAGTGCAGTGCGGCCTCGTCGTCGCCCAGGATCACCACGTGCCGAGCGGCCGTTGACGCCAGCGGCTCACCACTGTGAAACACATGCTGGCCGATCAAAGGTTCGATGCCGTCAATCGGCAGCCGACGCGGCTCGAAAGAACCGACCCCGCCGGCGATGAAGACCGTGCGGGCCACCAAGCGCAAGCCACCCGAGGTGCCGACCGCAAAGCGGCCATCGGGTCGAGCTTCAAGCGTGTCGACCCGCTGCGACAGGTGAAACGTCGGCACCAGCGGTGCGACCTGTTCAAGCAGCCGGTCGACCAGTTCGCGGCCGGTGCAGCGCGGCAGCGCGGGGATGTCGTAGATGGGCTTGTCGGGATACAGCTCGATGCACTGGCCGCCGGCGGCCGGCAGGCTGTCGATGACGTGGCAGCTCAGTTCAAGCAGTCCCAGCTGGAACACCTGAAACAGCCCCACCGGGCCGGCGCCGATCACCAGCGCGTCGGTGGCGATGGCAGCGTCTGTGCGGTCGGGCAAGGTGCAGGCCGTTGGGGCGCGCCGGGTCGCCGAAGCTCAGCCGTTCAGCGGATCAGTTCGGACAGCTTGTCGGTCCGGTCTTTCCAGTCGTCGGCATCGGGCAATGCGGGCTTGCGCTTGGTGATGCTGGGCCAGCCGATGCGGGCCAGATCGGCGTTGAGCTTGATCATGTGCTGCTGGTCGCCGGGCACGTCTTCCTCCGGCATGATGGCGTTGACCGGGCACTCGGGGATGCACACGGCGCAGTCGATGCATTCGTCCGGGTCGATCGTCAGGAAATTCGGTCCTTCGCGAAAGCAGTCGACGGGACACACGTCCACGCAGTCGGTGTATTTGCAGCGGATGCAGGATTCGGTGACGACGTGGGTCATGACTTGGGCTCGTGAAGACTGCTGGAGCAGGGTTGAGGAATTTGGTGGCGTGGCGGCCAATCGGCCTGAGAAATTTTACGTTCTCACGCCCAGACCTTGCGGTTCGGGAATGTCTGTGTTGATGGGGGATGCAGCCGCACTCATCGGTCGTGCTCCGGCGCCGATCACCACCACCGTGGGGCGACCCGCGTGCAGCATGCTGGCACGTGCGAGCGTGGCCACATCGTGGTCGCTGCACAGTTCATCGGGCCAGCCGGCGCGCGAGGTCACACAGGCGGGGGTTTGAGGCGGCCACCCGGTGGCGATCAACTTGCGCGCGAGCCCTGCCAATTGCTTGCCGGCCATGTAGAAAACCTCGGTGTCGGCGCGGCGGCCGGATTGCAAGGGGTCGACGGTGTGAGGTGGCGTGGCCGTCATCGCGGTGGCGAAGCTCACGCTGCGACCCTCGCCCCGACGGGTCAGCGGGCGTCGGGCCGAGGCGGCTGCGGCCAGCGCGGCAGTCACACCCGGAACCACCTCGCAGGCGATGCCGGCTTCGGCCATGGCCTGCAGTTCTTCTTCAAGGCGCCCGAAGATGCTCGGGTCGCCGCCTTTCAATCGCACCACCAGGCCGCCGTGGCCGGCCTCGCGGGCGCACTTGACGAGCAGCGCGTTGATGGCTTGCTGAGTGGTGCTGTCGGTGTAGCCGCGCTTGCCCACATGCAGCCAGCGCGCTTGTGGCGCCAGATCGCGCAGCGCGGGATCGACCAGCGCATCGACCAGCACCACGCAGGCTGCGGCCAGCCGCTGCGCGCCGCGCAGCGTGATCAGGTCGGCCTGGCCCGGGCCGGCGCCAACAAAGGCGACACGGCCGGCAGCGCTGTGTGGGTGCGCTGTGGTCATGCCGCGGCCAAGGCCACCAGCAGCGCGCCGCTGGTGCGGTTGGTGGTGGGGTCGACGATGATCAAGGAGCCGCCGCTGCGGTTGGAAACGTAAGCCTCCACCGGCAACGGCTGCTGTGTTTCGATCACCACGCGGCCGATCTCGTTGACCGCCAGCTCGTTCGCCTCGCGCGCTTCGAGCGTGTGGATGTCGAGCCGGCTTTCGATGCTGGCAATGCGCGCCTGCACCCAACGGTTGCCGTGGCGCACCCAGTACTTGCGCCCGACCACGGCGGGCTCGGTGTCCAGCCAGGCCAGCGTGGCGGGGAAACTCGGCGTGGCGTGGATGCTGGCGGGCGTGGCGATCCAGTCGCCGCGCGACACATCGAGCTGGCGATCGAGCACCACCCCGGCCGACTGACCGGCCTTCACGGAATCGACCACGCTGCCGGCCAGTCGCACTTCGGCGACCACCGCGCGCTCGCCGCTTGGGAAGATCTGCACGTCGTCGCCCGCTTTCACGCTGCCATGGGCGATGCGGCCCCACAGCGTGCGCGGCTGGTTGCCAGTGCCTTCGCCTTCGCGTGCCACGTACTGCACGGGAATCAGCAGATCGCCTTCGGTGCGCTCTTGCGAGGCGGGCAGCGATTCGAGCAACTGCAGCAGCGTCGGGCCCTGGTACCAGGCATCCCAGCCGGTGTCGAGCACTTGCGTCACGTTGTCGCCGCGCAGTGCCGACACCGGCACGATGCCCGCCACCGCGATGCCGGCTTGCTCAGCGAAAGCGCGCAGCGCCACGCTGACCGATTCGAACGCCTGGCGCGGGTCGGCCACGGCGTCGAGCTTGTTGACGGCGAACACGATGCTCGGCACGCGCAGCAGGTGAGCGAGCAGCGAGTGGCGGCGCGTTTGCGGCAGCAGCACCAACGGGCTGGCGTGGGTGTCGAGTTTGGTGATGTCGACCAGCACCACGGCGGCATCGCTGCCGGCCGCGGCCGTCACCATGTTGCGCGTGTACTGCTCGTGGCCAGGGGCGTCGGCGATGATGAACTTGCGCGATCGCGTGGCGAAGTAGCGATAGGCCACATCGATGGTGATGCCTTGCTCGCGCTCGGCCTCCAGGCCGTCGGTCAGCAGCGACAGATCGATCGGCGCGCCAGCGGCCTTTTTCTCGAGCGTGTCGAGCTGATCGGCGAGGATGGCGCGGCTGTCAAACAGCAGCCGGCCGATCAGCGTGCTCTTGCCGTCATCGACGCTGCCGGCAGTGAGAAAACGCAGGGCGCGGTGGTCTGCCACGGGGGTTGCTGAGCTCATCAAAAATAACCTTCTTTCTTGCGCCGCTCCATCGAGGCTTCGGAGGTGCGGTCGTCCATGCGGGTGGCACCACGTTCGCTGACGGTGACCTGCAGCGTTTCGGCCACGATCTCGGTGGCGTTGGCCGCCGGGCTTTCGACCGGGCAGGTGCAGGTCATGTCGCCCACGGTGCGAAAGCGCACCTGCGCGGTTTCAATGGTTTCGCCGGCTTCGGGCGGCGTGACCTCGGTCAGCGGCACCAGCAGGCCCTTGCGGCGAATCACCTGGCGGTCGTGCGCGAAGTACAGGCTGGGCAGCGGGATGTTCTCGCGGGCGAGGTACAGCCACACGTCAAGCTCGGTCCAGTTGCTGATCGGAAAGGCGCGCATGTGCTCGCCCGGCTTGATGCGCGTGTTGAACAGCGTCCACAGCTCGGGGCGCTGCTCCTTGGGCTGCCACTGGCCGAAGCTGTCGCGGTGGCTGAAGATGCGTTCTTTCGCGCGCGCTTTTTCCTCGTCGCGCCGCGCGCCGCCCATCAGCACGTCGAAGCGGTGCTCCTCGATGGCCTCGAGCAGCGCCACCGTCTGGTGGCCGTTGCGCGATTCAAGCGGATGGCTCAGGCGCACCGTGCCGCGCTGGATGGAATCTTCAAGGTGGCCGACCACCAGGCGCTCGCCCATCTCGGCCACTCGCCGGTCGCGAAACTCGATCACCTCGGGAAAGTTGTGGCCGGTGTCCACGTGCAGCAGCGGGAAGGGCAGGCGGCCCTTGAACTCGCCGCTGGTGCCGGCCACGCGCGTCTTGAAGGCTTTTTCGGCCAGACGCAGCACCACGCACGAATCCTTGCCGCCCGAAAACAGCAGGGCAGGGCGCTCGAAGGCGGCCACGGTTTCGCGCAGGATGAAGATGGCTTCTTCTTCGAGCCAGTCAAGGTGAGTCTGGTCGAGCTCGGGCAGCAGTTGCTGCACGCTCACGGGGGCGTTCATGGTGTGTCTCCGATCATCGATACGGCGCTCTCGGGCGCCTGCTCATTCACATGCAAGCCGCATTCCTTGGCTTTTTCGTCTTCCCACCACCAGCGTCCGGCGCGAAAGTCCTCGCCCACGGCGATGGCCCGCGTGCAAGGCGCGCAGCCGATGCTGGGCATGAACTCGTCGTGCAGCGGGTTGTAGGGCACGTCGTTGCTGGCGATGTGGTGCCACACGTCGTTCCAGCTCCAGTCGGCCAGCGGGTTGAACTTGGTGCGGCCCTGGCCGTCGATCTCGCTGAACGGCACCACCGCGCGGGTGTTCGATTGCTCGCGGCGCAGCCCGGTGACCCAGGCTGTGCGTGCGGCCATCATGCGTGCGAGCGGCTCCATCTTGCGCAGGTTGCAGCAGGCCTTGCGCAACTCCAGGCTGCGGTACATGGCCTCGTTGCCGTGGGTCGCGACGAAGTGCACCACCGACTCTGCCACCGGCTTGAACACCTCGACTTGCAGCCCATAGCGCTGCTCGATGCGAGCGATCAGCGCCAGCGTTTGGGCGTGCAGCATGCCGGTGTCGAGTGTCGCGATGGCAATGCCTGGCTCGTCGCCCAGCCCGTGGCGCGCGATCAGGTCGGTGATGACCATGTCTTCGGCGCCCAGGCTGGTCGACTGCACGATGCGGCCGCCGTGCGTGGCCGCTGCGTCCCTGAGCACTTGCACGGTGTGCGCCAGGCGCTCTTCAAAGCCCGGGGTGTGGCGCGCGTAGAGGTCGATCGCGCTCATATGGACGCGCCCGCGTTGATGAACTCTTGGCTGGCGAGTTCATCGGCCGGGCGCGCAAAGATCGGGCGGTGCTCGCGCACGTCGCCCTGGTAGTGGCCGGGGAAGAAGTTGAGCGCGCGTTCGGCCGCCTCGCGCGACTGATCGGCACGCAGCACCACCGCATCGAAGCCGGTGCGCTGCAGCAGCGGCAGCATGTCGACGAGCACTTGGCCGGTGGCGCGGATCTCGCCCGCGAACCGATAGCGCGAGCGCAGCAGATGCGCCTGGCTGTAGGCGCGGCCGTCGACCCACTTCGGGAACTGCAGCACGACCAGGCCCAGGCTCGGCAGATCGGCTTCGAGTTCGCGCGTGTCCTGGGTGTTGTCGACGATCACGCCCACGGGCATGCCGGCGGGCCAGTGGTGGCGCACGCTGTGCCACTGCAGCCAGGTCAGCAACTGGTAGGACGCCGGTGTGATGGTGACCATCGGGCCATCGTCGCCCTCAACGGTGTGCCAGCGGTCGTGGTGGGTCTGGATGAATTTCATGGCGGTCATTCGGCGGTGGCGGCGTCAGACGCAGCGTGCCGCGCGGTCGTGCGGCGCACCGCGTTGGTCGATGCCTTGAAGGGGTCGAGCCCGATGCGCTTGATGGTGTCGATGAAGCGCTCGCCACCCTGGCGTTGCGCCTGGTAGGTGTCGATCACCGCCTCGACCGCATCGGCGGCTTCATCGGCGGCGAACGACGGGCCGACCACCTTGCCGGCCACCGGACCGCCGCTGAGCGTCGATCCGTCAGACCCGCCCAGGGTGATCTGGTACCACTCGGCGCCGTCCTTGTCGACGCCGAGGATGCCAATGTGACCGCTGTGGTGGTGACCGCATGAGTTGATGCACCCGCTGATGTGCAGGTCGATGTCGCCGATGTCCCACAGCTCGTCGAGGTCTTGATAGCGCTCGGTGATTTCCGCAGCCAGCGGGATCGAACGCGCATTGGCCAGCGCACAGAAGTCGCCGCCCGGGCAGGCAATCATGTCGGTGAGCAACCCGATGTTGGGCGTGGCGAAGCTCGCGCTGCGCGCGGCTTCCCACAGCGCGGGCAGATCGCTTTCCAGCACCCAGGGCAGCACCAGGTTCTGGTCGTGCGACACGCGCAACTCGCCGTGGCTGTAGCGGTCGGACAGCTCGGCGGCCCGTTCCATCTGCTCGTCGGTGATGTCGCCGGGTGCCTGGCCGGTGCGCTTGAGCGACAGCGTCACGGCACGGTAGCCGCTCAGCCGGTGGGCGTGAACGTTGCGTTCGAGCCAGCGGCCGTAGCCAGCCGGCGCATCGGCTGGCCTGGGCATGCCCGAAGAGGCCCGCGCCGCCACACCTGCGGGGATCACGAAGTTGGCCGTCACCCGATCGAGTTCAGACTGCGGAATCAGGTGCGCCGAGCCGTCGACATCGCGCTCGAGGATCTCGCGGAACTCGGCTTCGACGTCATCAAAGAAGCGCTGGCCTTCGGCCTTGACGAGGATCTTGATGCGCGCCTTGTAGATGTTGTCGCGCCGGCCGTAGCGGTTGTAGACACGCACCACGGCTTCGATGAACACAAGGATCTGCTGCCACGGCAAAAACTCGCGTGCCACCGTGCCGATCACCGGCGTGCGGCCCATGCCGCCGCCCACCAGCACCTTGAAGCCGACCTCGCCGGCGTCGTTCTTGAGCAGGTGCAGCCCGATGTCGTGCCAGCCGATGGCCGCGCGGTCTTCACCGGCGCCAGTGACAGCGATCTTGAACTTGCGCGGCAGGAAGGCGAACTCCGGGTGCAGCGTGCTCCACTGCCGCATGATTTCGGCGTAGGGGCGCGGGTCGACGATCTCGTCGGGTGCGATGCCGGCAAAGCAGTCGCTGGTGATGTTGCGGATGCAGTTGCCGCTGGTCTGGATGCCGTGCATGTGCACTGCGGCCAGCCTGTCCATGACCTCGGCGCTCTTGTCGAGCGGGATCCAGTTGTATTGCAGGTTCTGTCGCGTGGTGAAGTGGGCGTAGCCACGGTCGAAGTCGCGTGCAATGCCCGCCAGCGCGCGCAGCTGCGCCGAGTTCAGTTCGCCATAAGGCACGGCCACCCGCAGCATCGGCGCGTGGCGCTGGATGTACCAACCGTTTTGCAGCCGCAGCGCACGGAATTCATCGTCAGGCAGATGACCCGCCAGATGGCGATCGAGCTGGTCGCGGTATTGCGCTGCGCGCTGGCGAACGAAGTGCTTGTCGAAATCGGTATAGGTGTACATCGTGAGACTCAGGGCAGAAGTCAGTGAAGCAGAACCTTTTGTGCGGCCACCACCAGCGACAGACACAGCAGTGAACGAACGACTCGCTCAGGCATTTTGCGGGTCAGCTGAGCGCCCAGCCAGATGCCGGGAATCGAGCCAATCAGCAGCGAGCCGAGCAGCGGCCAGTCGACATGTCCCAGCATGGCGTAGCCGATGCCGGCCACCAAAGTCAGCGGCACCGCATGGGCGATGTCGCTGCCCACGATCTGGTGCGAGCTCATCCGGGGGTAGAGCAGCCGGATCATGGTGGCGCCCACCGCGCCGGCGCCGATCGAGCTGAGCGACACCAGCACACCCAGGATCAGCCCGCACGCGACCGTGAGGGCGGGCTGGTTGCCCTCGTTGATCCAACGCTCCAGCCAGTGAGCCACTTTTGTCCAGGTGTGCTTGAAAGCCACCGTCACTGCCGTCAGCAGCAAGGCAATGCCCAGCGAGAACGTCAGGGCGCTGGCCCAGTTCTTGGTCACCCCGGTGAAGTACATCACGGCGATGGTGGCGATCGCAGCCGGAATGCTGCCGGCCAGCAACCGACGGGTGACACGCCAGTCCACATGACCGGCCTGGTTGTGCGACACCGAGCCGGCCGTCTTGGTGATGGCGGCAAACCACAGGTCGGTGCCCACCGCCACCGCCGGGTTGAGCTTGAACACCGTCAGCAGCAGCGGTGTCATCAACGAGCCGCCGCCCACGCCGGTCATGCCCACGATGGCACCGATGCCAAAGCCGCTGAGAGGCGCGATCAAATCCATGCAAAAACGTTCATTGGGTATTCGGCAAAGCGCCAGCCCCGTGGGGCGGAGCAGCCGACTTTAGGGTGGGTCGTTAGCTTTGCAAACTATAGATTTATGAGGCAGTGATTCTAAAAAGGAATAAAGAGGCGTCGCCCGCGCCCATCAGATGGCCAAAAAAAAGCCCGGCGATGAGCCGGGCTTTGGGTTGAGCCGGAAGGAGCCACCTGAATCAGGCGGCCCTGCCGTCAACGCGGGTCAAGCTGCGCGCTTTGGCTTGTTGGCAGCCGTTGCCTTGACGGCGGTGCTGGTCAGAGCCTGGAAGTTGGCTTCGGCCACTTCAACAGCTTGCTTGGAAGCCTTGTGCACGCTTTCGTAGGCGTTGTTGGCAGCAGCCACGCTGGTCTTCACCAGAGCGACGACGCTTTCGCTGCCGGCAGGAGCGTTCTTGACAGCGGTGTCAACCAGCGTCGTGAACTTCTTCTGGGCATCGGCTGCGGTGGCTTCGGCCGACTTCGTCATTTCCGACGTGGTGGCGGTGGCGATGTCGTACAGGTGACGGCTGTAGGCAGCGGCCTTTTCGGCAGCAGGCTGCATCATGGCAGCTTGCATCGCCAGCAGTTCCTGCGCGTCCTTGGCAGCCATGGCAGCTTGGGTGCTGTCGGCGGCTTCAGCCATGGCGGCCTTGGCCACCTGGATGTTCAGTTCAACCAGCTTTTCCATGCCTTCGAAAGCCTTGGCGGACAAGCCGAAAAGGGTTTCCATGTTGGACTTCTGGGCGGCAACGATTTGTTCTGCGGTCAGCATGAGATTCTCCTGAGAGGTTGATGAAAGACGTAACAACTGGGAACGGACGACTGCAGTGAAGTACAAAAATCCGTTACCGGACAACACACTACAGCTGCGGCGCCGTTTTTGTTGCGGTGCAGCATTGAACAAAGTATACGGTCGAGAATTGCATTTACAAGCATTTTTGTTGCAATGCAGCAAAATTTTTTTGCGCAACTTTCCGAGGGTGCTGAAGCGGTCCCGGCACGCTCGGCACAATCGTCTTGATGCAGGCCTTTCACTCAGACCAGTTCGTGCTGCCGCTGCCTGAAGGGCATCGGTTTCCGATGGTCAAGTACCGCTTGCTGCGCGAGCGCGTGGCGGCTGAAATTGCCGGCATCGAGATTGCCGAGGCGCCGTTGGCCAGCCTGAGTGAACTGGCGTTGGCTCACAGGCACAGCTACGTGAGCGCCGTGGTGGACGGCACGCTCAGCACCGCCCAGCAGCGCGAGATCGGCTTTCCATGGTCGACACAGATGGTCGAACGTTCGCGTCGTTCGGTGGGCGCGAGCGTGGCCGCCGCGCGCGCTGCGTTGGCCAGCGGTGTGTCGGTCAACCTCGCCGGCGGCACGCACCACGCGTTCGCCGATCGGGGCAGCGGGTTTTGCGTGTTCAACGATGTGGTGGTGGCCGCGCGCACCATGCAGTCCGAGTGGCAAAGCTCGCGTCGCCAGCCGCTGCGCGTGGCGGTGGTGGACCTCGACGTACATCAGGGCAATGGAACAGCCGCCATCTGCCGCGACGATCCTTCGATCTACACGCTGTCGCTTCATGGCGAGAAGAACTTTCCGTTTCGCAAGGAGCCAAGCGACCTGGATGTGGAGCTTCCTGACGGCTGCGGTGATGACGTCTATCTGGCGGCGCTCGACGGTGCCCTTGATCGCCTGTGGCAACACCATGCAGGCGCGCCCGACGGCGATGCGCCGGGATTGATCTTTTTTCTGGCTGGAGCCGATCCGCATGAAGCCGATCGCCTCGGTCGATTGAAGCTCACCGCCGCGGGATTGGCCGAGCGCGACCGACGCGTTTTCAGCGCCGCCTGGCAGCGCCGCGTGCCGGTGGCGGTGTCGATGGCTGGCGGCTACGGACGTGTCATCGAAGACACTGTGGCCTTGCAGGTCAACACCTTGAGACTGGCCTTCGAGCACTGGCAGCGGTGGGCGCCAGCCGTGCACCTTGGCGCCGTGGCATCGCCAAGCGCCTGAGAGAATCTTCGGATGAGTGAAGCCCTGCTGTGGACTGTGCTGGCGTTGACGATTCTGTCGGTGCTGTTGATGCTGTGGCTGACCCTGCGAAAGCGCAACGATGCTGACGCCGACGCGCGCCAGCAAGCGCTCATCGACACGCTCGGCAGCAGTTCGCAGCGCCTCGAGCGCGAACTGCGCGATGAGCTTGGCCGCAGCGCGCAAGGCACGCGGGTCGAACTGGGTTCTTCGCTGGGCACGTTCCAGCAGACGCTGCTCGCCCAGCAAGGTGATGTGGCCCGCACCCAAAACGAGCAGATCGACAGCTTTCGCGTCCAACTGGCTGCGATGCAGACCACTGTTGGCGATGCGCTGCACTCCAGCAGCGTGGCGCAGACCGCGCAGGCGCAGGCCTCGCGCGAGTCGCAGGATCTGGCGCTGCAGCGTTTTTCAGATGCACTGAACGTGCAGTTGCGCGAGATGGCCGAGGCCAACGAGCGGCGCCTGAACGAGGTCAAGGCCAGCGTCGAGCAACGTCTCACCGCGCTGCAACAGGGCAACGAGCTCAAGCTCGAGCAAATGCGCGCGACCGTCGACGAAAAACTGCACGCCACGCTGGAAGCGCGGCTGGGCGAGAGCTTCAAGCAGGTGGCCGACCGGCTCGATCAGGTGCACCGCGGCCTGGGCGAAATGCAGGGTCTGGCCAAGGACGTGGGCTCGCTCAACCGGGTGCTCACCAACGTGAAGTCGCGCGGCATCTTTGGCGAGGTGCAACTGGCCGGTTTGCTCGAGCAGGTGTTCACGCCCGAGCAGTACGCGACCAACGTCGAGACGGTGCCTGGCAGCGGTGCTCGTGTGGAGTTCGCGATCAAGCTGCCGGGTCGGCGCGACGATGGCGCGCCGCTGTGGCTGCCCATCGACGCGAAATTTCCGCGCGAAGACTACGAGCGGCTGCTCGATGCCCAAGAGCGCGCCGACAAGCCCGAGGCCGAGGCCGCCGGCCGCGCCATCGAGATGCGATTGCGCGCTGAGGCCAAGACCATTCGCGACAAGTACGTGGCTCCGCCGCACACCACCGAGTTCGCGATCTTGTTCGTGCCCACCGAAGGGCTGTATGCCGAGGCGCTGCGACGTCCGGGCCTGATGGAAGCGCTGCAGCGCGAGTACCGCGTCACGCTGGCCGGTCCGACCACGCTGCTGGCCACGCTCAACAGCTTGCAGATGGGCTTTCGCACGCTGGCGCTTGAAAAACGCTCCACCGAAGTCTGGGAGGTGCTCGGCGCTGTGAAGACCGAGTTCTCCAAGTT
>CAMCNE010000074.1 GCA_945875935.1 Bordetella parapertussis
GGAAGCTCAGCGCGGCTGGCGCAGGCGGCGCGAGACTTCGTGCACCGCATCGACCAGCGCCGTGACGTGGTCGGGGGGCGTGAACTGGCTGATGCCGTGACCCAGATTGAAGATGTGGCCATCGACAAGACCGTTGCGCGGCTCGCCGGGGGCGCCAAAACTTTCCAGCGTGCGCGTCACTTCGGCGCGGATCTGCTCGGGGTTGGCAAACAGCACGTTGGGATCGAGGTTGCCTTGCAAGGCCACACGGCTGCCAACACGCGCGCGTGCCGAGGCCAGATTGACCGTCCAGTCAAGACCGAGCACATCAGGGCCCAGCGCAGCCATCTCTTCGAGCCACAAGCCGCCACCCTTGGTGAACACGATGTGCGGGATGCGCTGGCCGTCGTGCTCTTTCTTGAGTTGTTTCAGCACGCGCTCGGTATAGGCCAGGCTGAAAGCCTGAAATGCGCCATCGGCCAACACACCACCCCAGCTGTCGAAGACCATCACCGCCTGGGCTCCGGCTTCGATCTGGGTGTTGAGATAAAGCGCCACGGCATCGGCGTTGATGGCCAGGATGCGGTGCATCAGGTCCGGGCGGCTGTAGAGCATGGTCTTGACCAGCCGGTAGTCGTCCGAGCCTGCGCCTTCGACCATGTAGCAAGCCAGCGTCCAGGGGCTGCCAGAAAAACCGATCAGCGGCACGCGACCGTTGAGCGCCTTGCGAATCGAGGTGACCGCGTCGAACACGTAGCGCAGCTTGGCCATGTCGGGCACCGCAAGGGCATCGACCGCCGCCTCGTCGCGAACCGGGTGCTCGAACTTCGGGCCTTCGCCCATGGCGAAGCTCAAGCCCAGCCCCATGGCATCGGGCACCGTCAGGATGTCGCTGAAAAGAATGGCGGCATCGAGCGCGTAGCGTTCGAGCGGCTGCAGCGTGACCTCGGTGGCGTAATCGGTGTTGGTCGCCAGACCCATGAAACTGCCCGCCTTGGCGCGGGTGGCGCGGTATTCCGGCAGGTAGCGGCCGGCCTGGCGCATGAGCCACACGGGGGTGTGATCGGTGGGCTGCCGCAGACAGGCGCGCAGAAAGCTGTCGTTTTGGAGGGGTGCGTACATCCGTGGAATTATCACGCCCATAATTTGCCAAAACCAGCGTTTCCGCCTCGGGAAAACGCCGTGCACCCCGGAAGTCGATCATGCGCGTAGACAACATCCTCCAGACCATAGGCCACACGCCTCATGTGCGAGTGAACCGGCTGTTCGGCAACAGCCATCAGGTCTACATCAAGAGCGAGCGCAGCAACCCTGGCGGCTCGATCAAGGACCGCATCGCCTTGGCCATGATCGAAGCGGCCGAAAAATCGGGCGCGCTCAAGCCTGGCGCGACCATCATCGAACCCACTTCGGGCAACACGGGCGTCGGGCTGGCGATGGTCGCAGCCGTCAAGGGCTACAAGCTGGTGCTGGTGATGCCCGAGAGCATGAGCCTCGAGCGCCGCCGCTTGATGCTGGCCTACGGGGCCACCTTTGAGCTGACGCCGCGTGAAAAGGGCATGAGTGGTGCGATCGCACGCGCCATCGAATTGACGGCCAGCACACCCCATGCGTGGATGCCTCAGCAGTTCGATAACCCGGCCAACATTGACGCTCACGTGCAAACCACGGCCGTCGAAATTGCAGCCGACTTCCCCGGCGGCATCGATGCGCTGATCACAGGTGTTGGCACCGGCGGCCACATCACGGGATGCGCCCAGGTGCTCAAGGTACTGTGGCCGCAGTTGAAGGTCTATGCGGTCGAGCCGTCGGCCAGCCCGGTGATCAGTGGCGGCAAACCCGCACCCCACCCGATTCAAGGCATTGGCGCCGGCTTCATTCCGAAGAATCTGTATACCCATCTGCTCGACGGCGTGATTCAGGTCGAAGCCGAAGCGGCCCGCGAGATGGCCCGACGCTCTGCCCGGGAAGAAGGCGTGCTGGTGGGCATCTCCTCTGGGGCGACGCTGGCCGCCATCGCACAAAAGCTGCCCGAGTTGCCACACGGCGCCACCGTGCTGGGCTTCAACTACGACACCGGCGAGCGTTACCTGTCGATCGAAGGGTTCTTGCCCGCCGAGTGAGCCGGCTTCGTCAACTGCGCCTGCTCAAGAACGAACGCGCAACCAACCCTCAGCATCCGGCAAAGCACCCTCAACTGGAGCACCCCATGTTCGCAAGCCTTAGAACCGCCAGCCTGTTGGTTTTGATTGCTTTGGGCCTGAGTGGTTGCGGCTACAACGAGTTTCAACGCCTCGACGAGCAAGTCAAGGCCGGCTGGTCCGAGGTGGTGAATCAGTACCAGCGGCGAGCCGACCTGATTCCCAACATCGTCGCCACCGTCAAGGGCGAAGCCAATTTTGAGCAGGAGACGCTGACCAAGGTCATCGAAGCCCGCTCCAAGGCCACCAGCATTCAGGCCACGCCGGAGTTGATCAACGACCCGGCGGCCTTCTCGAAATTCCAGCAGGCGCAAGGCGAGTTGAGCAGTGCGCTCAGCCGCTTGATGGTGGTGTCGGAACAGTATCCAGATTTGAAGGCCAATCAGGGCTTTCAGGACCTGCGGGTGCAACTCGAGGGCACTGAAAACCGCATCACCGTGGCACGCAATCGATACATCAAGACCGTCACCGAGTACAACGTGCTGGTGCGCAGCATCCCGAGCAATCTGACGGCGATGGCGATGGGTTACTCGCTAAAGCCCAACTTCGCGGTGCAAAACGAAGCTGAGATCGCGGCGCCACCGACAGTGAGTTTTGACAAGCCGGCGGCCAAGTAAGCGACCGTGGCTTTTGACCTGCCCGCGTTGGCCGATCTGTTCGACCAACCCAGTGACTGCCCGCTGATATGACGACACCGTTCGTCGTCGGCTTGCACCAACGCACCGCCCGTTTTTCGCGCCATGTGCGCGGCTTCGCGGCATGGACGCTGGCCGCATTGACGCTGCTGTGGGTGCCGTCAGCGTTTGCCCAGGATGTGCAACCCGTGCCCATGCTCCGTGCTTCGGTGGTGGAGGAAACCGCCACGCTTGATGAAGCGCAGCAAGCAGCGTTGGTTGAAAAACTCGCCTCGATCGAGAAGGAGACCGGCAGCCAGATCGTGGTGCTGCTGGTGGCCACCACCGAGCCAGAGGACATCGCGGCGTACAGCCAACGGGTGGCAGACACCTGGAAGATCGGCCGGCGCGACATCGGCGACGGACTGCTCATCGTCGTCGCCAAGGGCGACCGGCGGGTGCGCATCGAGGTGGCAAAAGCCCTCGAAGGCGCGATCCCTGACCTGGCGGCCAAGCGGGTGATCGATTCGCAGATCACGCCCGCTTTCCGTGCCGGCGACTACGCGGGTGGGTTGAATTCGGCGGTTGATCATTTGGCGGCGCTGATTCGGGGTGAAGGTCTGCCAGAGCCAGATCAGGACGGGGCGGGCGGCGAAAAGGTCTGGGACAACACATGGGCGCTCATGTTTTTCGCATTTTTTTGGGTCGCCCCCTTGGTTGTTCGCCTGTTCGGGCGCCGGTGGGGTAGCTTGCTGGCGTCGTTGGGCATGGCAGCGCTTGGCTGGTGGCTCACGGCCAGTTTGGTGGTGTGCGTCATTGGGGGACTCATCACGTTCTTGTTTGCCGGGTTGATAGGCCTCGGAATGAGCCAACGCGGCTGGAGCAGTGGGGGGTCGTCTGGCGGCTGGGGCGGAAGTGGCGGTGGCGGCTTCAGTTCGGGCGGCGGTGGCGACTTTGGCGGCGGTGGCGCCTCGGGGCGCTGGTGACTCGAGATATCGGTGGACCAGAACAGCAACCCACACGCCATGAACAAATTCCTGCGCATCCTCAGACATTGGTGGCTCGATGAGTCCGCTGTGCGCCGGGTGCTCGATTCAGCCGCGCTCGGTCGCATTGAAGGGCGAGTCGCTGCCAGCGAACAGTCCCATTCGGGCGAGATTCGGGTTTGTGTTGAAGCCGGGCTTCCGATGGGCCTCCTTTGGCGCAACGCGACGGCTCGGGAGCGGGCGATTGCCTTGTTTGGCGAGATGCGCGTGTGGGACACCGAGCACAACAACGGCGTGCTGGTCTATCTGATGTTCGCCGAGCAGCGCATTGAAATCGTGGCTGATCGCGGTATCGCGCGTCGGGTTCCTCAAGAAACCTGGCAGGCCATCTCAGACGGTCTGGCGCAGGCGCTCCAGTCGGGCCATCACGAGCGCGGTCTGCTTGGCGCGGTAGATCAGATTCACGCGCTGCTGATGGACCACTTTGCACTCACCCCCGGGGCACACAACCCCAACGAGCTCAGCAACCGTCCTGAGGTGCGATGAATACTGCGGTCAGTGGCTCTGTGCGCATCGTCTGCGGACAAAAAAGCCAACCCTGATGAGGGGTTGGCTTTTCCGTTGGCAGTCGCCTGAACTTACTTCTTGCGGTACTTGCGCAGCGCGGCAATCTGGGCCGCCATGGCTGCGAATTCGCCCTGCGCCTTGGCAAAGTCGATGTCGCTCTTGGCGTTTTTCATGGCCTCTTCAGCGATCTGCTTGGCCTCGCTGGCCTTGGCCTCGTCAAGATCCTTGCCGCGAATTGCGGTGTCAGCCAGCACGGTCACCGTGCCAGGTTGAACCTCGAGAATCCCGCCGGCGACAAAGACAAACTCCTCGGCATCGTTGTCTGCACGCACGATGCGAACCGCGCCTGGACGGATGCGGGTGATCAGCGGGGTGTGCCGGGGATAAATACCCAGTTCGCCCATCTCACCAGGCAAGGCCACAAACTTGGCCTCGCCGGAGAAGATGGACTCTTCGGCTGATACGACATCTACGTGAATGGTTGCCATGTTGATGTTCCGTTAGCGTGAGAAGCGGGGGCAGAAAGCTTGAGCGTGAAGCTCCGATGCTTACTGGATCTTCTTCGCCTTTTCGAAAGCTTCATCGATGGTGCCGACCATGTAGAAAGCCTGCTCGGGCAAGCTGTCGCACTCGCCAGCCACGATCATCTTGAAGCCGCGGATCGTTTCCTTCAGCGGAACGTACTTGCCTGGCGAGCCTGTGAAGACCTCAGCCACGTGGAACGGTTGGCTCAGGAAACGCTGGATCTTCCGGGCGCGTGCCACGGCCAGCTTGTCTTCAGGGGCCAGTTCGTCCATGCCCAGAATCGCGATGATGTCGCGCAGTTCCTTGTAGCGCTGCAAGGTACCTTGCACTGCACGGGCGGTGGCGTAATGCTCTTCGCCCACCACATTCGGATCCAGCTGGCGGCTGGTTGAGTCGAGTGGATCCACCGCGGGGTAGATACCCAGCGAAGCGATGTCGCGAGACAGCACCACGGTGGAGTCCAAGTGGGCAAAGGTCGTGGCTGGTGACGGGTCGGTCAAGTCATCCGCTGGCACGTAGACGGCCTGGATGGACGTGATCGAACCGACCTTGGTCGAGGTGATCCGCTCTTGCAAGCGGCCCATTTCCTCTGCCAGCGTTGGCTGGTAACCCACAGCCGATGGCATGCGACCCAGCAAAGCAGACACTTCCGTGCCGGCCAGCGTGTAGCGATAGATGTTGTCCACGAAGAACAGCACGTCCTTGCCTTCGTCACGGAATGACTCGGCGATGGTCAGGCCGGTCAGCGCCACGCGCAGACGGTTTCCAGGAGGCTCGTTCATCTGGCCATAAACCATGGCCACTTTTGACTCAGGCAGGTTCTCGAGGTTCACAACCCCCGAGTCAGCCATCTCATGATAGAAGTCGTTGCCCTCGCGAGTGCGCTCACCCACACCGGCAAACACCGACAAGCCGCTGTGGGCCTTGGCGATGTTGTTGATCAGTTCCATCATGTTCACGGTCTTGCCCACACCGGCGCCGCCGAACAGGCCCACCTTGCCGCCCTTGGCGAACGGGCACACCAAGTCAATCACCTTGATGCCGGTTTCGAGCAGATCCTGTGAAGGGCTCAGTTCGTCATACGCAGGCGGCTTGCGGTGGATGGAAGCCGTGAGTTCCTGGCCGACCGGGCCACGCTCGTCGATCGGCGCGCCCAGCACGTCCATGATTCGGCCCAGGGTCGCACGACCCACGGGAACCGTGATCGGACGCTGGGTGTTTTTCACCGTGAGGCCGCGGCGCAAACCGTCCGACGAACCCAGCGCGATGGTGCGAACCACACCGTCACCCAGCTGCTGCTGCACCTCAAGGGTCAGGTTCGATCCCTCAAGCTTGAGGGCGTCATAGATCTTCGGCATTGAATTGCGTGGGAACTCCACGTCGACCACCGCGCCAATGCACTGGACGATCTTGCCTTCTGTTGACACTGCGGACATGTTTGTATCCTTCGAAAAAACAAATTCTGATTTCAGTGGTGAGCGATCGTCCGCCTATCAGACGGCGGCCGCACCTGCGACGATTTCGGAGAGTTCCTTGGTGATGGCGGCCTGACGCGTCTTGTTGTAGACCAGCTTCAGTTCACCAATCACACTGCCGGCGTTGTCGGTGGCTGACTTCATGGCCACCATTCGCGCCGACTGTTCAGAGGCCATGTTTTCAGCCACAGCCTGATACACCAATGCCTCGGTGTATCGAACGAGCAACTCGTCAATCACGGTCGCTGCATCGGGCTCATAAAGGTAGTCCCAGCCGTGCGAGCCCGCGCCAACAGGCGCGCTTGACTCCATCGAACCAGCCGCCAGCGGCAAAAGCTGTTGCACCAGAGGCTCTTGCTTCATGGTGTTGATGAAGCCGGTGTAGCAAAGGTACACAGCGCTCAACTTGCCCTCGGCATAGGCGTCGAGCAACACCTTCACCGGGCCGATCAGTCGTTCCAGGTGGGGCTTGTCACCCAGTTGGGTGGCGTGTGAGACCACCTTGACGCCGACACGATTGAGAAACCCGAGACCCTTGTTGCCGATGGCCACTGCCTCGGCCTTCATGGCCTGGCTTTCCATGTCGCGCAACTTGAGCGTCACGGCACGAAGCACGTTGGTGTTCATACCGCCGCACAAGCCCTTGTCGGTGGTGACCACGATGTAGCCGACGGTCTTCACGCCCTCATTGGCAACAAGAAAGGGGTGCTTGTACTCGGGCGTGGCCTTGGACAGATTGGCCGCAAGACTGCGGATTTTCTCGGCATACGGCCGAGCAGCGCGCATGCGTTCCTGCGCCTTGCGCATTTTCGAAGCGGCGACCATTTCCATGGCCTTGGTGATCTTCTTGGTGTTCTCGACACTCTTGATCTTGCCGCGTATCTCTTTACCTGCTGCCATGACGAATCTCCTTGGTTGAGGACGTCAGACGATCAGGCGAAGGACTTCTTGAACGCGCCGACAGCGGCCGAGAGTTCAGCTTCGGTTTCTTTGTCGAGCATCTTCGAGTCTTCGATCTTCTTCAGCAAGCCAGCATGGCTCGTCTTCAGGAATTGATGCAAGCCCGACTCGAAAGCCAGCACCTTCTTGACTTCCACGTCGTCCATGAAGCCCTTGTTGACCGCGAACAGCGTCGCGCCCATCAGGGAAATCGACAGCGGCGAATACTGGGCCTGCTTGAGCAGTTCGGTCACGCGAGCGCCACGGTCGAGCTGCTTGCGAGTTGCTTCGTCCAGGTCAGAGGCGAACTGCGCAAACGCTGCCAGTTCGCGGTACTGCGCCAAGTCGGTACGGATACCACCTGACAGGCCCTTGATGACCTTGGTCTGCGCGGCGCCACCGACTCGCGACACGGAAATACCGGCGTTGATGGCGGGGCGAATGCCGGCGTTGAACAGCGAGGTCTCGAGGAAGATCTGACCGTCGGTGATCGAAATCACATTGGTCGGAACGAAAGCCGAGACGTCACCAGCTTGCGTCTCGATGATGGGCAATGCTGTGAGCGATCCGGTCTTGCCCTTGACGGCTCCGTTGGTGAAGGCCTCGACATAGTCTGCGTTCACACGAGCGGCACGCTCGAGCAGGCGGCTATGGAGATAGAAAACGTCACCGGGGTAGGCTTCGCGTCCGGGTGGGCGGCGCAACAGCAGCGACACCTGACGATAGGCCACGGCCTGCTTGGACAGGTCGTCATAGACGATCAGCGCATCTTCGCCGCGGTCGCGGAAATACTCACCCATCGTGCAGCCCGAGTAGGCAGACACGTATTGCATCGCTGCTGATTCGGCAGCCGAGGCCGCCACAACGATCGTGTACTCCATCGCGCCGTTGGCTTCGAGCGAACGCACCACGTTCTTGATCGACGACGCCTTTTGGCCGATGGCGACGTAGATGCAGGTCATGTTCTGACCCTTCTGGTTGATGATCGCGTCGATCGCCACCGCGGTCTTGCCGGTTTGGCGGTCACCGATGATCAACTCGCGCTGGCCGCGACCCACCGGCACCATCGAGTCAATGGACTTCAGGCCGGTCTGCATCGGCTGGTCCACCGACTTGCGGGCAATCACGCCAGGTGCGATCTTTTCGATAGGCATCGACAACTGCGCGTTGATCGGACCCTTGCCGTCGATCGGCTGGCCCAGCGCGTTAACGACACGGCCTTTCAGTTCGGGGCCGACGGGCACTTCAAGAATGCGCCCGGTGCACTTGACGGTGTTGCCTTCGGCAATGTGCTCGTACTCGCCCAAGATCACGGCGCCCACCGAGTCGCGCTCGAGGTTGAGTGCCAAACCAAACGTCGGCGTGCCGTCCGCGGCAGCGGGAAACTCGAGCATTTCGCCTTGCATCACGTCCGACAGACCGTGCACGCGGCAAATACCGTCAGCCACCGACACCACGGTGCCCTGATTGCGAATGTCGGTGGAAGCACCAAGGCCTTCGATGCGGCTCTTGATGAGTTCGGAAATTTCAGCGGGATTCAGTTGCATGAGTTCTCTCCTGTCTGTACTCGCGGCCTGCTTCAGGTGCGGTTCGTCAGCTTGGACGACGGGGGTGTGACCTGGATGCGTCGCGGCCTTCAGGCCGTGAGCGCGACCCTCATTTGTTCAAGGCGAGCCTTCACCGAGGTGTCCATGACCTCGTCGCCGACCACCACACGGATGCCGCCAATCAGTTCGGGCTCAACCGCTACGGTGACGTTCAGCCGGCGTCCAAAGCGTCGCTCCAACGCGGCCACCACCTCTGGAAGCTGCGAGGATTCGATGGGAAACGCGCTGGAAACCATTGCGTCCGACACACCAGCACCCGCATTCGCCAAGGCGTGAAACTGCGCCGCAATTTCTGGCAGCACGGTGAGCCTTCCGTTTTCGATGACCGTATGCAGCAGGTTTTGCAGCATGGGTGACATCGGGATGGACACCACCGAAGCAATCAGGTCGAAGACCTGCTGCGAGCTGATTTTCGGGCTGTCGGCAAACTGCCTGAGCCCTTCGTCAGAGGCCACTGCCGCGAGCGCATCGATTTGCTGCGATGCGGCTTTCACATCGCCCTTGGCGGCGACCTCAAACAATGCCTCGGCGTAGGGCCTGGCGAGTGTGGCAAGTTCGGCCATGATTTACAGCTCGACCTTCAGACGATCCAGCAAATCGGCATGAACGCTGGCGTTGACCTCTCGCTTGAGGATCTGCTCAGCGCCCTTGACGGCCAGCAAAGCGACTTGTTCGCGCAAGGTCTCGCGCGCCTTCAGGGCTTCCTGTGCAGCCTCGGCCTTGGCCGCCGCGACGATCTTGATGCCTTCATCGTTGGCGCGTGCCTTGGCGTCTTCAATCATCGACTGAGCCAAGCGCTCGGCATCTGCCAGGCGTTGGGCGGCATCGGTGCGAGCAGCTGACAACTGCTCTTCGACACGTTTATTGGCCATGGAAAGGTCAGCCTTCGCCTTGTCGGCTGCGGACAAACCTTCCGAAATCTTCTGGGCGCGCTCGTCAAGCGCCTTGACGATGGGCGGCCACACAAACGACATCGTGAACCAGACCAGGATCAGGAACACGATCAGTTGCGCGATCAGCGTAGCGTTGATGCTCACGTTGTTGCCTTTGAAGCTGAGTGGATCAAGGCAGGCGGCGCCTCAATGGCGCGCCTGCGCGAGGGACTTACTTGGGCAGGTTGGCGATCTGGGCCAGAAACGGATTGGCCGTTGCGAACCACAGAGCAATACCGGTACCAATAATGAATGCAGCGTCAATCAGACCGGCCAGCAAGAACATCTTGGTCTGCAGCTCGTTCATGAGTTCCGGCTGACGGGCGGCAGATTCAAGGTACTTGCTGCCCATGATGCCAATGCCGATGCAAGCGCCAACGGCACCGAGACCAATGATCAAGCCGGCGGCGAGGGCAACAAAGCTGATGACTTCCATGATGACTCCTAAGTGGTTTTATAACGAGAGGGAAAAGAAAACGAGAAGAACGAATTCCGAATCAATGCGCGTCGTGCGCCTGACCGATGTAAACCAGCGTCAACATCATGAACACGAAGGCCTGCAACGTGATGATCAGGATGTGAAAGATGGTCCACACCGTACCGGCAACGATGTGCCCCAAAAACAGGGCGATACCGGTACCAGACAGTGTGAAAGCGCCGCCCATGAGGGCGATCAGCATAAAGATCAATTCGCCGGCGTACATGTTTCCGAACAGCCGCATGCCGTGGGAAACCGTCTTGGCCACGAACTCGATGATCTGCATGAGGAAGTTGACTGGGTACAGGAACCACTTGTCGCCAAACGGTGCAGAGAAAAGCTCATGCACCCAACCGCCCGCCCCCTTGATCTTCACGTTGTAGAAAAGACAGACCAGCAACACGCCAATCGACAAACCCATCGTGATGGACAAGTCAGCCGTCGGAACCACGCGCAGGTAGTCCAGACCGAACACATGCTCACCCACCCAAGGCAGAAGGTCGACGGGCAGCATGTCCATCGCATTGAGCAGAAAAATCCACACGAAAACGGTCAGCGCCAGCGGAGCAACCATCCTGCGACTCGCAGCGCTGTGAACGATGCCCTTGGCTTGAGAGTCAACCATCTCAACGAGCATCTCAACCGCCGCCTGGAACCGCCCCGGGGTACCCGAGGTCGCCTTGCTCGCGGCGAGCCAAAGCAGCAGGCAGCCGACAAAACCCAGAACCACCGTGAAAAACACGGAGTCGAGGTTGATCACCGAAAAGTCAACAACCGACGACTGATGCCCGCTTTGCAGGTGCTTGAGGTGGTGAAT
>CAMCNE010000075.1 GCA_945875935.1 Bordetella parapertussis
TAGTTGCTCATCAAGCCCTGCACCGCGGGAGCCTGACCGTTGAGAAACTGTCCCCAGACCTCGGGCGTGGGGACCGCCGTGTCGTACAGACCCAGGGAAGGTTCAGCCAGACGAGCCTGAATGTCGGTGAAGGTCTGCAGATTTTTCTCAAGGTACGAGCCCATCATGCCCTGCATGGTGTGGCCGTAGAAGCGGATGATCTGCGCGAGCATCTGGCTCGAGAACATCGGCACGCCGCCGGTTTCTTCTTCAAGAATGATCTGCAACAAGATGCTGCGGGTGAGATCTTCCGAGGTCTTGGCGTCACGCACCAAGAAAGCCTCGCCCGACATCACCATTTTCTTGACGTCTGCCAGCGTGATGTAGCAGCTGGCGGTGGTGTCGTAGAGCCGCCGGTTGGGGTACTTCTTCAGAACCCTGACGTCAGCGCCTTGGGGCTCGGCGTCCGGTGTCTGCGCGGGCTGCGGCTCATGCGGCGCGCTCGGTGATTTGGCATCTGCGGTCGTTCGGCGGTTGGATGGCATCAAAAATCCTGAGTGGAGCCTGCGCAGCGTTGCATAAGATTCTAGGAGCCGGCCGATCGGGGCCCACCCGGAGTAACGCGAGAGGCAGCTGCGCGACCACAGACCAGCGCATCGCCGAGCCGGAATGACCGAACACACCGATTGGGGCAGAATTTGTCATCCGATGCAGTTGTCGGACGTTAGAGAAGAACCCAACAACGGAGATTCCCTCATGAGCAACACCAACCGTCGTACTTTCATGATGCAAGTGGTTGTCGGCGGCAGCGCCCTGGCCGCAGCATCGCAGGCCACGGCAGCCACCATGGTCGCCGAGAGCGACGCAAATGCCGTGTCCCTGGGCTACAAGGCTGACACCACCAAGGTCGACGCCAAAAAGTATCCCGCCCACAAGCCCGCGCAGATTTGCGGCAACTGTGCCCTGTTCCAGGGCAAGCCTACCGATGCAGCAGGCGGTTGCCCGTTGTTCGCAGGCAAGCAGGTCGCTACCAAGGGCTGGTGCAGCGCCCACGCACCCAAGGCCGCCTGATCTCGCGATCAGCTGCTTGGTGGGACGCATTCAGGGCGTCCCGATGAAAAGGCCGGAGCGCTACCACGCACCGGCCTTTTTCTTTGCCGCTGGCCTCAGCGCTGCCAACGACGCCAGACGTCGCTCCAGTGGGCCAGCCCCGAGGCCAGCAGCCACATCGATACCCAGACCCACCACGAGCCGCGGACCGCACTCAGCAAGGCCAGCATCAGGCACAGGCCTGAGACCCAGTTGGCGATGAATTCACTCCCGGGCACGCCCTTGCCGGTTCTTGCGCGGTAGAGCCACAAGCCCAGACCTTCGAGCAGCGTGACCGAGATCACCAGTGTGATCAAACGCTCCGGAGTCAGCCACTCGCCCCAGGACATCAGGCGCGCGCGAAGCCCATCAAGTGCGCCATGTCCTTCAGGAAGATGCGCACATGGGCCATCGGCTTCTTGCGTGCCAATTCCTTGTTCATGTACGACTCGAAGGTCAGTTGCTGCACGTCTTTGTCCTCGCAGATCTTGACGAAGCTCTCGCGACGCTTGTCGTTCGAGTACCAGAACCACTGCATGATGCCGAGCACGCGGAACACCGTTCCGTGAGCCTTCATGAAGCGCTTGCGAGCCAGCGCCAGCGACTTCACATTGCCAGTGCTCAACAGCGCCTCGACCGACTCGGCGGCCAGCCGGCCTCCGGCCATCGCGTAATAAATGCCTTCACCAGACGCTGGCGCCACCACGCCTGCCGCATCGCCAGCCAGCACCACATCGCGGCCGTTGTCCCAGCAACGCAGTGGCTTCATCGGCAAGGGCGCGCCCTCGCGGCGCAGCGTTTCGGTGTTGCCGAGACCCGCGGCCGAACGCAGATCGCCCACCGCGCCACGCAGCGAAAAACCCTTGTCAGCGCTGCCGGTGCCGATGCTCAGCGTGTCGCCATGAGGAAAGACCCAACCGTAGAAGTCTGGCGACACGCTGCCGCGGTAGTACACGTCGCAGCGCGAGCCGTCGTAACCGGCAGGCTTGACTTCAGGGGCTCGCACGATCTCGTGATAGGCAAACACGTACTCGGTGTCCTTGGCGCCCGGCACAGCCTGGCTGGCCACCTTGGACTTGGCGCCGTCGGCGCCGATGATGGTTCGCGCGCGCACGCTCACCAGTTGCCCCTCACCGGTGCTGACCTCGTTGGCGCCGCGACGGTCGCGCCCGGTGCGGTCGAGGTAATGCACGACGCTCACGCCATCGTCATCGCGCGTGAGTTTCTCGAAGGTGCCTGAACGACGAACCGCGCCCGCCGAGGCCGCACGCTCGCGCAGCCATTCATCAAACACATCGCGGTCGACCATGCCGACGAACCCGTCTTCGATCGGAATGTCAACACGCTTGTCCTTGGGCGAGATCATGCGCGCCGAACGCGCCTTGGCCACCAGCAGTTCATCAGGGATCTCGAAGTCCTTGATCAGCCGCGGCGGGATGGCACCGCCGCAAGGTTTGATGCGACCGGCCCGGTCCAGCAGCATCACAGAGCGGCCTTGCCGCGCCAGATCGTGTGCAGCAGTCGCACCGGCGGGTCCACCGCCCACGATCACCACATCAAAAGTCTCATTGGAATTCATGGCATTCACCTTGATTTCATGGCGACGCTTCGGTCACCGGCTTGGGGGTTTTTCACGGCACTTCACTGAACAGACAGAACCGGCACACCGCTGCCGTGCGGTGGCTCGGAATCGACAAGTGATTTTTGAGACGGGCTTGGCAGCGCAATACTGCGAAAAGCCAGCCAGGCGGCCAGCACAAACAGCGCGGCCTCGAATGCAAATACGGCGGAGTAAGCGGGCCCGACCTCACCGATCAACCAGCGTGACAAGTCGCTCGCAGCGGTGCCGACCACCCCGCCCAAGCCGAAGGCCACCGCCTGAGCCGCACCCCACAGGCCCATGCGCACGCCCTCACGCGAGCGTTGACCTTGGCCGGCCAGGCTCATCATCGAGCCGATGGCGGCGATCGAAAACGCACCGTTGGCCGCGCCCATCACGAACACCGTGGCCGCCAGCGGCCAGGCGCCACCGGACAAGCCAGCGACCACCAGACCGAGCAGTGCCAGCGCTGAGGCCAGGCAGCCGCCCACCGTCCAGATACGCAAAGAACCCAAGCGCTCGCAACCGTGGCGAAGACCCAGCCGCGACAGCGCGCGCCCGAGCACACCACTGCCCGCCACGGCCACCAGCACCATGCCCAAAAGCACGCCACCATGCTGCACGCCAGACAGCTGAGTCGATTGGCCCGGCGTGTAGCCAAACACCGAACCTGCAAACGGCTCGAGGATCAGATCCTGCGAGCTGTAAGCCAGCATGGAGACAAACACGAAGATGGTGAACCGGCGCGCCGCGTCGTCGCGCCAGACCTGAGACAGCGCCGCCGCGAAGGGAACCGCCGCGCTTTTCGGCTGCGCTGCACAGTCAGTCAGTCTTTGCTCATCTGCGCGACGCTCCAGTCCCCACAGCGCGATCAGCGTCAACGTGAACGCCAGCGCTGACACGCCGCCACTGACCATCAGCAGCCGCTCGGGCGTGTAGGGATCGAGCAATTTGCCAGCCACCCCAGCGGTGACGGCGAAGCCCACGATCATCATCATCCAGACGATGGTGGCGGCCGCGGCACGGCGGTTTTCAACCACGCGCTTGGCCAGCAGCACCAGCAGCGACGTGCCGCAGGCGCTCACACCCAATCCGATCATCGAAAAACCCAGCACCGCGAGCGCCATGCCGGCAGCTGGCTGAGTGGCCATCCACACGGTGGCGGCTGCCGAGGTGACCCCGCCAACCGCAAGCGTCGCCATGCCGCCGATCATCCAAGGGGTGCGGCGGCCACCGATGTCGGAGCCGTGACCCATGCGTGGCCGCACCACCTGGATCAGGTAATGCAAGGCCACCAACACGCCCGGCAGCAGCGCCGGCAAAGCCAGCTCGACCACCATCACACGGTTGAGGGTGGACGTGGTGATCACCACCACCGCGCCGAGACAGGCCTGAACCAGCCCCAGCCGCGCAATGTCCAGCCAGCCGAAATTGCCGTTGGCCGTCGCAGCACTCATGCCGCACTCACCAGAGAACGCAGGGCGAAGGCGCTGACCATCATGCCGCAGACAAACAGCGGCACACCAAAGCCGCTGTAGAAAAGTGCCTGCTTGATGGGATCTTTCAGGAAGCGCGCCATCAGCACGGCCTGGCCCACCATCAGACAACACACCGCGATGGCCTGGCCGTCGGCGCCCCAGTTCAGCAGCAGCAGCAAGACCGCCACCTGCGGAAGCATCATCACGGCACAAGCAACCTGCGCAGCGCGCTGAACACCGAGTTGCACAGGCAACGAGCGCACGCCCATCACCCGGTCACCCTCGACCGCCTTGAAGTCGTTCAGCGTCATGATTCCGTGGGCGCCTGCGCTGTACAAACCGGCCAGCAAAAGCGATCGAGCGTCAGGCATCGATCCGCCCGCCATCACCGCCGCGCCGGTCACCCAAGCCAGGCCCTCATAACAAAGACCACACGCCGCGTTGCCCCACCAGCCGTTGAGTTTCAAACGCAGCGGCGGTGCGCTGTAGGCCCAGGCCAGCAAAAGACCGAGGGCGCCGGCCGCAAAGCCCCAGGTGCCGAGCGTGGCCGCCACGGCCAGCGACAAGCACGTCCAGATGATGGCGATGTACAGCCCCCACATGCCCGGCATGCGACCTGAGGGAATCGGTCGGTTTGGCTCGTTGATGGCGTCCACATGGCGATCAAACCAGTCATTGACCGCCTGGCTGCTGGCGCACACCAAGGGGCCGGCCAGCAAGATGCCGACGATGATGGTGAACCAGTGACCTTCGAACGCGACGCCCGATGCGATCACGCCGCAGGAGAAGGCCCACATGGGCGGAAACCACGTGATGGGCTTGAGCAATTCAGCCACCACGCGCAGTTCAGGAACCGCACGTGACGAGGGCAATGCTTTGGTCGACATGCGGGTCATTCTGGGCTTGACACAAAATAGTGTCAATCTAAACTTACACTAAGACGGGTTATCGAAATCCCTCAGCAACCGCAACGCAGTCAGCGCGGAGACTCCACACCGATGAAGCCAGCTTCCATCCTTGAGCACAACATGCTGGCCGCCGGTGACGATGTCATTCGCACGTCAGCCGGACACAAACCCACCGCGCTGGTCATCGGCAGCGGCTTTGGCGGACTGGCCGCAGGGGTCCGACTGCAGGCCCTGGGCTATCAGGTGACGGTGCTCGAAAAGCTCGACGCCCCGGGTGGTCGCGCCTATGTGCACCGTCAGGACGGCTACATCTTCGACGCGGGCCCCACCATCATCACCGTGCCCTTCATGCTCGAAGAGCTTTGGGCCTTGTGCGGCAAAAAGATGTCCGATGACATCGAACTGCGCGCACTCGATCCCTTCTATCGCATCCAGTTCGACGATGGCAGTCACTTCGACTACAACAACGATCTGGTCGCCATGCGCGCTGAGGTCGCACGTTTTTGTCCTGCGGACCTCGCCGGCTTTGACGACTTCATGGCCGAGTCGGACCGCTGCTACAAGCTCGGTTTCGAAGAACTCGCCACGGTGGCCTTCGACACCGTGGGCGACCTCATGGATGCGTTGCCGTCGATGGTGAAGATGCGCGCCTGGCGCAGCCTGTACTCCATGGCTGCCAAGCACTTGAGCAACGACAAGTTGCGCATCGTGATGAGCTTTCATCCGCTGCTGATCGGTGGCAATCCGTTTGCCGTGACCTGCGTCTACAGCCTGATCACCGCGCTGGAGCGCAAGTTCGGCGTGCACTGGGCGATGGGCGGCACCGGAGCGCTGGTCAAGGGGCTGGTCGGCCTGCTTGAAGGCAGCGGTGGGCGCCTGAGACTCAACTCAGAGGTGCGTCAAATCAACTGCGTGAGCGCGACATCAGGAAAGCCACGCGCCACCGGCGTCACCCTGGCCAGCGGCGAGCGCATCGATGCGGACATCGTCGTGTCCAACGCCGACACCGCCTGGACCTACCGCCATCTGATCTCGCCCGAGTACCGCAAACACTGGACCGACCGCAAGATCGACAAAGGCCGCTATTCGATGAGCCTGTTTGTCTGGTACTTCGGCACTGACTGCCAGTATCCCGACGTGCCGCACCACATGATGGTGCTGGGTCCGCGCTATCGCGAGTTGCTCAACGACATCTTCAAGCATCAAGTGCTGGCCGAAGACTTCAGCCTGTACCTGCATCGTCCGACGGCGTCCGATCCCTCGATGGCGCCCCCCGGTTGCGACACGTTCTACGTGCTGGCGCCGGTACCTCACCTCGACAGCGGAACCGACTGGCGCGCGCAGGCCGAGCCCTACCGGCAGGCGATTGCCGATGCGCTCGATCGCAAGGTGATGCCCGGCTTCCAAAAGCACATCGCCACCTCGCTGATGACGACACCGCAGGATTTCCACGACCGCTTGCTGTCCTACAAGGGTGCGGCTTTCGGGCTGGAGCCCGTCCTGCTGCAAAGCGCCTGGTTCAGGCCGCACAACCGCAGCGAGGACATCGACGGGCTGTTCATGGTCGGCGCCAGCACCCACCCGGGCGCGGGTGTGCCGGGCGTGCTGGGCTCGGCCAAGGCGCTCGAATCGGTGGTGCCCCAGGCCTCATCCTTCGCAACGAACACGGCTCGTCGTTCCTGAGCCCTCACCCCATCGGAATTCGCATGAACCCAGCTCACGCCTCCGCTTTGGCCGACACGCAAGTGGCGAATGCACACTCCGATCGCAGCGCCGAGAACAGCCTCCTGACGCGTCAGCGCATGGACCTGCAGGACTGCGAAGACCTGATGCGAACCGGCTCCAAGAGCTTCTTCGCTGCGTCGATGGTGCTGCCCGGCCGGGTGCGCGCGCCGGCCACCGCGCTGTACGCGTTTTGCCGACTGGCCGACGACACCATCGACCTTGACGCCCACCTGTTTGGCGGCCCCTTCGGTGCATTGCAGCACCTGCAAAACCGGCTGCAGCGCATCTACGAAGGGCGCCCATCCCAGGTGCCGGCAGACCGCGCTCTGGCTGGGGTGGTTGCCCGCTTCGGCATTCCGAAGTCGCTGCTCGATGCGCTGCTCGAGGGCTTCGAATGGGATCTGCAACAACGTCGCTACGACAGCATCGAGGAGTTGCACGCCTACGGCGCGCGCGTGGCGGGCACGGTGGGCTCGATGATGGCCATCATCATGGGCACGCGCCACCCGAAAGCACAGGCGCGTGCCTGCGAACTGGGCGTGGCCATGCAGTTGACCAACATCGCACGTGATGTGGGCGAAGACGCGCTGGCCGGACGGCTTTACCTGCCGCGCAACTGGATGCGCGAGGCGGGCATCGATCCGGACGCATGGTTGCAAAACCCCTGCTTCAGCCCCGAACTCGCCAGCGTCATCAAGCGCTTGCTGGCTGCTGCCGATGAGTTGTACGAACGCGCAGCGCTGGGCATCGCCGCGCTGCCGCGCGACTGCCGCCCGGCGATTCAAGCTGCACGGCTTGTGTACTCGGAAATTGGCCGCGAAATCGAACGCGCCGGCTGCGACTCGGTGGGTCGGCGTGCCTATGTGTCCACGCAGCGCAAGCTGGCTCTGATGGCCATCGCCTTGGGTGCAGTGGCGCTTTCCCCGGCTCGCCGCCGGAGCGCTGCAACGACTCTCACGCCACTGGCCGCGATTCAGTATCTGGTCGATGCAGCCTCTGCCGACGACACGGCGTCGCTCGACAGCGCGCAAACCATCGCCACAGCCGTGGCGAACCGGCAGGTGCAGCCCGTGAAAGGCAAGCGCTTCGACGAGCGGGCCACCTGGGCCATCGGTTTGTTCGAAAAGATCGAAGAGCGCAACCGTGCCAGCAATTCATTCGCTGGCGCAGGCGTTCAGCAGCCCTCTGCCTACACCGGCTGGCGGCGGTAAACCCGGCCCCTGGCGACAGCGCCAGGGCGCGGTCCCATCACCTCACGCGGGGCATGCGCCAAGGCAGCATCAACTGCGTTGAGGTGGACACCAGCCGCGGCACATTGAGGGTCTCGTGCACGGACTCCACCGACTCGCCCAGCAGCGATGAGGCCACCACCGAGCGCACATAAAACGGCGTGTCCTCAAGCGTTTGCGTGACCTTGGCTGGCTGACGCTCGTCGGTGCGCATGGTGCGGCCAATGCGCCATGCGGTGGTCGGCAGTGGCTGCCGCTTGGGCGGGCTGAAGTGCTCGAACTCGCCCGACGGCATGAAGCGCACAGCGATCACACGGTCGTCACCGCGCTTTTGCCTCACGTCGTAGATCACGCCGGTGCTGCCGTCCTTGAGCGGGGCGCGCGACCAGTCCCATTCGACGAAGGGCGTGTCGATGGGCTCATCGCCTTCGTTGCTGTCCAGATAGGCGTGCCCCGCCCATTTCACGCCCGGCGAGGCAAATTCGACCTCGACCCGGGCGCAAGGCGCAATGGGGCCCCAGCGGTGCCGGCCGCCATCGTCGAGCGATGCATTGAAACGGCACAGCCCCTGCGGGTGCACACGAACGCGCCCGCGCACCCGATGCGGAATCGGCACGCCCACCTCATCGATGTCTATCGTCAGGCACTGGCCATCCCAGGCCAGTTGGCTCGGCCCGATCACCAGCCTGTCGGCATCCCGGTGAACGCTGGCACGGCTGCGCTCGGTCATGGTCCAGCGTTTGCCCGCCTTGCCGTACAACCCGACATTGATCGAGCAGTGGTTTTCGGCATCGACCGCGCCCTTGCGGCGCGCCCAGCGGTAGTAAGGCGAAAAAACGCTGCCGACAAAGGCAATGATGGTCAGCGCGTGCTGGCCGCAGTCGCTGATCGCGTCGATGTACCACCAGAGATATGCACCCGGCGCGACCGGCTGGTCGAATCGAGGTGCGCCACCAGCGTCTCTGCCGCCAGTCGCCCCGACATGGCCGCCATCGGCACCCCGGGCCCCGGATGCACGCTGCCCCCCGCCAGATACAGCCCCGGCACCCGGCTCGCCGAGGCTGGCCGATTGAAAGGCCCCATCCAGCCGTGGGACGCCTGGCCATAGAGCGCTCCCCCGGTGGCCGGGAACAGTCGATGAAAGTCGGCCGGCGTCGTCAGCACCGTGTTGTGCGCTTGCCGTTCGATGCTCAGGCCGCAGCGCTGCATCAAGGCGAAGTGTGTCCGCTCGCATGTATCAATCTCCGTCGGGGTCAGGGAAGTCAAGTCACCGGTGGCGGGCGCGTTGACAAGGCAAAGCAGGCGTTCGGGTCGGGACGCATCAGGCAGTGAAGCGTTGTCATCGCGGTCCTGAGCACAGACATACACCGTGCCCTCGCGGGGCAGGCGCTGCCGCTCGAAGATGTCCTTGAACTCGCTCGCGTAGTCAGAATTGAAAAACACGTTGTGCCGCACCAGCGGAAAGCCCGAGGTGGCGGCGTGCATCGACCAGGTCATGGCCGACAGGGACCGCTGCGATGCGGCCACCGCAGGCACGGCCTGGCGAGACGGCTGACCCAGCAGACCTTGCGCCAGAGCCGCTGCATCCCCGTTGAAGACCACGGAGTCGGCCTCGATGACTTCACCGCCCGCCAGACGCACGCCGCAGGCACGGCCGCCGCGAACGAGCACCTCGTCGCAGCCCTGACCGAAGCGCAACTGCACGCCGCGCTGAGCGGCCACGCGGGCCAATGCCTGCGCCACCGCAAGCATCCCGCCCTCCACCGCCCACACACCATCCATCTCGACTTGCGCCACCAGCATCAGCGTGGCCGGTGCGGCAAAGGGCGACGATCCGCAGTAGGTGGCGTAGCGGCCGAACAGCTGCTGCAGGCGAGGATCGCGGAAATGTTTTGACAGCGTTTGCCACAGCGACGAGAACGGACCCAGTCCGCCAAGCACACCCAGACCGCCCGCACCGAGATCGCGCGCCATGCTGAGCATGGTCGGCCGTTCGGATCGGATGTACGGGCCCTCGAGCGCGTCATAGACACGCTTGGCCTGGTCGCAGAACTGCACGAAACGCCTGGCCTCTTGCGGACCGGCGAACTCGCCGATGGCCTCGGTCGAACGAGCCGCATCCGCAAAAAGATCCAGCCGAGCATCAGCGCCCCAGGCGTGGCGCGCCAGAACGCCCAGTGGCTGCAGCCGCAACTGCTGCTCCAGCGAGGTGCCAGCGGCTTCAAAGATCTGATCGAAAACCCAGCGCATGGTGAACACGGTGGGCCCCGAATCGATGGCCGCGCCATCCACCATCACCTGACGCATCTTGCCGCCGGGGGTTTCGGCTCGCTCGACCAAAGTGACCTGCAAGCCGCGGCAAGCGAGCATGAGCGCACTCACCAGCCCGGCCACACCAGCACCGACCACCACCACGCGGTGTGTGCGCATGGCCTCAGCCATACGAGCGCCCCAGCCAGACCCCCCGAGCACCGGAGGGGGCGAAACGCACGAACATGGACTCGGAGAAATAGTTGTTCAGCTTGGCAAGCTTGATGGCATCGAGGTGCGCACCGCTGCGCGCATAGGCATCCATGTGCGCAATGCTTTCCCACATCGTGAAGGTGGCCTGGCGCAACAGCGGCGCCTCGCCGACGCCTGCTGAAAATACACAACCCTGGGCGGTTTCAAGCGATCGCTGCGTGAGCGGTGCCTGTCGCCAGAATTCGCGCGCCAGTGAAGGCCGGATCGA
>CAMCNE010000076.1 GCA_945875935.1 Bordetella parapertussis
CAAAGCATCGCGCAGGCCTATGGCTACGTGGCCACCGGGAATGCCGAACTTGGTTTTGTGGCTTGGTCGCAAATCGCCAAACAAGGCCAGGATGTCCAGGGTTCCTACTGGATGGTGCCGCCATCGTTGTACGGAGAGATTCGGCAAGATGCGGTGCTGCTGAAAGCGGGCAAGGCAAACCCAGCCGCGCTGGCATTCATGGCCTATCTGAACAGCGAGCCGGCACGGCGCATCATCCGCGCCCACGGATACGCCATATGACCGCAGAGCGCTCTGAGTGAGTGCGGCCGAGTGGAGCGCGGTGGGCCTCACCTTGCGGCTGGCCACCGTCACGACGCTGGTGCTGGTGCTTTGCGGTGCGCCGCTGGCGTGGTGCCTTGCGCGCAGCCGTTCTCCGCTCAAGCCCCTGTGGGCCGCTTTGATTGCGATGCCTTTGGTGCTTCCACCCACGGTGCTGGGGTTTTATCTTTTGCTGATGCTCGGGCCACAGGGTCCCGTCGGGCAGTTCACCCAAGCCATGGGTTGGGGTCGCTTGCCGTTTACCTTTGGCGGGCTGGTCGTGGCTTCGGTGATCTATTCGATGCCGTTTGTGGTGCAACCACTTCAGCAGGCTTTCGAGGCCATACCCGAGAAGGTGCTGGAGGCTGCATCAACGCTGCGCGCGGGTCCCATTGATCGGTTTTTCAGCGTGGCGGTGCCGCTTGCTCGTCCCGGTTTTATCACCGCGATCTTGTTGGGATTCGCGCACACGGTGGGCGAATTTGGCGTGGTGTTGATGATCGGCGGCAGCATCCCGGGCGAGACGCGGGTGCTGTCAGTTGCGATCTATGACCATGTTGAGGCCGGCGAATACCCCGCCGCACACCGGCTCGCCATCGGGATGCTGCTGTTCGCCTTCGTGGTGGCGCTGGCGCTGTCTTTGGTGAACCGACCGAAGCGCGACGAACCGCAGTGATCGACATTCAACTGCGACTGAAGCGGCGCGATTTCACGCTGGACGTGGCGCTGCAACTGCCGGCTGACCAGGCCACCGCGCTGGTGGGTCCGTCGGGCTGTGGCAAGACGACGGTGCTTCGGGCCATTGCGGGGTTGTTGCGCCCGGCCGGACACGTGGTGGTCGACGACAAGGTTTGGCAAGACGACTCCACGGGGCGCTTCATGGCGGCACACCAACGTGCGGTGGGCTATGTGAGCCAGGAAGCCTCGCTCTTTGCGCATCTCGACGTGCGCCGCAACCTCGAATTTGGCTTGAAGCGCTTGGAGCCAGCCTCGCGCCGCGTGTCGCTCGAGCAGGCCGTGACGCTGTTGAATCTCTCAGCGCTGATGTCGCGGGATACGGATGGACTTTCGGGTGGCGAGCGCCAGCGTGTGGCCGTCGCTCGCGCGTTGCTCACCAGCCCGCAACTGCTGCTGCTCGACGAGCCGCTCACTGGCCTTGATGCGCCGCGCAAGGCCGAAGTGTTGTCATGTCTGCGACGGCTGCACGAAGCGCTGGCGATACCCGTCATCTACGTGAGTCACGCGATGGACGAGGTGCGACAACTGGCGAGCCATCTCGTGCTGATGGAGTCAGGCCGGGTGAGCGCATCGGGCCCGCTGGAAAGCGTGCTTCGCGAGGCAGGCTGCGCGAGCGTCGAAAATCAAGCGATCACCTGACAACTCCGCCGAGAGCTCATCAAATGAAAAACCGCAGCGCCGAAGGAGGTCTTGTCTACTCGACCGACAGCGGTCGAATGTGCCCAGGTTGCCGTCAACCGATGGCAGCCTGCCGGTGCGCTGCTGAGTCCAGCCCCCCAAAAACGGACGGCATTGTTCGCGTATCGCGCGAGACGCAGGGACGCAAGGGCAAGGGCGTCACGGTGGTTCGCGGATTGCCGCTGGACATGGATGCTCTGGACAAGACCGCTCGCGAACTGAAGGCTGCCTGCGGATCGGGTGGCACCGTGAAGGACGGCGCGATCGAGATCCAGGGCGATCACCGTGATCGCATCGTGCTGTTCCTGCAAGCCGCCGGCTTGACGGTCAAACGCTCTGGCGGCTGATGCGATGAGTGCCGCCTCGCCAGCCCCAGCGCCTGACATCCGGCTCACGGTGGCCTGTCTGTGCGCGCAATGGTGTCGCACCTGTGATGGCTATCGCGAGGTGTTCGATCAGGTGTTGTTGGCCCTTGATGATGCGGGCGTGCAGGGGCTTTGGGTCGACGTCGAGGATCAGGCCGATGCCATGGGCGCGATAGACGTCGAGAACTTTCCGACCTTGCTCATGGCCCGCGGCGACGAGGTCTTGTTCTTCGGCCCGGTCACCCCGCACGCGCAAACACTGCAGCGGCTGATCCATGCGGCGCTGCATGGGGGGCTCAGCCTCGATCGACGCTCGGTCGACCCCGCCGTGCTCGAGTTGCCGGCACGTCTCAGGGTGCACCGCTGACGCGGTGCGGTGGTGACTTGCGCAGTTCGTGACCCGGCGTTGGGCGCACGCCACGAACAATTCCTTGCGCCGCCACCAGCACGTCACATTTGGCCGGGACACTCGTGACCCATGCAGATTGATCAGCCCTTTTTCAAGGCATGGTCGGAGTCCCCGGGCTCCTTCTCTGCATCTGACGGCGGTGACGACAGCAGCGAGGGAAAGCTGAAGTTCCGCACGGTCTGGATTTCAGACGTGCACTTGGGCACCCCGGGTTGTCAGGCGCAGGCCCTGCTCGACTTTCTGAAGAACTTCGAAAGCGACCATCTGTTTCTGGTCGGCGACATCATCGACGGCTGGCAGTTGCGGCGCAACTGGTACTGGCCGCAGGCTCACAACGACGTGGTTCAAAAACTGCTGCGCAAGGCCCGCAAGGGCACGCAGGTTGTTTTCATCCCCGGCAATCACGATGAGTTTGCGCGGCGTTACCTCGGGCACAACTTTGGTGGCGTGGACGTTGCCGAGGAATGGCTGCACGAGACGGCCGACGGCCGCAAACTGTGGATCACCCACGGTGACCTGTTCGACGGCGTGATCCAGTGCGCGCGCTGGCTGGCGCATGTGGGCGACACCGCCTACACCTTCGTGCTGAAGTTGAACCAGCACCTCAATTCGTTGCGCGCGCGCATGGGCTTGCCGTACTGGTCGCTTTCGCGCTACCTCAAGTTCAAGGTCAAGCGCGCGGCCAGCTATGTCGGAGATTTCGAACTCGCAGTCGCTCGCGAGGCTCGCAAGCGAGGCGCCCACGGTGTGGTGTGCGGCCACATTCACCATGCCGAACTGCGTGAGATCGATGGCATCACCTATGCCAACGATGGTGACTGGGTTGAAAGCCTGACCGCGCTGGTCGAGCATGCCGATGGGCGTTTGGAAATCATCGATTGGTCAGATCGTGCCCACCCCACCCGTAAAGTGGCCCCTGAGGTCCCGTCTCGGGTGCCTGCCGGCGAATCTGCCGGGGTGACGGCAGGGGTTTTGTCCTGAGGGCTGCGCCGAGCAAGTTACCTAAAATCGGCCGATGTCTACCGACCGCTTAGCCGAACCAGCCCCCGACGGGGTATTCCCGATCCCCACGATCACCCCCGATGACCCAGCGCTCAGACTGGGTCGCGAAACATCCATCCTCGAGTTCAACCGGCGCGTTCTGGCGCAAGCCTTGCGCCCTGACGTACCGCTGCTTGAGCGCTTGCGCTACATCTGCATCGTCTCGTCGAACATCGACGAATTTTTCGAGGTCCGCTTTGCCGATTACCTGGAAGCTTCGCGGTTGCCCGGCGCGGGCGTTTCCGACCGTGATGTCGAGACCATCACCGAAGATGCGCATCGCCTGATTGACGATCAGTACGCCGTCTTCAATGACGAGCTGATGCCGCTGCTCGAGCGCGAAGGCATCGTGATCCTGCGCCACGCCGACCGAACCGAAGCGCAGCGAGAGTGGGTCAACCAGTTCTTTCAGAAACAGGTGCGGCCATTGCTCGTGCCCATCGGGCTGGACCCTTCGCATCCCTTCCCGCTGGTGGCCAACAAGGCGCTGAACTTCATCGTGCGCCTGGGCGGCAAGGACGCCTTCGGCCGCGAGAACACCATCGCCATCGTCAAGGTGCCACGGGTGCTGCCGCGCGTGATCCGGCTGCCCGAGAAGCTGGTGCCGGGCAAGCAGGGTTTTGTGCTGTTGACCAGTGTGATCCGCGCGCACCTCGAAGAGTTGTTTCCGGGGCGCGAGATGGAGGCGTTTTCACAGTTTCGGGTGACGCGTGATTCCGATCTCGAAGTCGATGAGGACGACGTCAAGAACCTGCGCCAGGCCCTGCGATCGGGTTTGAGTTCTCGCCACTTCGGCCAGGCGATCCGGCTTGAGGTCGTCAACACCTGTCCGGCGTCACTGTCGGAGTTCTTGCTGCGCCAATTCGAGCTGCCGCAAGGCGCGCTGTACCGGGTCAACGGGCCGGTGAATCTGGTGCGGCTGAACCAGCTGATCGATCAGGTGGTGGACCGCTCATCGCTGCAGCACTTGCGATTTACAGCCCACGAGGGTGCCTGGCCGGAAAAGCGCTTGCCGCGCAACCAGTCGATGTTCGAGAGTCTGGCTCGTGGCGACGTGCTGCTCCATCACCCTTTTGAATCCTTCGATCCGGTGGTGCAGTTTCTGCGCGAGGCCGTCAACGACCCCGCCGTGCTGGCGATCAAGCAAACCATCTACCGCACCGGCAGCGAGTCGCCGCTGATGGATCTGCTGATCGAGGCGGCACGACGTGGCAAGGAAGTGATGGTGGTGGTCGAGCTGAAGGCGCGCTTCGATGAAGAGGCCAATATCAACTGGGCCGAGCGGCTCGAGGCGGTGGGCGCTCAGGTGGTCTACGGCGTGGTCGGCATGAAGACGCACGCCAAGCTGCTGCTGGTCACCCGCCGTGAGCCCACCAGCCACGGCCAGCGCCTGCGCCGCTATGCGCACCTGTCGACCGGCAACTACAACCCGAAGACGGCGCGTCTGTACACCGATGTCGGCTATCTGACGGCCGACGCCGAACTGACCGCCGATGTCGATGCGGTTTTCCAGCAACTGGCCAGCCTGGGCACCATGAAACCCTTGCGCCAGATGCTGCAGGCTCCGTTCACGCTGCACCGCTGGCTGATACAGACCATCGACAAGGTGGGCGAGGCCGCTCGCAAGGGCGCACCGGCGCGCATCGTCGTCAAGATCAACGCACTGACCGATGCGCCCTTGATCGAAGCGCTGATCCGAGCCGGCCAGGCGGGTGCCGAGATCGACCTGATCGTGCGTGGTGCTTGCGTGCTGCGCCCGGGTGTGCCCGGTGCCACCGAACGCATCCGGGTGCTCTCGGTGGTCGGGCGATTCCTTGAGCACTCGAGGGTGATGTACTTCCGCTGGGGCACAGGCCAGGACGATGAAGCGCTTTACTTGTCGAGCGCCGACTGGATGAGCCGCAACATGATGCGGCGCATCGAAGTGGCCTGGCCAGTGAAGGATGCGGCGCTGCGTCAGCGGTTGATCGATGAGTGTCTGGTGCCTTACCTGCACGATCGGCGCGACGCATGGATGCTCAACAGCGATGGTACGTACCAGCGCATCGACAGCGCCGGCGTGTGCGCGCAGCAGGCGCTGGTGCGACGAGGCCGTTCGGCCTCGTTGGGGGGATGAGCCGGTGGATCTGATCTTGTGGCGACACGCCGAGGCCCATGTCATCAAGGAAGGCCAGACGGACCTGGAGCGTGCGCTCACCACCAAGGGTGAGCGGCAGGCCCAACGGATGGCCGAATGGCTGAGTCAGCGCATGGCGCACACGACGCGCATCCTGGTCAGCCCGGCACTGCGCTGTCAGCAAACGGCCAAGGCATTGGGCAGGAATTTCAAGACGGTCGATGCGCTCGGGCCTGAGCACAGTGCTCAAGACTTGCTTGCGGCAGCGCGCTGGCCTGAATCGACAGAGCCGGTGCTGGTGGTTGGCCACCAGCCCACACTGGGTCTGGCGGCGGCCCTGCTGATGACCGAACTGCCTCAGCCCTGGTCGGTGAAAAAGGGAGCGGTGTGGTGGCTGCGCGACCGCGATCGTGTTCGCGATGAAGGCGCCCAGGTGGTGCTGCTGGCGGTGCAGTCCCCCGACTTTCTTTAAAAGGGGTCAGGGGCCAGGCACGCGAGGCAGCTCGAGTTGCAAGGTGGCGCTGCGCTGCCAGGCGCTCACTTCTTCGTTGAGCAGGTAGTGGGTGTGCGGGTGTTTCTCGTACCAGCCCGGTTGCCAGCTCAGCGTGGCGGTGTTGCCGGCGCGCCGCAGCGCGATCGCGTGGCTGTCGACCGGGCCGCGCGCATGGCACTTGATGATGGCCAGTCGCAGACACATCGCCTGCCAGGCGAAATCGGGCTGCATCAGGCTGGACTCGACCTTGCGCAGGCCCCCGCGTTGCGCCAGCACCAGCTCGGCCAGGCGGCGCTGCTGAGACTGCGAAAAGCCCGGCGCGTCCACGTGGCCAAGCACATAGGCGCTGTGGCGATGGTGGTCGTGGTGCGACACCATCATGCCCAGCTCATGCAGCGCGCAGGCCCAGTGCAGTTCGCGCTGTGCGTCCCGTCCGGCGGTGGGTTGCACGCTGGCATAAAGCATCTGCGCGACCTCGCCGACCCGTGTGGCCTGCGCTTCATCGACCAGAAAGCGTCGCTGCAACTCGCGCACCGAGCTGTCGCGCATGTCCTCGGCATCGTGAGTCTGCTGGATGGCGTTGAGGCGTTCGTCAAGGTCGAAGATGACCCCCTGACGCAGTGCCCCGCGCGCCGGCACCAGCGCCTTGACGCCAAACTGCGTGGCCAACGTGTAGAGGATGGACAGCCCGCCGGCGATCACCGCCCGCCGGTCTTCCTTCAGGCCAGGCAAGGCCAGGCGTTCGATGCGGCCCGCGCTCAGGCACTGCTCCATGAGCCAGCGCAGTCCTTCGGTCGTGATGTGGCCATCGGTGATCCGGTTGGCCAGCAGCACCTGCGACACCGCACCCACGGTGCCTGACGAGCCCAGCGATTCCGTCCAGTTTGACGGCGCAAAAGGCTCCAGCGCTTCTTCGAGCTCGGCACCTGCGGCCACCTGGGCGGCGCGAAAGGCGGCTTCGGTGAAGCGGCCATTGCCAAAGTACTTCATTGACAGGCTGACGCTGCCAACCTGAAACGATTCGGCGCGCAGGGGCTTGCGGCCGTGGCCGACGATCATTTCGGTCGATCGGCCGCCGATGTCGATCACCAAACGAGGCTGGTCTGACGGCTGCAAACGCCCCACGCCGGCAAAGATCAGTCGGGCTTCCTCTCGCCCAGAGATGACTTCTATCGGATACCCCAGTGCGGTTTCGGCGCGTGCCAGAAAGGCGTTGCGATTGCGCGCTTCGCGCAGCGTCTGGGTGGCGACTGCACGCACTTGCATGGGCGAGTAGCCCTTCAGTCGGTCGGCAAATCGCTGCAGGCAGGCCAGCCCGCGCAGCATCGCCTCTTCAGTCAGCAGGCCGTTCTCGTCGAGCCCGGCGCCCAGCCGCACGGTTTCCTTCAGGTAGGAGATGCGCCGGTAGCGCAACCCCTCGAGCTGGCCGATTTCAAGCCGGAAACTGTTGGAGCCCATGTCGATGGCCGCCAGTTGGCCGCGCCATCCCGGGGCGGCTGGATCGGCCATTTCGCTTCGTTCGGGCAGCGTCAATTCCATCCCTGCATTGTCAGGGATAACCAGTGCGTGAACCCCGCAAGACGGTTCAGCCGCGGGCGATGGGCCTGCTTGGATCTGACGACCACTCGCTCCATGAACCTGGGTACAGCAGGGAGCCATCCAGCCCGGCCACGGTCATCGCGAGCAGGTTGTGGCAGGCGGTCACACCCGAGCCGCACTGGTTGACCACATCGCCCGCAGGCTGCGAGGCCAGTAGCGTCAGGAATTCCTCGCGCAGCACTTCGGCTGGCTTGAAGCGACCCTGTGCGGTCAGGTTGTCCTTGAAGAACCGGTTGCAGGCACCCGGGATGTGGCCTGCCTGTGCGTCAAGCGGCTCGACATCGCCACGAAAGCGCTCGGGTGCGCGTGCGTCCATCAGCGCGAGTTGGCCGAGCCGAGCCAGCAAGGCGTCCGCGTCAATGGTCGCGACAAGCGCAGACGGCGTGTCTGCGATCGGATACGCCGCTTGCGGCTGAGCCCTGACTGGGCCCGATTCCACCGCGCCGCCGATGGCTTGCCAGGACGACCAGCCGCCATCGAGCACCGCCACCGGTGCGTGCCCCAGCCAGCGCAGCATCCACCACACGCGCGCCGCGAACATCGACGCTTGGCGGTCATAGACCACCACCTGGGTCTCGGGCGTGATGCCCAGCCGACCGGCGGTCGCCGCAAAGGCCGCCCGCTCAGGCAGCGGATGTCTGCCGTTGTGCCCGGTGGGCGGTGCCGACAGGTCACGCTCGAGGTGCACGTAGCGCGCACCGGGCAGATGCGCTTGCCTGCAGGCGCGTTCACCGGCCGCCGTATCGGCCAGATCGAAACTGGCATCGATGATCACCATCGGCTCGCCCGCATTCAGCATGGAGCGAAGCGCTTCGGCCGTGATCAGCGTGGTGTGCACCGAGGCCATCCAGATCAGACCGCTGCGGCCAGAGGAGGGCGCGAGCCGCTCGGTGGACGCTCGGCGGCCACATCGAGCTCGCTGCCCATGGCCTCGCGGTACCACAGGTGAAACTGCTCCATGCCGTCTTCCATCGGGCTTTGGTAGGGGCCGGCCTCATGGTCGCCGCGCGCCCACAGCGCCGCGCGACCCTGATCCATGCGCAGCGCGATTTCGTCGTCCTCGACACAGGTCTCGAGGTAGGCGGCTTGCTGCGTGTCCATGTACTCGCGCTCGAAGGCGGCGATTTCTTCGGGGTAGTAGAACTCGACCACGTTGGTGGTGTGTCGAGGCCCGCGCGGGTACAGCGTCGAGACGACCAGCGTGTTCGGGTACCACTCGATCATCACCCCGGGGTAATAAGTCAGCCAGATGGCGCCATGTTTCGGAGGGCGACCGTCGTGGTTTTCCTGCTGGTAGCGCAGGACCTCGTCATGCCAGCGGCGGTAGACGTCCGACCCCGCCTTGCCCAGAGCCTCGCCCGCGGCCGTGGCCACGCCCACCGTCTGCACCGAATAGTTCTGGCCCATCTCCCAGCGCAGATCGTCGGTGGCCACGAAGTTGCCCAGACCCGGATGGAACGGCCCGACGTGGTAATCCTCGAGGTAGACCTCGATGAAGGTCTTCCAGTTGTATTCGCACTCATGCACGTGAACGCGGTCGAGCACATGGCCGGAGAAATCAAGGTCCGCACGTGCCCCGAGCGCTCGCAGGTCGTTGGCGATGTCGCGCCCGTTGTCTTCGAAGACCAGACCGTTCCAGCTGCGCGTTCGGTAGTTGTTCAGGTGCAAGCAGGGTGACTCGGCGAAATGAGGCGCGCCGATCAGTTCGCCCTTGAGGTCGTAAGTCCAGCGGTGCAGCGGGCACACGATGTTGCTGCGGGTGTTGCCGCGACCGTGCAGCATCAAGGCTTGACGGTGGCGGCACACGTTGGAGATCAGCTCGACGCTGTCGGGCGTGCGAACCAGCACCCGACCGTCGCCTTCTTGCGGCAGCGTGTAGTAATCGCCAGCCGCTGGCACCGACAACTCATGTCCGAGGTAGCGCGGGCCGTGCTTGAAGAGCGTGTCGGCCTCGCGTTGGAAGATCGCTTCGTCGAAATAGGTCGAGGCGGGCAGGGGCAGGGCGTTGTTGCTTGCACGGTGTTGCGCGCGCAGGTGCTTGGCGCCGAGCGAGGCTGACAGATCGGACATGCTGTGTGGGTTCTCCTGGACAGGCTGGTGGGTGATCCGCTGGAGCTCGACGACGGCCGATGCGGCCCGCGGATTTTAGGCGGCGCGGCAGCCGCGGCAGTGCTTCCCCGGGAGTCGGCCTGACAGGTCGGCTGTCTACAATCCGCCAGCCGTTCCAAAGCCATGCCCAAGAGCTCTCCTGCCCCCGCCCAAACCACCGCCGCGCACCCTGCCGTTGCGCCTGTGCCCGAGACCTATGAGGCGGCGATGTCCGAACTGGAGGCCCTCGTTGCGGCGATGGATGCCGGCCAGCTGCCGCTCGATCAATTGCTCGCCCAATACCGCCGCGGTGCGGATCTGCTGAACTTCTGCCGCGGGCGGCTCGAGTCGGTCGAGCAGCAAGTCAAGGTGCTCGAAGGTGAGCATCTCAAACCCTGGGCAGCTTCGTGACGATGGCCCACGCAGAGTTCGACGTGTGGGTGCGCGCACAGTTGGCCGCGGTGGAAGACCGGCTCGGTCTTTGGGTGCCGGCCGATGCGCCCGCCGGTCTGGGTCAGGCCATGCGCTACGGCGTGCTCGACGGTGGCAAGCGGCTGCGTCCTTTGCTGGCGTTGGCGGCGGCCCATGCGGCAGGTGGCTTGCACGAAGCGGCGCTGCGTGCGGCGTGCGCTGTCGAATTGATCCACGCCTACTCGCTGGTGCACGACGACATGCCCTGCATGGACAACGATGTGCTGCGCCGCGGCAAGCCCACGGTTCATGTGCAGTTTGGCCAGGCACAGGCGATGCTCGCGGGTGACGCGATGCAGGCGCTGGCCTTCGAGGTGCTCACGCCTGATGACGACGCTGACATGCCGCCCGTCTTGCAGGCCCGGCTGTGCGCTTTGCTCTCGCGTGCGGCGGGATGCGCCGGCATGGCCGG
>CAMCNE010000077.1 GCA_945875935.1 Bordetella parapertussis
GACCGATTCAAGGGCTGGCCGCACAGCGGCCATGTGACGCTGGCGCGCGGTGAACGCTCGCGGCTGGCTGACTTCGCCAGCGAGGTGCTTTGAGGCACGCAGCCCCTCAAAGGCCGATCTCGGCGGCTCGCCAGTAGCTCGCAAAGCGCGGCACGCCCGACGGGGTGTGACCGCGGTGGGTGTAGGTGATCCAGCTGCCCACGGCAGGTGGGTGGCGGCGCTGCTCGTCGGTGAATCCGGTGCCGATGCGGAACTCGATGCCCGCCACGTTGCGCACGCGCAGCGCGCCCATCAGTCCGGCCAGCCGGCCACGCCCGGCCTCGCAGGCGAGCACCTGCGCTTCGGCATCATGCAGCGGCTTGAGCTTGAGCACCGCGGTGCTGCGCCCTGGCGCCCACGGCGCGTCGGCGCGGTGCAGCACCAGCCCTTCCCCGCCGCCTCGCACCACCGAATCCAGCCGCTGCTGCAAAGCCGCGCGGTCGGCCATCAGCTGTTGATCAACAGCCACCAGCGCGCTCGATGCCGAGGCGCGCACCAGCGTCTCGATGCGCTGAGCACGTTGAGCGAAACTGCCTGCGGCGCCCGGCAAGTCGAACACCATCAGCCGCAACGCACGCCACTGGGCGTCGTCGGGCGTCGATCGCCGCGCGCTGGCGGACGTCACATCGAAGCGCCGCCGCCCGCCCCACAGCTCACCGTCCAGCGCGGTGTCGGGCCAGCCTTCGGTGAACCAGGCGGGTGCTGCAATCGGCCGGCCGCTGCGAAAGCGCAGGCCGCGCCCGTCCCAGATGGCGCGCACACCATCGAACTTTTCGCTCACCAGGTAGCCGGCGGGATCCATGTCGGCCGACGCCGGCGACAGCAGCTCGATAGCCGGCGCGCCGGGATCTGCGGCGGGGGTTCGCGCAGCAGCCCAAGGCGCCGCAACCCACAGGCCGGCAACTGCCAGCAGCGCGCGACGGCGAGTGACAAGGGTTTGGAATTCAGTCATGGCGGCAATCCACATCGTTGAGGAGCCGCCAGTGTGTTCAAGCCACTGGCCTTGAAACATCCCCCTGAAGGGGCCGTCCCTTGGGGGGATTGCGAGGATTTGCCCCATGACGCGGCCCACCAAAGAGCGAAAATATCGCCTGTAGCATGGTCAGAACCGGAAATAGAGGCCATATCGGCGCTTCGTGCGGCGTGCACGGTCGATATCCTGCGCCTTGCGCCCTGCCGGCGCCGGTTCGCACGCGCCCCCTACAAATCACCCGAACAGCGAATACTCCCTTGAGCAAGCAGCCCGCCAGCACGATTGCCGAACTTATGCGCGAGCAAGCCCGCACGCGCCCCGCAGCGCCGGCGATCCTGGCACCCGGGCGCCCCGCCCTGACGTTTGCTGGCCTGTGGCAACAGGCCTCGGAACTTGCCTCGGCACTGCAATCGCTCGGCGTGACGCCATCGACCCGCGTGGCCGTGGTCCTGCCCAACGGCCCCGAGATGGCGGTGGCGTTTCTGGGCACCTCGATGTGCTCGACGTGCGCACCGCTGAACCCGGCCTATCCGGCCGCGGAGCTGCGCTTCTATCTCGAGGACCTCGGCGCGAAGGTGCTCATCGTTCAAGCGGGGGACGCAGGACCCGCAGGCGCAGTCGCGCGCGAACTCGGGCTGACCGTGCTCGAAGTCGGGACCGACACCGCGCAGCCCGCCGGGCACTTGCGCATCGCGTTGCCCAACGCCGTCGAAGCTGTGCCGTCGGCCGTGATGGCTTGCGCTGACGACATCGCGCTGGTCCTGCACACCTCCGGCACCACCGCACGGCCGAAGATCGTGCCCCTGACGCAGGCCAACCTGGTGGCCTCGGCGCACAACATCGCGCGACACCTGGCGCTGCAGCCGGCTGACCGCTGCCTGAACGTGATGCCGCTGTTCCACATCCACGGACTGGTCGGCGCCTTGCTGTCCACCATGGCGTCGGGCGGCAGCATCGTGTGCACGCCGGGGTTTGACGCTCATCTGTTCTTCGACTGGACGGCGCAGTTCGACCCCACCTGGTACAGCGCCGTGCCGACGATCCACCAGTCGCTGCTCGAAAACGGCGCTGAGTACCGACTCAAGGCGCCGCAGCACCGGTTCCGCTTCGTGCGCTCGTCTTCAGCGGCGCTGGCGCCCGCGGTATTCCACCGGCTGCAAGAACTCACCGGCGCGCCGGTGATCGAGGCCTACGGCATGACCGAAGCTTCGCACCAGATGACGAGCAATCCGCTGCCACTGGGCGTACGCAAGCCCGGCTCGGTGGGTCTCGCAGCCGGCGTTGACGTGGCGCTGATGAGCGACGGCGGCGACCTGCTGGCACCCGGCGAGACTGGCGAGATCGTGATCCGCGGCCCCGGCGTCTTCGCGGGCTACGAGAACCATCCGCAGGCCAATGCCAGCTCATTCACCCACGGGTGGTTCAGAACCGGCGATCAAGGCCGACTCGATGACGAGGGGTATCTGTTCATCTCGGGCCGTCTGAAAGAGATCGTCAACCGCGCCGGTGAGAAGATCTCGCCGCGCGAGGTGGACGAAGCCCTTCTCGAGCACCCCGACGTGGCCCAGGCAACCGCCTTCGGCCGGCCGCACCCCAGTCTCGGCGAGGACCTGGCGGCGGCGGTCGTGCTGCGCAGCGGCGCACAGGCCGACGATGCCGCGTTGCGCGCTTTCCTGTTCGAGCGGTTGGCGGCCTTCAAGGTGCCATCGGTCATCGCCTTTGTCGACGCCATCCCGAAAGGCCCGACCGGCAAGGTGCAGCGCAACAGCCTGTACGAGAAGCTGCGCGACAGGATGGGAGCGACCCTCGTGGAAGCCAGCACGGATATCGAGCGTTCGATTCAGGCCGTCTTCAGTGAAGCGCTTGGGGTTGGCCCGCTGGGCGCCAACCACAACTTCTTCGACGCCGGCGGCGACTCCCTGACGGCGACCCGAGTGGTCGCGCGCATCAACGAACGGCACGGCACGGCGTTGGCTGCGACGGACGTTTTCCACCACCCCACCATCGCGACTCTCGCAGCGAAGGTGCTGGGACGACAGATCACCGACTCCGAGCGTCCAGCGCAGCCTCAGCGTCAGGCCAACGCCTCCGAGCCACAGGGCGCATCGCCATCTGACTGGCGCGAGCCGCTGGAGGGTATGGCGAGGCTCGAACAGCCCACCGCCCGGCCGCAGCCGGCGCGCATGAGTCAGGCCGACAGCACCGGCCCGTCCGAGCAGCGCAGTGCCCTGGAAGCATTCGTCCTGCAGGTCTGGCGCAAGGTACTGAATCGGGATTCCATCGGGCTTGACGACAACTTCTTTGATCTTGGCGGCCACTCGCTGCTGGCCATGCGGGTCGCCTCGCGGATCGAGGCTGTGTTGCGCATTGAGATTCGGGTGCAACTGCTGTTCGAGGCCACCTCGGTGGCCCAGTTGTGTGCGGTCATCTCCCGGGACCATCCCGATCTGCAGGTGCCTGAGGCACCGCCCGGCTCGGATGAAGTCTCCAACGGTGGGCCCGAGCCCGAACAACTCCAGGCGGCCGATCGAACAGACTGCGCCGCGCTGATGCCCGGGCCATACGCTGCCCCACTCTCCTGCGCGCAGGAAGGCCTGTGGTTTCTCGACCGGATCACAGGGCCCAGCGGCATCTACAACATCGCTCAGGCGCTGCGCCTTTTCGGAACACTGAACGTGGCCGCGCTTGAGGGTGCCGTGCGCGCGCTGGTGCAGCGGCACGAAAGTCTGCGCACGGCTTTCCTGTCAGCCGACGGTATGGCGGTGCAGGCGGTGCGCTCGCTTGACGAAGTCAGCGGCAGTTTGCAGTTGGATGCGAATGTGCTTGACGGCGACACGGCTGCGCAGCGTGAGCGTGCGCTGGCCGAGGCGTTGCGGGATGCGGCCGCCGAGCCGTTCGCTCTGGCCTGCGCGCCGCTGCTGCGCGTTCGCCTGTGGCGCACGGGCGAGCACGAGCACGCGCTGCTGCTGGTGCTGCATCACATCGTGTCCGACGGCTGGTCGATGGGCATCCTGGCGCGCGAACTGGGCGCGCTGTATGTCGCGTCTTGTGCAGGCCATCCCGACCCGCTCGCGCCCCTGCCGCGGCAGTTCACCGACTACGCGGTGTGGCAACGCCAGCGGCTGAGCGAGCCTGGCGGCGTGCGCGATCTGGCCTACTGGCGAGCTCAGCTGGCCGGCCTCGAGCCGCTGCAGTTGCATACCGACCGTGCGCGAGCGCCAAGAGCGAACCACCAAGGCGATAGCGAGCGGGTCGAGATCTCGCCGGACACGGTGGTCAGACTCAAGGCGCTGGCTCGGCGCGAGAACGCCACCTTGTTCATGGTGCTGCTTGCGGCGTTCCAGGTGCTGCTGATGCGTCACTCGGGTCAGCACGACGTGGCGGTGGGCTCACCCGTGGCGGGGCGTCATCGCACCATATTCGAAGGGCTGATTGGCTACTTCGTCAACACGATCGTGTTGCGCAACGACCTGTCGGGCAACCCAGGCTTTGCGGAGTTGCTCGCACGCGTGCGCCTGACCTGCCTGCAGGGCTACGAACACCAGGAGCAGCCCTTCGACCGGCTGGTCGCCGAGCTCAGCCCGCAACGAGATCTGAGCCGCAACCCTCTGTACCAAGTCGCTTTCGTGCTGCACAACACGCCGCCCGGCGCGCTCAACCTCGGCAACTTGCGCAGCGAGCCGCTGCCCGTGCACAACGCCACCGCCAAGTTCGATCTGTCGCTTTCCCTCGGCGAAGAGGGCGGCCACCTGCGTGGCACGATGGAGTACCGCACGCAACTGTTCGACGCGGCCACCATCGAGCGGCTGATCTCGCACTTCGGGACCTTGCTCGAAGGCATCGTGGCAGCCCCGGAGATGGGCATCGAGCAGTTGCCTCTGATGACCCGACAGGAGCACGAGTTGCTGATGGGCTGGAGCGGCAACGCGAGGGTGGATCCGCAGCAGCCCAACTTGCACCAGCTCTTCGAGTTGCAAGCTCGGTGCCACCCTGATGCGGTCGCCGTTGCGATGGCAGCTACATCTCTGAGCTTTGCCGAACTCAACGAACGCGCCAACCGTCTGGCGCATCACCTGCAAACGCTCGGCGTCGGCCCCGACGTGCTGGTGGGCCTGTGCCTGCCGCGCAGCCTGGACATGATCGTGGCGCTGCTGGCGATCCTGAAAGCCGGTGGCGCCTATGTTCCGCTGGACCCCGAGTACCCGAGCGAGCGGCTCGCGTTCATGCTGGCCGACACCGCAGCGCCAGTGCTCATCACCGAACAGGCCCTGCGCGGGCGTTTACCGGAAAGCCGCGCTCGCGTGCTGTGCATTGACAGCGATGCGCACAGCTTCGCCCAGTGCCCCGACAGCAACCCCTCGGCACAGGCCACGGCAGACCACCTCGCCTACGTGATCTACACCTCGGGCTCGACCGGCACGCCCAAGGGCGTCATGGTGACGCACCGTGCCGTAGCCCGACTCGTGATCGATACCGACTACGTGCTGCTCGGGCCTGACGACGTCGTGGCCCAGGCGTCGAACAGCTCGTTCGACGCGGCCACTTTTGAGATCTGGGGGGCGCTGCTCAACGGCGCGAAGCTCACCATCGTGTCCAAGGACGTGCTGCTGTCGGGCGCGGCGCTGGCTCGCGAGATCGCGGCCCATCGCATCACCACGCTGTTCCTGACCACGTCTGTGTTCAACGAACACGCGGCGAACTCGCCGGGCATGTTCAGTCCGCTCAAGCAACTGCTGTTCGGCGGCGAAACGGTCGATCCCGCAGCTGTGCGGCGGGTACTCGACACCGCACCGCCCCGCCGTTTGCTCAACGGTTACGGCCCGACCGAAACGACCACCTTCGCGACCTGGTTCGAAGCGCCTTTGACCAGCGCCGAGGTGGGCGCTCGGGTGCCCATCGGCCGCCCGATCGCGAACACGCGCTGCCGCGTGCTCGATGCCCGACTCGAACCGGTGCCTGTAGGGATCGTCGGCGAGCTGTACATCGGCGGGCCGGGACTGGCACGGGGCTATCTGAACCGTCCCGAACTCACCGCCGAAAGGTTTGTTGACGACCCCTGGCTGCCTGGCGAGCGGCTGTACCGCACGGGCGACTTGGTGCGCTACCGGCCCGACGGCAACCTCGACTGCGTGGGGCGCGCCGACCGTCAGGTCAAGCTGCGCGGCTTTCGCATCGAGCTCGGCGAAATCGAAGCGGCCCTCGCCGCCTGCGCAGGTGTGCGACAGGCGTTGGTAGTGCTGGGCGAGGATTTGTCGGGAACCGCGCGATTGGTGGCCTACGTGGTGAGCCCGGACGGCGTGGCCGACACCGGCGCGCTGGTGGCCGAACTGAAACAGCGCCTGCCGGACCACATGATCCCGTCCGCGATCGTTGCGCTGCCGGCCTTGCCGCTGACGCCCAACGGCAAGCTCGACCACAAGGCGCTGCCGGCGCCCAGTTTCGGGGCGCAGCCCGGCTCGCCGCCATGCCACGTATCCGCCTTGTTGCCGGACGACGAGCCCACCTCGCCCCTGGAGCAAAAGCTGTCGGCCATCTGGTGCGACGTGTTGGGCTTGGAGTCCATCGGCGTACAAGATGACTTCTTTGAACTCGGAGGCCATTCGCTGCTGGCCATTCGGCTGCTGACCCGGATCGATCAGGCGCTGGGCTCGCTGCTCAACGTGTCCACACTGTTCCAGGCGCCGAACATCCGGCAACTGGCTGCGGTGATCGAACAGCAGATCTACACGCCCGACTCGTGCGTGGTCAGTCTGCAGCCGCGGGGCGCGCTCAAGGCGGTATTCACCATCGCCGGCTATGGCGGTGGCGTCATGCCGTTCCGGGCGTTGGCTCGAGAACTGGGCATGAACCGCCCCTTGTGCGTGCTCGACACGGGAGTCTTCGGACTCGCCGGCGAGGATTTCACCCTCGAGGAACTGGCGCGCCGAATGATCATGGACATGCGGCAGTGGCAGCCCGAAGGGCCATATCACCTGGTCGGCTACTCGTTGGGCGGCAACATCGCCTTCGAAATGGCCAGGCAGTTGCACGCCGCAGGCGTCAAGGTTGGCCTGCTCGCGCTGCTCGACAGCGGCGTGCGCGGTTTCATCAAACAGGCGCCGTTTGCGGTTCGGACATGGCTGCATGTGCGCCATGGCTTGGCCCTGAAACCGGCCGAGGCTGCTCGCTACCTGGGCGAACGCGTTTCACGCTTGCGCAAGTACTTCATAACCGAACGCCAGCAAATCTTCTCCGGTAACGCAGAGGCATCCACCTCACCAGCCATCGCGATGCAGCGATCGGCCGACACCGTGGGCCGAGCCTGGAAGCGCTATGTGCCCAGTAGCTATGCCGGCGCGATGCTGCTGATTCGCGCGGAAGTTCGACCTTCGTACCCCGGCCTGATCGACGACGACCCTGAAATGGGCTGGGGGTCACTGGTCGAAGCCGGCGTTCAGCTGGAGAGCATGCAATGCGCGCACCTGCAAATCCTCAAGCCCGACCACGCTGCCGCGCTGGCGAGCATCCTGCTCAAGCACCTCGAATTGCTCAAGACAAACCAGCAGCCTGATGTCGAACACGCCCCCCGTGCCTGACGCGATGGATGCGGAAACACCACCCCAGGTGGATCTGTGGCGTGTGTTCGTCCCGCAGCATTTGTCTGCATTCGAAGAATACTGGCGCCGGCTCGACGCCCTTGAACGACAGCGCGCGGCAACGTTCCACCGCGAGGCGGATCGCCAGCGCTACGTCATTTCGCAAGGCTCGCTTCGCATGTTGCTGGGCCAGCAGCTGGGCATCGACCCGGCGCGCGTGGCGTTTGACCGTGGGCAATTCGGCAAGCCGCGACTGGCTGCACAGATCGCCCCGCACTTCAACACCAGCCACTCGGGTGACTGGGCTGTGCACGGTTTTTCGGCCTCGACGCCCATGGGCGTGGACGTGGAAGCCATTCAGCCCGATGCGATAGATCTGGATGAGTTCCAGCACGTGTTGACGAAGCCCGAGATGGAACGCTTGCGCTCGCTGCCAACGGCGCTTCGAAACCAGGCCTTCATCAGCACCTGGGTGCGCAAGGAGGCTTACGTCAAGGCGACGGGTCATGGCTTGAGCAAGCCGCTCGACGAGGTCTGTATCGAGTCGCTCGAAGGAGGTGGCTACCGCCTGCTTCACGACCACCACCCCGATGCCGCCGGCGCCGAGTGGAACTGGCTGATGCTTGATTTGGGTCCGGGCTACGCGGGATGCCTTTGCCACCCCGGGCCGCCACTGGCTGTGCACATTCGAGACGCTGAGTGACGCGCCTGCGGGCTCGCAGCGGCGCTGCAATCGGCGAGACCTTCGCTCTCAGCCCACCAATGCCGCCCTGATCTGCTGCAGCGCTTGCGGGTCGTCCAGGGTCGTCAGGTCACCGGGATCGCGCTGTTCGCACAGCGCCTGTATGGTCCGGCGCAAGAGCTTGCCCGAGCGTGTCTTGGGAAGCAGGCCGACAAACAGCACGCGCGCCGGTCTGGCCACCGGGCCGATGCGGGCATCGACCAGTTTCATGATCTCGTCTTCGAGTCGACGGGCTGCCGGCTCCGTGCTGGCAGCCGATGCGTCCTTGAGCACCGCGAATGCCATCGGAACCTGGCCCTTGACCGCATCGGCCACGCCGACCACGGCCACCTCGGCGACAGCCGCGTGGCTGGCGACCACCTCTTCGATCTCGCGGGTACCGAGTCGGTGGCTGGCCACGTTGATCACGTCGTCGGTGCGCCCAAGAATGAAGTAGTAACCGTCGTCATCGCGCAGGCCCCAATCAAAAGTGCTGTAGACCCATCGGTCCGATTCCTGGGTCCAGTAGGTCTTGACGAAGCGTTCGTCGTCGCGCCACACGGTCTGCATGCAGCCCGGGGGCAGCGGGCCGTCGATGGTCAGCATGCCCTTGCAGTTCGCTGTGGTGAGTTCTTCGCTGCTCGCTTCGTCGAGGATGCGCACCCGATAGCCATACACGGCAAAGCCCGGGCTGCCCGGCTTGGCGCTCGCCTGCCCTGTGCCCTGGCTGAGCGCCAGGATGGGCCAGCCGGTTTCGGTTTGCCAGTAGTTGTCGATGACGGGCTTGCCCAGGCACTCGGAAATCCAGCTCGACGTGGGCACATCGACCGGCTCGCCCGCCAGGAACAGCCGGCGCAGCGAACCCAGGTCGTATTGCGTGAGGTACTTCGGATCCGACTTCTTGAGCACCCGGATCGCCGTCGGCGAGGTGAACATGACCGAGACCTGGTGCCGCTCGACCAGGCTCCACCACACGCCGGCATCGGGCCGGGTGGGCAGCCCCTCGTAGACGATGGTGGCCATGCCGGCGATCAAGGGGCCATAGACGATGTAGCTGTGCCCGAGCACCCAGCCGATATCGCTGCCGCTGAAAAACGTCTCGCCGGGGCGGCCGTCGAAGATGTGCTTCATGCTCGCGGCCAGCGCCACGGCGTAGCCGCCGGTGTCGCGCTGCACGCCCTTGGGCTTGCCGGTGGTGCCGCTGGTGTACAGGGTGTAGCTCGGGTGCGTGGCGTCGACCCACACGCAAGGCACCACCGCATCCAGGTGCGCCTCGCGCAGCGCGGCGTAGTCCTCGTCGCGGCCGGGCACAAGATCCATCGGGCACAGACCGCGATCGACCAGCAGCACCTTGGCTGGCGGGTGCTTAGCCAGATGCATGGCCTCGTCGAGCAGCGGCTTGTACGCAATCACCTTGCTCGAGCGGCTGCCGGCATCGGCGCTGATGATCAACACCGGCTGCGCGTCGTCGATGCGGCTGGCCAGGCTGGCGCTGGCAAAGCCGCCGAACACCACGCAATGGATGGCGCCGATGCGCGCGCAAGCCAGCATCGCAAACACCGCCTGCGGCACCATCGGCAGATAAACCAGCACCCGGTCGCCGTGCTGCACACCCAATGACTGCAGCACCGCGGCCATGCGCTGGACCTCGGCATGCAGTTCGCCATAGCTGTAGATCAACTCCTGATCGGTCTCGGAAGAAGCCCAGACGAGCGCGCTCTGGTCTGCGCGCTCGGCCAGATGCCGGTCGACCGCGTTGTGACACAGATTGGTCTGAGCGCCCACGAACCATCTTGCAAACGGCGGGTTGCTGTAGTCGCAGACCTGATCGAAGGGCCGGTGCCAATCAATCAACGCCGCCTGCTCGGCCCAGAACGCATCGGGCTCATCAATCGAGCGTTGGTAAAGACTCGAGTGGTCGATCAAAGCAGCCTCCTGCGCCGGCAGATGACCCGCCGACCTTGGATGTACCACGGGTGAGCGCTCACGCGACTCAGACTTTCACCACCAGACGGCCCCGCACCCGACCGTCCATCAGGTCGCGTGCGCGTTCAATGCAGTCATCGAGCGCGATGTCTTCGACCATGTCCTCGAGCAGGTTGCGGTCGACCTCTTGCGCCAGCCGATCCCAGGCCTCGCGCCTGAGCGACAGCGGCGCCATCACGCTGTCCACGCCGGCCAGCGTCACACCACGCAAGATGAAAGGCATCACGGTGGTCGGCAGATCCGAGCCCTGCGCCAG
>CAMCNE010000078.1 GCA_945875935.1 Bordetella parapertussis
TTCGAAGGAGCCACGTTCTTGTTGGTCCAGTCCATTTCGGACACGTGAACCAGGCCTTCGATGCCCGGTTCGATCTCGACGAATGCACCGTAGTCGGCAATGTTGGTGATCTTGCCAAACAGGCGGGTGCTGTTCGGGTAGCGACGCGCCACGCCGTGCCATGGATCGTCGCCGAGTTGCTTGATGCCCAGTGAAACGCGGTTCTTCTCGGCGTCGAACTTCAGGATCTTGGCCTGCAGTTCCTGACCGACCTGAACCACCTCGCTCGGGTGACGCACACGGCGCCATGCCATGTCGGTGATGTGCAGCAGGCCGTCGATACCACCCAGGTCGACGAATGCACCGTATTCGGTGATGTTCTTGACCACGCCGGTGACCACGGTGCCTTCAGCCAGCGTACCCAGCAGCTTGGCGCGCTCTTCGCCCATCGAGGCTTCGACCACAGCGCGGCGCGACAACACGACGTTGTTGCGCTTGCGGTCGAGCTTGATGACCTTGAACTCCATGGTCTTGCCCTCGAACGGGCTCATGTCCTTGACCGGGCGGGTGTCGAGCAGCGAGCCTGGCAGGAAAGCGCGGATGCCGTTGACCAGCACCGTCAGGCCGCCCTTGACCTTGCCGTTGACCGTGCCGGTGACGAACTCGCCCGATTCGAGCGAGGTTTCCAACGACAGCCACGAGGCCAGACGCTTGGCCTTGTCGCGCGACAAGATGGTGTCGCCGTAGCCGTTTTCGACGGCATCGATGGCCACAGAGACGAAGTCGCCGACCTGGACTTCGAGTTCGCCGTGGTCGTTCTTGAATTCTTCGATGGGCACATAGGCCTCGGACTTCAAGCCTGCGTTGACCACCACAAAACTGTGCTCGACGCGCACCACCTCAGCGGTGATGACCTCGCCCATGCGCATCTCGGAGTGCGACAGCGATGCCTCGAACATGGCGGCAAAAGACTCTCCGCCCTCGGTGGTGGAAGTTTGGTTTTGTGACATTGATATTTCCGGTGCAGCGCTGGGCTGCGGGTTAGGTTGTCAAATCCAGCGCCCCGATGTGCCTGGAACGGCACGAGGGGAGGGCGATGGGTCTCATCATCCGTCGCCTGAGTCTCGCAGCCTGATGCAGCAAAACCTCAAGTGAACGGCGAGCGCTGATCCCAGGCATCCAGCAAGGTTTCCATCGTGGATTCGACGGACCTGGCCGAGTTGTCAAGGAGCAGCGCGTCTGCGGCTGGTTTCAGGGGAGCAACAGCCCGGTTTTGATCCCGGTGGTCGCGTTCCTGAAGGTCAGTCAGCAAGCCGGCGAGTGTAGTGGAAACGCCCGCGGCGGCCAACTGTTGAAAGCGCCGCTCGGCTCGGGCTTGGGCGCTGGCCGTCAGGTACACCTTGAGCTTCGCATCGGGGAACACCACGGTGCCCATGTCGCGGCCGTCAGCGACCAGTCCGGGCAGCTTACGAAAAGACAACTGCAGCCTCAGCAGCGCTGCGCGCACATCGGGCAAGGCAGAAATTCGCGAGGCCATCAAGCCCACGCTTTCATGCCGCAGCCGGGCGGTGATGTCGATGCCAGCCTGACGCACGGCACCATCCTTGAAATTCAGATCGAGCCGCGCAGCCAGCGACGCCAGGCCGGCTTCATCGTCGGCCTCGATTCGAGCATCGATGGCGGCCAGCGCCGTGGCCCGATACAGCACGCCAGAGTCGAGCGTGTGATAGCCCAGGCGATCCGACAGCAAGGCGCACAGCGTGCCCTTGCCAGAGGCCGTCGGCCCGTCGATGGCGATCACGGGAATCTTCTCGGGGTCAGCCTGCACCACAGAGAAAAAGGCTTCAAAGTAATCGGGGAAAGTCTTACCCACGCACTTGGGGTCGAGGATGCGCACCGGCAGTGCCGGCTGCTGATGGGTCAGCCCGTTGAGGCCCGCCAGCGAAAAGCACATCGCCATGCGGTGGTCATCGTAGGTATGGACTGTGGCGGCACGCCACCGCGTGGGCGGCGTGATCTCGATGAAGTCCGCGCCTTCGACGACCGTCGCACCCAGCTTGCGAAGTTCGGTGGCCATGGCAGCGATGCGGTCGGTTTCCTTGACGCGCCAGCTGGCGATGTGCGTCAGGCGGCTGGGGCCATCGGCATACAGCGCCATCACGGCCAGCGTCATGGCTGCGTCTGGGATGTGATTGCAGTCGAGGTTGATCGCTGCGAGCGGCCAGCGGCCACGGCGAACTTCGATCCAGCCGGCACCGCCCGTCACCTCGGCCCCCATCGAACGCGCCGCATCCACAAAACGCAGATCGCCTTGGATCGAGTCGGTGCCCACGCCCTCGACGCGCAGCGGCTGCCCGGTGGCGGCCATGGCGCCCAGTGCAATGAAGTAGGACGCCGACGAGGCATCGCCCTCGACGTGGATGCTGCCGGGCGACTGGTAGCGGCTGCCCGCCGGGATGGTGAAGCGCTGCCAGCCTTCACGCTGCACGTGGATGCCAAATCGCCCCAGCAGATTCAGCGTGATCTCGATGTAGGGCTTTGAGATGAGCTCGCCTTCGATGTCCACCACCGCGGCTTGCTCGGTGGTGAGCAAGGGCAGCGCCAGCAGCATGGCGGTGAGGAACTGACTCGACACATCGCCACGCACGCGAATCGGCATCGAGAGATCCAGCCGACCGCTGTCCGGCAAAAGCCGCAAAGGCGGAAAGCCCGCCTGACGGAGGTACTCGATGCGGCAGCCAAGCGGCCGCAGCGCATCGACCAAGTCACCAATCGGGCGCTCATGCATGCGCGGCACGCCGCTCAGCTCGAAGCATCCGCCTTGAGTCGCTGCCAGCATCGCCAGCGCTGCGGTCAGCGGGCGCATCGCGGTGCCGGCGTTGCCCAGGAAAAGGGCGGCCTCTCGCACATCCAACCGACCTCCCAGACCGGTGATGCGAAGGCTGCTGGCATTTGCAGGCGGGTCCAGCGGCTCAATGCGACAACCCAGCGTGCGCAACGCTTCGAGCATGACCTGCGTGTCATCGGAGTCAAGCAAATCGTGGACTGTTGTGGTGCCTGCACTGAGCCCGGCCAACAGCAAGACGCGGTTCGAAATGCTCTTCGATCCCGGCAAGCGCACCGTGCCCGCAGCACCCAGCAAGGGCGGAATGTCCAGATGGGGAATGTCGTACATGGGATCGCTCAGCGCGGGTCGCTCTTGTCCTTCAAGCCGCCTGGCACCCACGCGGAGCGCGTCGCAGAGGCCGCGCGAATGAGGCCTTCGAGGGCCTCGGCATTGCCGCTTTTCATCGCGTAATCCATGGCATCGAGCGCTTGGCGAAAGTGCTGCAACTGTTTCGACAATTCGTCTTGGTTGGCCAGAAGGATGTCGCGCCACATGGTCGGCTCACCGCCCGCGATACGGCTGAAATCGCGAAAACCCGAGCCCGCCAGCGAAAGAAACTCGGGGCTGGCCGGCTGCCTGGACACAGCGTTCACATAGGCGAACGCCAGCAAATGCGGCAGATGGCTCACGGCTGCAAACGCGGTGTCGTGGTTTTCGGGGCTCATGCACACGACCTGAGATCCGATGGCCGTCCAGACGTCGGTGGCGCTCTTGATCAGCTCGGGTGATGTTTGCGGCAAGGGCGTGAGGATCACCTGCTGGCCTTGATACAAACCCGCGTCCGCGTGCTCCACGCCAGCCACCTCTTTGCCTGCGATCGGGTGTGCCGGCACGAAGTTGGCCACCTTGTCTTTGAGCACACGGCGAGCCGCATCCACCACGTCGCGCTTGGTGGATCCCACATCCATGAGCAGCACGCCGGGCTCAATCAGCGGCAAGATCGCGCGAAAGGTTGCTTCGGTGGCGGCCACAGGCACGGCCATGAGCACGATGTCCGACCCGGACATCGCGAGCAGCGCGGATTCCGCCGCCTGATCGATCACGCCCATGCGGCGAGCCTTGTCGGTGGTGGACGGCGACTTGCTGTAGCCCACCACGTGCTTGACCAGACCCGCGCGGCGCAGTGCCAGCGCAAAAGATCCCCCCATCAGGCCACAGCCAATCACACCAAGTTGCTTGAACATTGCAGCAGACGCCGTGGTCAGTGAGCGTCGATCGGGTAGCTGCCCAGCAGCTTGAAGAAGGCACAGGCCTCGCGCAGATCCTGCAGCGCCAGTGCCATCTGCGGCTGGCTGGGGTGGCCCTGCAAGTCGATGTAGAAGTAGTACTCCCACTGACCCGAGCGGGCAGGGCGAGACTCCAGGCGACTCATCGACACACCATGCGTTTTCAGCGGTACCAGCATGTCATGGACCGCGCCAGGCTTGTTGTCCACCGACACGACCAAGCTGGTGCAGTCATGTCCCGAGGCTTGCGGCTGAGGCTGACGCTGCGGATGAGTGACCACCGCGAAGCGGGTGCGGTTGTTGGCGTCATCTTGAATCGCTGGCGCCACGACGTGCAGACCGAATTCGCTGCCTGCGCGCTCGCCCGCCACCGCAGCCAGACTCTCATCCAAGCTGGCAAGCCGGGCACCCTCGGCGTTGCTGGAGACGCCACGCCGTTCGATGTTCGGAAAGTGCAGCGCCAGCCAGTCCTGACACTGAGCCAGCGCCTGGGGATGCGCACAGATGGCCTCAATGCCAGCGAGGGAATTAACCTTGCGCAGCAGGTTGTGGCGCACGAGCAAGCTGGTCTCGCCGATGATGGACAGTGGCGAGGTCAACAGAAGGTCGAGCGATCGCGCGATCACCCCTTCAGTCGAGTTTTCGACAGGCACCACGCCGAAGTCTGCGGCGCCTGCGGTGGTGGCACGAAACACCTCGTCGAGGCTCGCGCAGGGAACGCGCACGATCGACGAGCCGAAAAACCCAAGTGCCGCCGATTCGCTGAATGTTCCTGACGGCCCCAGGTAGGCGACGCGGGTGGGCGTTTCAAGCGAACGACACGCCGACATGATTTCGCGCCAGATGGGAGCGACGCTTTCGGACAGCAACGGCCCCGGATTGCGTGCCTTGAGCCCCTCAATGACCTGGGCCTCACGTTCGGGCCTGAAAGTGACCGAGCCTTCCTTTTTCTTGACTTCGCCGACCTCAAGCGCGAGGCTGGCGCGCCGGTTCAAAAGATCCAGCAGATCGCGATCCAGCGCGTCTATCTTCTCGCGCAGCGCGAGCAATTCGGGGGGGATTGCAACCGGCATATCAGCCATGTCTTGCCTCAAAAGCTTGCATGTGGTCGATCAGGGCATGCACGCCAGCCAGCGGCATGGCGTTGTACAGACTGGCTCGCAAACCACCCACCGATTTGTGACCCTTGAGTTGCTGCAAGCCCGCGGCTCGCGCTTCATTCAGAAACTGCTCGTCAAGCGAAGCGTCAGCCATGAAGAAGGGAATGTTCATGCGTGAGCGAAATGCCTTGTCGACGTCGTTGCGGTAGAAGCTTGACGCGTCGATGTGGTCGTACAGCAGTCGCGCCTTGGCGATGTTGCGCGCCTCGATCGCGGCGATGCCACGCAATGGGCCTTCTGTCTGATTCTTGAGCCAGCGAAACACCAGACCGGCGATGTAGATCGCGTAGGTGGGGGGTGTGTTGAACATCGAGTCGTGATCGGCCACGGTGCGGTAATTGAACGCCGACGGGCAGATCGGCAAGGCGTGGTCGAGCAGATCCTCACGCACGAACACCAGCGTCAAGCCGGCCGGCCCGATGTTTTTCTGCGCGCCCGCGTAGGCAATGCCCACCCGAGACCAGTCGACCGAGCGCGACGCAATGTGGGACGAACAGTCGATCACCAAGGGGGCTGCACAACCCATGGCCTGAAGGTCAGGCAGTTCATGAAACTCGACGCCATCAATCGTCTCGTTGCTGCAGACGTGCACATACGAGGGATCGGCACTGAAATGCCAGTGTGATGGGTCGAGCAAACGGCAAGACTGCTCGCCGATGCTCGAAGCCGCCATGTGAGCCTGGCCATACCGACTGGCTTCAGCGTGCGACTTGACCGACCACGAGCCACTCAAAACGAAGTCGGCCGTCTGGCTGCGTGATCGGCCGATCAGGTTCATCGGAACCACCGCGTTTTGCGCCAGAGCGCCGCCTTGCATGAACAGGATCTTGAAGCTCGAGGGCACGGCGAGCAGATCACGCAGATCCTGCTCGGCGTCGACGCAGATGGACATGAACTCACGGCTTCGGTGGCTCATTTCCATCACGCTGACGCCGCTGCCGCGCCAGTCCACCATTTCGGCTGCTGCTTGCTCCAGAACCTCGAGGGGCAGGGTGGCAGGGCCAGCCGAAAAGTTGAACGCTCGAGACATGAGCCCGTTACTTGCTGGTGGCCTTGGCGGGCGGCTTGCCGGTACCAGACTCCAGATTCAAAGGGGTGCTGCTCGCTACTGCGCTGGTCAGCGTGGCACGAACGCTTTCTTCCAGCGTCTTCAACTTGGGCTCGATTGAAGGACGCGCATCAGCGATCAGCTTTTGCATGAAACCGCGCTGAATATCAGGCGCGACTTGCTGGTACTTCTTGTAGGTGGCCGAATCCAGCCAGGCAATCAAGGCCTTGAGTTCGGATTCGGTGAAACGCTCTTCCAGCGAGGTCCCGATCGTCGAGGGAGCCAGCTTGATGGCTCGCTCACGCACCAGAGGAACTGCCTCATCGACGTATTTCTTGGCGCTTTCTTCCAGCGACTTCACAGCCGGCTCGCGCTTGTCTTCTGGAACCTGACTTTGCAAGACTCGGCCGGCCTCTTGCATCATGCGCGCGGCTGGTTCTTGCGCCAGATTGCGCGCCAGCATTTCGATTTCAGGCTGTTGCAAAGCCAAGACTTTCTTGACCAGTTCCTTCTTGGCTGGCGAGGTGGGCAGCGGCGCTGGCGATGTCTGGGCGGACACGCCAAAGGCGGCGAAAAGTGCGCTGATGACTAGAAGACGTTTCATGGGAGGCTCTCGGTGGGTGGCAAGTCGTTGTCGTCGCCGGGTTGGGTTTCGGTGTGGCTGTCGGATGCATTCACGTCGTTTTCGACGATGCGCTGCAAACCGCTCAGGGTGGAGCCTGCATCGAGCGCGATCAATGTCACGCCCTGAGTGGTGCGACCCAGCTCTCGAATTTCAGACACGCGTGTGCGCACCAGCACGCCCTTGTCGGTGATCAGCATGATCTCGTCATCAGGGCGCACCAGCGTTGCCGCGACGACCTTGCCTTTGTGATCGGTCTGCCGGATGGCGATCATTCCTTTGGTGCCGCGACCATGGCGCGTGTACTCGGTGATGCTGCTGCGCTTGCCAAAGCCGTTCGCGGTGGCCGTCAGAACACTTTGGGTCTCGTCTTCGGCCACCAGCATGGCAATCACGCCTTGACCATCCTCGAGCATCATCCCGCGCACGCCGCGGGCATTGCGACCCATCGGGCGCACGTCGTTCTCGTCAAAGCGAACGGCCTTAGCCGCATCGCTGAAAAGCATCACATCGTGCCGTCCGTCGGTGAGTGCGGCGCCAATCAGAAAGTCCCCCTCGTCCAGGTCGATCGCGATGATTCCCGCCTTACGCGGGTTGCTGAACTCGTCGAGAGACGTCTTCTTGACGGTGCCGCCTGCGGTGGCCATGAACACGAAACGGTCTGCGGGGAAGGTTCTTGCATCACCCGTCAGCGGCAACACCACATTCACCTTTTCGCCGGGCAAAAGCGGGAACATGTTGACGATCGGCTTGCCGCGTGCGTTGCGCGAGCCTTGCGGAACCTCCCAGACCTTCAGCCAGTAGACGCGCCCCTTGTTGGTGAAACACAGGATGTAGTCGTGGGTGTTCGCGATGAACAACTGCTCGACCCAGTCGTCTTCCTTGGTCTGGGTCGCTTGCTTGCCACGACCGCCGCGCTTTTGTGCACTGTATTCAGCCAGCGGCTGACTCTTGAAGTAGCCGGTGTGACTGAGCGTCACCACCATGTCAGTTGGCGTGATCAGGTCTTCAGTGCCCAGATCCTGCGCGTTGTGTTCGATGAAGCTGCGACGCGCGCCGATCTTTGTTTGACCGAACTCCTGCTTGATGGCCGCCAGCTCGTCGCTGATGATCGCGGTGACTCGCTCGGGCGTGGACAGGATGTTGAGCAGGTCGGCGATGGTGGTCATCACCTCTTTGTATTCGCTGATGATCTTGTCTTGCTCAAGCCCGGTCAGCCGCTGCAGACGCATCTGCAGGATTTCGCCAGCCTGGTCTTCGCTCAGGCGGTACAGGCCATCCGATTGCAGTCCGAAACTCTTGTGCAGACCTTCGGGGCGGAAGGCTTCGCGCCCACCCGGAGCTTCACCTTCGGCGCGGGCCAGCATCTCGCGCACCATCGACGAATCCCAGCTCTTGCTCATCAGCGCGGCTTTGGCCACCGGCGGTGTGGGCGATGCCTTGATGGTCTCGATGAACTCGTCGATGTTGGCCAGCGCCACGGCCAAGCCTTCGAGCACATGACCGCGTTCGCGAGCCTTACGCAGCTCGAACACGGTTCTGCGGGTGACGACTTCTCGGCGGTGCTCAAGAAACACCGCAATCAGGTCTTTCAAATTGCAAAGCTTCGGCTGGTTGTCGATCAGCGCAACCATGTTGATGCCAAAGGTGTCCTGTAACTGCGTTTGTTTGTAAAGGTTGTTCAGCACAACCTCAGGCACCTCACCGCGCTTGAGTTCGATCACCACGCGCATGCCGTCCTTGTCGGACTCGTCCTGGATGTGGCTGATGCCCTCCAGCTTTTTCTCATGGACCAGCTCGGCCATGCGTTCGAGCAGGTTCTTCTTGTTCACCTGATAAGGGATTTCGTCAACGATGATTGCCTGACGCTGTCCCTTGTCGATGTCCTCGAAGTGGCACTTGGCCCGCATCACCACGCGTCCTCGGCCGGTGCGGTAGCCGTCGCGCACGCCGCTGAGCCCGTGGATGATCCCGGCGGTGGGAAAGTCTGGCGCCGGAATGATCTCCATCAACTCATCGATGGTGGCTTGCGGGTTCTTGAGCAGGTGCAAGCAGCCGTCGACCACCTCATTGAGGTTGTGCGGCGGAATGTTGGTCGCCATGCCCACCGCAATGCCGCCTGATCCATTGACCAGGAGGTTGGGCAGGCGGCTTGGCAAAACGAGCGGCTCTTTTTCGCTGCCGTCGTAGTTGGGGCCGAAGTTGACGGTTTCCTTGTCCAGATCGGCCAGCATTTCGTGGGCGATCTTGGACAGGCGAATTTCGGTGTAACGCATCGCGGCGGCGTTATCGCCATCCACCGACCCGAAATTTCCTTGCCCATCAACCAGCATGTGACGCAGGGAAAAATCCTGCGCCATCCGAACGATGGTGTCGTAGACCGACTGGTCTCCGTGCGGGTGATATTTACCGATCACGTCACCAACGATGCGGGCCGACTTCTTGTAGGGTCGATTCCAGTCGTTGTTCAACTCGTGCATCGCAAACAGCACGCGCCGGTGAACGGGCTTCAGACCGTCTCGTGCATCTGGGAGCGCACGCCCGACGATCACACTCATGGCGTAGTCCAGATACGACCGCCGCATCTCCTCTTCGAGGCTGACAGGCAGTGTTTCTTTGGCGAACTGGCTCATGCTGGGATGCGCGATTTGCGCAGGTTGGAGGGTGGATTTGAAGGCCACCGGCGTGGGGCAATCCTGTCAATTGTAGGGTCCGCAGTCTGTTGCCATCGCGCAACACGGGGCGCAGCGTCGCGCCGCATTCAATGTCTTCTCAAGTGCCGCGAATACCCTATGGCACAATAAAAAAGTTGGCCGTCTGAGGCGTTTTCACGGCGTCGCCATGTGGCTACCAAAGTCACTCGCTAGATCTTTTTACAGATTTGTTTGCACCTTCGCTCAAGAGGAAAACCATGAAGAAACTAAATAAGGTGGCGTCGCTGTTTGCGGCTATGGCATTTGCTTTGACGGCGACCGCTGTAACTGCTCAAACCGCTGCAACTGCTCAGACCGCCGCGAGTGCTAAACCCGCTACGGTAGACAACTGGGTGAATCCGAACGGCCTGCCTTGGAAGAACGGTACCAACGAACTTTGCTGGCGCGATGCAAACTGGACTCCAGCGACGGCACTTCCTGGATGCGACGGCGCTCCAAAGCCCGAGCCGAAGGCTGCTCCTGAAGCTCCTGCGCCGGCCGCCGAGGTGCCCCCAGCCCCAGTGGTTCCGATGATCATCAGCGAGAAGGTGACCTTTGCGGCGGATGCCTTCTTTGACTTCGACAAGGCTGTTTTGAAGCCTGAAGGCAAGGCAAAGCTGGACGAGGTGGTGACCAAGCTCAGCAGCATCAACCTGGAAGTGATCATCGCCGTGGGTCATACCGACTCGGTCGGCTCGGACGCCTACAACGAGAAGCTGTCGGTGCGCCGCGCTGAAGCAGTCAAGGCCTATCTGGTGGGCAAGGGTATCGAGAAGAACCGCGTTTACACCGAAGGCAAGGGCAAGAAGCAACCGGTCGCTGAAAACAAGACCGCAGCTGGCCGCGCCAAGAACCGTCG
>CAMCNE010000079.1 GCA_945875935.1 Bordetella parapertussis
GGATCACCCGACAGCAGCATCCACAAATCCTGCACCGAGGGGCCGCTCAGGCAGTCGTCAAGGTCGACGAAGTGCGGGCCGGCATCCGTCCACAGGATGTTGCCCACATGGCAATCGCCATGCAGCCGAATCTGCTCGACGGCGCCCACGCGCTCGAAGCTGTCTTGCGCCAACTGCAGCGCGGCATCGACGGCGGCCTTCCAGTCGGCCTGCACCGCAGCCGGGATGTCACCGTGTTCGAGCAGCCAGTCACGGCATGCCCAACCGAACTCCTGCATCGTCAACGCGCGCCGGCAGTCGAAGGGCTTGCGGGCCCCGACGAGGTGCATGCGGCCAATGAAGCGGCCGATCCACTCGAGGGTGGCCGGGCTTTCCAGCTCAGGCGCCCGTCCTGCCTTGCGGTCGGTGACCGCAAATCGGAAGGCCGCGCCATCTGCGCAGACTTGGGCCAGCGTGGGAGGGTCACCCAGAAGCACGGCCTGCAATCGGGCATGTGCGTTGATTTGCAGCGTGAGTGGGGCTGCGACAGGGATTTCCTCGGCCATCAACTCGCTGGCAAACGCGTGCTCTTCGAGAATCTGAGCGTCGGTCCACCGACCGGGCCGGTAGAACTTGGCCACCACCGGGCGGCCGTCTTCAAGAAACAACTGGAAGACACGGTTCTCGAAGGAATTCAGCTGCAGCAGCCGGCCGTCTGCGTACAGCCCCGCACTGTCCATCGCGTCAAGCACCACTCCAGGTGTCAGCCCCTCATAGGTGGCTTGCTGATGGGGTGGCTCGTTCGCCGGGAGTTGATTCACGTCCCCATCGTAAGGGCGTCGGGTGGTGCTGCCGATTTGCGGCCGGTGTCAGGTGCGGATTCGGGGGCGTTGTCTTTCGAATCGACGGGCTCCGCGGAGTTGACCATGCCGCTTTGGGTGAAGAACGAGTCTTGAAACACTTCCGACTCTTGCCACTTGGAATCGCGTTGGGCGCGGCGTGCGGCAACCGTGTTGGCCAAGGTGGCCCAAGCGGCGTCCAGCGATTGCGACGGAGGAGTCGCGGCCTGAGCGTTGCCGGGCGCGCCGGACGGGATCAGCGCCCTCAATTCGGAGAGGGCGGGCAGTGGGCCTCGGGTCACGATCAAGTGCTTGATGCGGCATGCTGCCAAGACGGACTGCTTGACCTGCTTGCTTCGTCTGGAGCGAGGGCGTTCAGCCTCGAGGTCGACAGCCAGCAGCACCCACCCATCGGCGTCGCACACCGCAAATGTCACCTGGCTGGAGCCCAGCAGGCTGTACCAATAGCCCGCCTTCGATGAATCATCGGGTTGGCAGAACTTCACCAACCCAAGTTTGGGCATGATCGAGCACTGAGGAAATGCTCTTCGAAGTTGTTGGTAGAGCAGCTGCTCGGTCACGCCAAGCGAGGCACGCGCTGACACCGCCCACTCATTGGGCAAGGCAGGTGTGGATTTCATCCGCAGCCAGGCCCATGCCATCAGGCCGCCGCACAGCGCGCACAGGCAAGCCAGCAAGGCCAGTTGGATGAGGGTCATGGCAATGGCGGTGTTCACAAGAACTGATGTTAAACATGACGACCAGACACTGCCCGAGGCCAGTTTCATCTGGTACATTCGTTGGCTGTTCTGAAAAGCGCGATTTTTCAGACGGCATGCGACAGGCTGATGCCCCGTCGCTGAGTGCTTGAGAGGCTGCCAATCCAAGAAGCAGTTCCGAAAGCCGCATGTTGCCAGCGGATTTTCTGCTGGCTGAATACCAGTCTTTTTTGGAAGAAACCATGAAAACCTTCAGTGCCAAACCGGCTGAGGTGACGCATGAGTGGTTTGTGATTGACGTGACCGACAAGGTCCTCGGCAGGGTGGCCAGTGAAGTCGCCCTCCGTCTGCGCGGCAAGCACAAAGCCATCTACACGCCTCACGTCGACACGGGCGATTTCATCGTCATCGTGAATGCCGACAAGATTCGAGTCACCGGTAACAAAGCCAACGACAAGGTGTACTACCGCCACACCGGTTATCCGGGCGGCATCTTCGGCACCAAGTTCAAGGACATGCAGGCCAAGCATCCCGGCCGCGCGCTCGAAAAAGCGGTCAAGGGCATGTTGCCCAAGGGTCCGCTGGGCTATGCGATGGTCAAGAAGCTCAAGGTCTATGCGGGTGACACCCATCCGCACACCGCCCAGCAACCCAAGGTTCTGGAAATTTAAGGGGACACGTGATGATCGGAAATTGGAACTACGGCACAGGCCGTCGCAAGTCATCCGTGGCGCGTGTCTTCATGAAGAAGGGCACCGGTCAAATCCTCGTCAATGGCAAGTCCGTTGAAGAGTACTTTGGCCGTCAGACCTCGATCATGATCGTCAAGCAGCCGTTGATGCTCACGTCGAACGACGCAGCCTTCGATGTGAAGGTCAACGTCCACGGTGGTGGCGAATCGGGTCAGGCCGGTGCTGTGCGCCACGGCATCACCCGAGCGCTGATCGACTACGACGCAGCGCTCAAGCCCGAATTGAGCCGCGCCGGATTCGTCACCCGTGACGCCCGTGAGGTTGAACGTAAAAAGGTCGGTTTCCACGGAGCCCGCCGCCGCAAGCAGTTCAGCAAGCGTTGATCGCTCAACTGCCGTTGCAAGAGGCCGCCTCAGGGCGGTCTTTTCATTGCTGGAAGACATTGACGAATGCCCCGCAGATGCCAAGGCCACCAGGGGCAGACGCATAATCGGCCCAGCTTTTTGTTACGCACGGAGAGACCCACATGAGTTCAGTCGCACAAGTCCAATTCGAACAGCCGCAAGAGCCGCCACCTCCGTTGGTCTTCACTGACAGCGCTGCGTCCAAGGTCAAGGAATTGGTCGATGAGGAAGGCAACCCCGACCTGAAGTTGCGGGTCTTCGTGCAGGGCGGCGGTTGCTCTGGCTTCCAATACGGCTTCACCTTTGATGAGGTGATGAATGAAGACGACAGCCGCATGGACAAGAACGGCGTCACGCTCTTGATCGACGCCATGAGCCTTCAGTACCTGATGGGCGCCGAGATCGACTACAAAGACGACCTGCAAGGTGCTCAGTTCGTGATCAAGAACCCCAACGCCACGACGACTTGCGGTTGCGGTTCGAGCTTCTCAGTCTGACCAGCCAGTCACTTCGTAGGGCATGAATGCCGCCTCAGGGCGGCATTTTCATTTCCGCGTGCATGTGTACCGGGGGTCCTTGTCACCCGGCAGGGTACAGGGCCCCCAGGACACGTGAACCCGAGGCACCTGTGACCGCCGGCAGGTTGCCCGGCCGGCGGTCGGTGAACATCTGGGCCAGCCACGCAAAGGCGACGGCCTCGACGCTGTCGGCGGGTATCCCGTGATGGGTCGTGGTAGCCACCTTCATGTGGGGAAGATGCTTGGTCAGAAGCCCCATCAGGTGGTCGTTCTTGGCGCCACCACCGCAAACCAGCAGGCTGCGCGCGTCGGGTGCATGTCGCTGGATCGAGTCCTCGCAGGCCCAGACGGTGAGCTCGGCGAGGCTGGCCTGTACATCCTGAGCCGCCAAGGGCGGTGACATGGCGGCTGCGCGCAGGCAGCCATCGAGCCAGCGCGAGTTGAAAAGATCGCGGCCCGTGCTCTTGGGTGCAGGCATGGCGAAGTACGGCTCAGCCTGCATGAGTTCAAGAAGTCCTTGATGGACCTTGCCCGTGGCTGCCCAGGCGCCGCCCCAGTCGCACGCCTGTCCCAGATGCAGCGACGCCCAGTGGTCCATCAATACATTGCCAGGCCCGCAATCGAATCCGGTGGTGAGCCGATCGCGAGACAGCACCGACAGATTGCTCATGCCGCCCAGGTTCAAAACCACCACGGTTTCTTCGCTCGAACCCAGAAAGAACTCTCGATGGAATGCGGGCACCAAGGGCGCTCCCTGTCCGCCGGCCGCAATATCACGGCATCGGAAGTCGGCCACGACATCGATATTCGTGAGTTCGGCCAGCAGCGATGGATTGTTGATTTGCAGCGTGTAGCCGTTGCCGTCAAACTCTTGCGGCCGATGCCGCACCGTCTGCCCGTGAGCCCCGATGGCGGTCACCTCGCGAGACGCAATCTGAGCTTGCGACAGGAGTTCTCGGGTCACCTCGGCATAGATACGAGCCAGGGCGTTGCCTGCAAGTGCTGAGCGGTGAAGCTCGTTATCACCAGCGCAGTTAAGGGCCAGAAATTCGCGCATCAACTCGGGGCTGAAGGGGCGGTGTGCCTTGGCAAGCAGGTCCATGGCGCTTGCTGCTGGTCCGTCACCCAGCCTGACCAGCACACCGTCGACACCATCCAGCGAGGTGCCCGACATCAACCCGATGAACAGCCGGCTCATCGGGTGCCGTCAGAAAATGAAAAGCCCGCTTTCGCGGGCTGTCTGAGATGAGATCGCATCGTCAACTGCGTCAAATCGAATCACTCGAATAGAGCGGCGGTGCGAGTGGTTTCAGCGGCCTCGAGCTGCACTCGAACCGACTGAGTGAGCTGGGAAAAATCACTGCGGGATGCTGGTGTCAAGGCCACCGTATCAGCCAGCGCCGCGATGCTTGCCGGGTCACGTTGCGCGCCGCCAACCTTGAACTCAAAGTGCAGGTGCGGCCCTGTGGCCCAGCCAGTCGATCCCACCGCACCTATGCGACTGCCTTGATTGATCGCCTGTCCCTTGCGCACATCGATGCGGCTCAAATGCGCGTAGACCGTGCTGCGGTCCTTGTCATGCTTGACGCTCACCACGTTGCCGTAGCCGTTTTTCCAACCAGCAAACTCGACCACCCCATCAGCCACTGTGCGCACGGACGTTCCCGACGGCGCACCGTAGTCGACCCCTGCATGCTGACGCCAGTTCTGAAGAATCGGGTGGAACCGCATTGCAAAGCCAGAGGTGACGCGGGAAAACTCCATCGGGCTGGCAAGAAACGCGCGCTGCTTGGCCTTGCCGTTGAAATCAAAGTAACCGCCTCGGCGGGACTTGTCAGGGCTTTGAAACCACACGGCAGAGTGAGCGCGGCCGCGGTTCACGAACTCGGCTGCCAGCAGCCGCCTGGCCGAGCGGTCCCAAATCACCGGCTCGCCGTCGGCGGTCAAAGCCTCGAATTCCACGGTGAAAGAGTCGCCCCGTCGAAGGTCCCTGTGAAAGTCGATCTCGGCGGCAAAAACCTCTGCGAGTTGAGATGCCACTGAATCGGGCACTCCTGCGTCATCGGTCGCGCTGAAGAGCGAGCCCCGGACCAGTCCGCTGCGCAGTTCCACCTGAACCCCGAGCGCCACCGTTTCCGTTCGAGCTGCAAAGCGCCCACCGCCATCCCTGGAAATTGTCAAACGTGTGAAATGGGTCTCAGCCTGTTCCGCGCGCCGCGCTGGATATCGAGCGACCAGCTCTTCCATGACTCCCGAAGCGCTGGCCCTGGCCTGCACCATCTTTCCGCCGCGGCCGGACAACAACTCTCGCGCTACCGCGTTGGTGCGGATGAACGCGACGGCCGCTGGATCATCCACACCCATCCGACGCAGAAGGCTTTCAGCGGTGTCGCTGCGGCGCGTGAAGTCGTTGCGCGACAGCGATAGATCGTGCTCGGTCAGGGCCTGAATTTGCGCGCCGAGGTCTTCAACGGTGATCGCCTCCGTCAGCAGCACCTGAGGCTTCGACCCCGCGTCAATGACAAGTGGCGCCACGCCGAACGCAGTCACGCCGAAGCCAGCGAGCATCATCACCAGCACCGCTGACACGCTACGCGGGAAACGCTTGAGCGCGCTCCTGGCCCGCTGGCCTGCTCGCGCTATGACTTGATCAATAACGTCAGGTGAATTCAAGGCGTCAAAGGATGTTGGTTTGGGTGCAGTGCGATCCACTGGCAAAAGCAGGATGTCACGCACACAAGCGTGCCGATAAACTCGCGGGCTGGTCTGGCAGAAAGCTCAGGCCAGGAACTCTAGATCAGAGCGGATTCCCATCGGCTGAGCGGATCGTTCGGAGTATACCGACGGGGCCGTGAGAATTGGCCTGCTGAAATGCTTCAAGTTGTCTCCGAAACCCGCACCTTCATCACATGACTCAGAACTCCACGGCCGACTCGACGATGGGCGGCAAGCCTTCGTATCCCATCACGGACGGCGTACGGGCTGCCTTGAGCGCGACTCTGCGCGGGTGCGACGAACTTCTTCCCGAGGCCGAGTGGGCGGCCAAGCTCGCTCGCTCCGAGGCCACCGGCGTTCCCCTGCGAATCAAGCTCGGGCTTGATCCGACGGCGCCCGACATTCACATCGGCCACACCGTTGTTCTGAACAAGCTGCGGCAGCTTCAGGACCTGGGGCACACGGTGATCTTTCTCATCGGGGATTTCACCTCGACGATCGGCGACCCGTCGGGCCGCAACGCCACCCGCCCGCCCCTGACGCGCGAGCAGATCGAGGCCAACGCGCAAACCTATTACCAGCAAGCCAGCCTGGTGCTGGACCCGGCGCGCACGGAGGTTCGGTACAACTCCGAATGGTGTGACCCGCTGGGCGCGCGCGGCGTGATCGAGCTCGCAGCGCGCTACACCGTGGCCCGCATGATGGAGCGCGACGATTTTTCCAAGCGATTCAAGGCCGGCACGCCCATCAGCGTTCACGAGTTTCTCTACCCCTTGATGCAGGGCTACGACTCGGTGGCCCTGAAAAGCGATCTCGAGCTGGGCGGCACCGACCAGAAGTTCAACCTGCTGGTCGGCCGAGCACTGCAAAGCGAGTATGGCCAAGAGCCGCAGTGCATCCTCACGATGCCGTTGCTTGAAGGGCTCGACGGCGTCGACAAGATGTCCAAGAGCAAGGGCAACTACATCGGCATCAGCGAGGCGCCCAACGACATGTACGCCAAGCTGCTGTCCATCAGCGACACCCTGATGTGGCGCTACTACTCGCTGCTGAGCTTCAAGTCGGAAGACGAGATCGCACGGCTGAAGGCCGAGGTCGAGTCGGGACGCAACCCGAAGGACGCGAAGGTCGCGCTCGCCAAGGAGATCACCGCACGATTTCACAGCGCCGCGGCGGCCGAGTCGGCGGAGCAAGACTTCGACCTGCGTTCGCGAGGCGGCATCCCCGACAACCTGCCTGAGCTCAACATCCAGGGCGCACCAATGGGCATCGGTGTCTTGCTGCGCGACGCGAGCCTCGCGGCTTCGAGCAGCGAGGCCTTGCGTCTGGTCGATGGCGGCGGTGTGAGGATCGATGGCTGCGTGGTCAGCGATCGTGGACTGAAGCTTGGCGCCGGAACCTATGTGCTGCAAGTCGGCAAGCGCAAATTCGCACGCGTGACCTTGAGCTGAATTCGGGCCCGCATCTGCGGGTTTCGGGCCGAGGCCGCCGCTGACGCTCAGCGATTGGCGATGCCCGCAGCCACCAGCCCGGCCGGCACATGGGGCGCGGCGTTTTCGATGTGGCCGGTCTGGTCATCGAAGAAAAAATCGGGCTCGAACTCGCGCAGGAACTCGCCTTTTTGCAGTCCGCCCAGGAACATGGCTTCATCGATCTCGATGTTCCAGTCCATCAGCGTTCGGATGGCTCGCTCGTGTGCCGGTGCGCTGCGGGCCGTCACGAGTGCGGTGCGTATGGCCATCGCCGGCGAGCTTGCATGCTGCAGCCGCTGCAGCGCTTCGAGCAACGGCTTGAAGGGGCCGGCAGCCAGGGGTTTTTCGGCGCGGTCGCGTTCATGCGCCTGAAAGGCATCCAGTCCCGCACTTCTGAACACCTGTTCAGCCTCGTCGGAGAAAACCACCGCGTCGCCGTCAAAGGCGATGCGAACTTCATGCGGGTGTGCCGCTGATGCGCGTGCCGAGTGCGGGTACACCCGAGCAGCGGGCACGCCCGCATCAAGCGCCGAGCGCACATCGGCCTCGTTGGTCGACAAGAACAGGTTGGCATTGAGCGGGCGCAGGTAGCGCCACGGCGGAGCGCCTCGAGTGAAGACGCCGCGTTGAATCGGCAGCCCATGGTGCTTGGCGGATCTGAACACGCGCATGCCAGACACCGGATCGTTGCGCGACAGGATGACCACTTCCACATGCTGTGATGCAGGTTCACCGATGGCGCCCGCGACGTTCGGTCTGCGGTTGAAGCTCAGCAGCTTGTTGACGAGCGAAAACGCCACACCGGGCTTGGCAGGCACATCGAGCCGATCGAGCTGCAGCTGCATGTAGGCGCGGTCATCGGTCGCCTCGAACAACTCGTTTTCCTCTTCGAAATCGAAGAGCGCGCGCGAGGAAATCGCGACGACGAGTTGTCCTTCGAGTGACACAGGCATGCGCCGGATGATAGGTCGGCGCATGCGCTGCGCAGGGGCGCGCGAGTGCTGGAACCTTCTGGTGCTAGTGCATGAACCCCATCGGCGTGCGCCGCTGGTGTGCATCCGGCAGATCGATCGAGCCCACCCTGGCGCGATGGGCCAGCTTGGCATTGCCAAATGCGGTCATCCAGGCCCGGCGCATTTCGCGCGGTGCCATTTCGCTCATGCGCTCGAGGATTTCCGCGCTCGGCTGCTCGTCGAAGCGGCTGCCCCAATCATGGGCGGCACGTATCGACGCGTAGAGCTTGGCTGCGATGTGGCGCGCTGCATCGCGGTCGGGCGCCTGAACCTCGTAGACGTTCATCCGGTTCAAGATGGGCTCGGGGATGCCACGCGCGTCATTGGCTGTCGCGACCCAGATGACCTGACTGGCGTCGATGGCCACCTCGGCGAACTCGTCGGTGAAGCTCTCGGCCGTGTCGTGTTCGAGCAGGCTGTAAAGCGCGCCGAGCGGGTCGTAGGCGTGCTCGCCACCGGCCTTGTCGATCTCGTCGACCACCATGACCGGGTTGGCGTACTGCCCGTCGACCAGCGTTTCGAACACCTTGCCTGGCCTGGAGCCTTTCCACTGGCTGGACGAACCCGAAAGCACCCAGCCTGCGGTCATCGAACTCATCGAGATGAAGCCCATGCCGGTGCCCAGCAACTGGGCGAGTTCACGCGCGAAGTGCGTCTTGCCCACGCCCGGTGGGCCGAGCAGCAGCAGCGGCGTGATCTCCAGCGAGTCGCGGCTGTCCTCGCACAAAGCCAGTTGCCGCTTCACGTCGTCGAGCACCTCGGCGAAATTGGGCAACTCGTCGTAGAGGTGATCCATGACGGGCAGGCCCGAGGGCTTGACCTGAAAGCGCTCCGAGCCTTTCTCGAGCATGCGCTCGTAGGTGGATCGCAGGTTCTCGTGTTCGCGTTGCGGCAGCTTGTCGAGTTTGCGACCGACCTCGTCGATGCGGTAGAGGCTGCGCATGCGGGCGATCGGAATGCCACAGCGTGATTCGCTGACGTTGACCAGTTCGTGAGAAGCAACCATGGAGCCCTCCTGAAAGCGGTGACGAGTGATTTCATTCAATCACTCGTCACCCGAGGGCGGCGCCCAGAGAAGCGTGCCTTTGACCTGCCAGATGCGGGCCTGGGCCCGCCCGGCATCAGGGGACAGGCTTCGCTTGCCTGCCTGTGACCCACATTTGGCGATAGGCGGCTTCCAGATCGCGCACGAAGGTGGCCTCATCGGTCAGCGGTGAGTGCTTCAATGTCTGACGCAGTGTCCGGCGCAATTCGACGACGGCCTGGTGGTCTGCGGCCAGGGCGGCAGCCACCTCGACATAGCGATCGATCGACGGCGCAATCCAAGCGTCGAGCCCCAAGGCCGAAAGAATGCTCGCCGCACTGCGCGAAACCGGGGTCGACCCCATGGCTGCGACCACCGGAACGCCCATCCACAGGGAATCGAAAGTGGTCGTGCCGCCACCGTATGGAAAGCTGTCCAGAGAAATGTCGATGAAGCTGAAAAGGTCGTAATAGACGGTCAAGTCGACCCGTGGCAAGAATTCGAAGCGGTCATCTGATATGCCCATATCGAATAACTCGAACCTGATGGATTCTCGTTTCTGTTCGGAGTTGATATCCACCAGCAACAACCTTGAATTCGGAACACGTGAAAGCAGTTCACCCCAACGCCTGCACATCACGGAAGTTATCTTTAAAGCGCTGTTGAAAGACCCGAAAGTGATGTAGCCATTTTTTTCGACAGGCGACTCAACCGCAACTTCCTTGTCGATGAAAGGCCGGTAGCACCACTGACTGTTCGGAAGTGGAATCAGAGTTTCGGTATGAAGAGGCTGAGAAATTTCCGGAGGATCTGTGCGCACATCGCAAAGCCTGTAGTCCATCCGTGTCAATCCTGTTGTATTCAGGTATCCGACCCAGGTGGCTTGAATGGGGGCGGGCTGTTGGCTGAATACCGGCAGTCTGTACAGCCGCGTATGACCCGTCAGGTCGATCAATACATCGATGGCGTCTGCATGAATCCTGTCTGCCAATTGCGGGTGAGACAGATCCGTCACGTCCACCCACT
>CAMCNE010000080.1 GCA_945875935.1 Bordetella parapertussis
ATCCTGGGCTCGGTCGGCGAGCCCATCAACCCTGCTGCCTGGGAGTGGTACCACCTGCACGTGGGCGGCGGCCGCTGCCCCATCGTCGACACCTTCTGGCAAACCGAGACCGGTGGCCACATGATCACGCCGCTGCCGGGCGCCACGCCACTGGTGCCGGGTTCGTGCACCTTGCCCTTCCCGGGCATCATGGCCACCGTGGTGGACGAGACCGGCAAGGAAGTGCCGGCCGGGCACGGCGGCATTCTGGTCGTCACCAAGCCCTGGCCCAGCATGATTCGCACCATCTGGGGCGACCCCGAGCGCTTCAAGAAAAGCTACTACCCCGAAGACTTTCACGGCAAGTACTACCTGGCCGGCGACGGCGCGGTGCGCGATCCGCAGACGGGCTACTTCACCATCACCGGCCGAATCGACGATGTGCTGAGCGTGTCCGGACACCGCATGGGCACGATGGAAATCGAGTCGGCGCTGGTGAGTTGCACCGACCTGGTCGCTGAAGCCGCCGTGGTGGGCCGCCCGGACGACATCACCGGCGAGGCCATCTGTGCCTTCGTGGTGCTCAAGCGTGGGCGCCCTGAGGGCGATGAGGCCAAGGCCATCGCCAAGCAGTTGCGTGAATGGGTGGGCAAGGAAATCGGGCCGATCGCCAAGCCCAAGGACATTCGCTTCGGCGACAACCTGCCCAAGACCCGCTCCGGCAAGATCATGCGTCGCCTGCTGCGCTCGGTGGCCAAGGGTGAGGCCGTGACGCAAGACACCAGCACCCTCGAGAACCCGGCCATCCTCGAGCAACTCGGACAAGCCTACTGATCGGGCAGCGGCACTTTCATTTGAGGCTGAGGATCCACTGCACCAGGGTCTTCGCCTCGGCTTCCGACACCTGCGGATTGGCGGGCATGGGCACCACGCCCCACGCACCGCTGCCGCCTTTGATCACCTTGGCCGACAGCACGGCCACCGCGTCCTTGTTGTCGGCGTATTTCGCCGCCACATCCTTGTAGGCCGGGCCCACGCGCTTGGTGTCTACCGCGTGACACGCCAAGCAGTTCTTCTTTTGAGCCAGTTCGGGGTTGGCGAATGCGACCCCGGTGGTCAGGCAAGACAGAAACAACGCTGCGGTAGCCTTTTTCATGGTGACTCCGAGATCGCCGACCTGATGCAAGGTGTTGCACAGATGTCGGGCAGTTACAGTTGAAAAATCCATTCTAGAAAGCTCGGCGGCTGATCGATGCCGAGCGGGTCATTGCCCACCAATCAGGAAAGTCCGTCATGTATCTCGTGGTGCTGGGTGTGTGCTTGTTGGTCATGAAGCTGGGCGGCTGGGCCCCTGTGGCCGACTGGCCCTGGTGGGGCGTTCTCGCACCCTTCGCTGCAGCCATGCTCTGGTGGTGGTATGCGGACCGCTCCGGTCTGACCAAGCGGCGCGAGATGGAAAAGATGGACAAGCGCAAGGAAGAGCGCCGACGCAAGAACCTCGACGCGCTGGGCCTCAACACCAAAAAACGGCGCTGACCCTGAGCCCAGCGCGGCGCGAGGCTCAATCGAACTTGTCGAGCACCGCGCCCGAACTCGCGCTCGAAGCGTTTCTTGCGAACTTGGCCAGCACGCCTCGGGTGTAGCGTGGTGCTGGTGGCGTCCACGCTGCGCGCCGCGCCGCAATGTCGGCATCGCTCACGTTCAGGTTCAGCGTCAGGGTGTGAGCGTCGATGGTGATCGAATCGCCTTCGTGAATCAGGGCAATCAAGCCACCCACATAGGCCTCAGGCGCCACATGGCCGACCACCATGCCCCAGGTGCCACCCGAGAAGCGTCCATCGGTGATCAGACCCACTGACTCGCCCAGACCCTGGCCGATCAGCGCGCCTGTGGGAGCCAGCATCTCGGGCATGCCCGGTGCGCCCTTGGGGCCGAGATAGCGCAGCACCATCACGTCGCCGGCCTTGATCTTTCTGGCCATGATGGCGGCCAGCGCCGACTGCTCGTCATCGAACACGCGCGCCGGGCCGGTGATGGCCGGGTTTTTCAAGCCGGTGATCTTGGCCACGCAGCCTTCGGGCGACAGGTTGCCCTTGAGGATGGCCAGGTGGCCTTCGGCGTACATCGGGTTGTCGATGGTGCGGATCACGTCTTGGTCGGCGCGCGGCACATCGGGGATGTCGGCCAGGTTCTCGGCCACGGTCTTGCCGGTGATCGTGATGCAGTCGCCGTGCAGAAGGCCGGCTGCCAGCAGCGTCTTCATGACCTGCGGGATGCCGCCTGCGCGGTGCAGATCGACCGCCAGATAGCGCCCTGAGGGCTTGAGGTCACACAGCACCGGCACACGCTTGCGAATGCGCTCGAAGTCGTCGATGTGCCATTCGACTTCGGCCGCATGCGCGATGGCCAGGAAGTGCAGCACCGCGTTGGTCGACCCGCCGGTGGCCATGATCACCGCCACGGCGTTTTCGATCGACTTTCGCGTCACGATGTCGCGCGGCTTCAGGTCACGGCGCACCGCTTCGACCAGCGCTGTCGCAGCCTGCTTGGCCGATGCCGCGATCTCTTCGTGCGGGTTGGCCATGGTCGACGAAAACGGCAGGCTCATGCCCAGCGCCTCGAACGACGAGCTCATCGTGTTGGCCGTGTACATGCCGCCGCAAGAGCCGCTGCCCGGAATGGCGCGGCGCTCGATCTGGCAGAAATCTTCCTCGCTCATGTTGCCGGCGCTGAATTGCCCGACGGCCTCGAAGACGCTCACGATGTTGAGGTCTTCACCCTTGTAGCGCCCCGGCAGGATGGTGCCGCCGTAGACGAAGATGGCCGGCACATTCGCGCGCAGCATGCCCATCATGCCGCCGGGCATGTTCTTGTCGCACCCGCCGACCACCAGCACGCCGTCCATCCACTGACCGCCCACACACGTCTCGATGCAGTCCGAAATCACTTCGCGCGACACCAGGCTGTACTTCATGCCTTCGGTGCCCATGGCCATGCCATCGGAAATCGTCGGTGTGCCAAAGATCTGCGCGTTGCCGCCGGCGGCTTCGATGCCCTCGACCGCCGCATCGGCCAGGCGCTGCAGGCCCGAGTTGCAAGGCGTGATCGTCGAGTGCCCGTTGGCCACGCCGATCATCGGTTTCTTGAAGTCGGATGCCTCGTAGCCCAGGGCGTAGTACATCGACCGGTTGGGTGCGCGAGCCACGCCTTCGGTGATGTTCTTGGAGCGGCGATTGATACTCATCTGTGGTCTCGCTGGGTGATGTTTTGCGGTGTGTCGGCGTTGGAAGTCGAGGGCCAGGACGGCTCGACTTTTTGATCATAGCCCCCGCTTATCATGGCTTCGACCCCTTCGCTGCAGCCCGTCTCATGCTCGTACATCCCCAGTTCGAACCGATCGCGTTGCAGCTCGGACCCATCGCGGTTCACTGGTACGGCATCTGTTACTTGGTGGCCTTCGGGATGTTCCTGTGGCTGGCCAATGTGCGCATCGCGCAGGCGCCGTTTGCGGCTGCGGGCTGGACACGGCGCGATGTCGAAGACCTGCTTTTCTACGGCGTGCTGGGCGTGGTCATCGGCGGTCGCCTGGGCTACGTGATCTTCTACAAGCCCGACCACTACCTCGCCAACCCGCAAGAAATCTTGGCAGTGTGGAAAGGCGGCATGGCCTTTCATGGCGGGCTGCTGGGTGTGATTGCCGCCATGGCCTTGTTTGCGCGGTCTCGCGGTCGGCGCTTTTTCGAGGTCACCGATCTCATCGCGCCGTGCGTGCCCACCGGTCTGGCGGCCGGACGCATCGGCAATTTCATCAACGGCGAGTTGTGGGGCAGGGTGGCTGATGCCTCGCTGCCGTGGGCCATGGTGTTTCCACAGTCGGGCTCGGGCATGCCAAGGCACCCGTCGCCGCTGTATCAGTTTGCGCTGGAGGGCATGCTGTTCTTCGTGTTGCTGTGGGTCTATGCCAGAAAGCCCAGGCCCACGGGAGCGGTGTCGGGCGCATTCATGGTGGGCTACGGGGTGCTGCGCTTTATTGCCGAGTACTTCCGCGAGCCCGACAGCTTCTTGGGCTTGCTGGCGCTCAACATGAGCATGGGGCAGTGGTTGTGTCTGCCCATGGTGGCCTTCGGGTGCTGGCTGTGGTGGCGCTCGCAGGCTGCCGCGCCCCTTGATCCATCGACAAAACGGAGTGCAAAGCGATGAGGGTCGTGTTCCTTGACACCGAGACCACTGGGCTCAGCCCCGCTGCGGGCGATCGCATCATCGAGGTGGGCTGCATCGAGATGGTCGACCGGGCTCTCACCGGCCGCCACCTGCATCTGTACGTGAACCCGCAGCGCTCGAGCCATCCCGATGCCTTGAGGGTTCACGGCCTGACCGACGAGTTCCTGAGCGACAAGCCGGTGTTTGCGGCGGTGGCAGAAGAACTGCTCGCTTTTGTCGAAGGCGCCGAGGTCGTGATCCACAACGCTGCCTTCGACCTTGGATTTCTCGACGAAGAACTGCGCCGGCTGGAGCGGCCGGCCTTTCGCGAGTCGGCCGCCGGCATCACCGACAGCTTGCTGATGGCGCGCGAAACCTATCCCGGCAAGTCGAACTCGCTCGATGCGCTGTGCAAGCGGCTCGAGGTCGACAACCGCCACCGTACCGCCCACGGCGCGCTGCTTGACGCCGGGCTGCTGGCCCAGGTCTACCTGCGCATGACACGCGGTCAAAAGACCTTCGCGGTCGAGTCTGAAGAGTCATCGGCGCTGGGCACGGTGGAGCAGGCGCGCAACCTGCGCGAACACGTGCTGCCCGTGCCAACAGCCAGCGAGGTCGAACTCGCCGAGCATGAGCAACTGATGGCCGAGTTGCGAAGGGAGTGCAAGAAAGGCGCAATCTGGGAGCAGCCTGTGGCACACTCCTGAGCCCGAATTCGGGCGGTTAACTCAGCGGTAGAGTGCCACCTTCACACGGTGGAAGTCGCAGGTTCGAACCCTGCACCGCCCACCATCTCAGGCTCCTCAAAGGGCCGCAAAAGATCAAACCCTCAAGTCAATCGACGGCTTGGGGGTTTTTTCTTTTGTGCAGGCAAGCCGCCGGCAGGCTGTGCTCAAGCCGCCACGTCCAAGTGTCGACAACACGTTGACACATCAAAGGGGGATGCCCGTGGGAATGATTTTTCTGGTGGTGCTGGGTGTGGCGCTGGTTTATGGCGTCATCGTCTTCAACGGTCTGGTCGACGTCAAAAACGCGGTGCCCAAGGCCTGGGCCAACATCGACGTGCTGCTCAAGCAGCGTCACGACGAACTGCCCAAGCTGGTCGACACCTGTCGGCAGTACATGCAGCATGAGCAAGACACGCTCGAGAAAGTCACGCTGGCCAGAGCTCGCGTGTCGCAGGCGCGTGAGTCGGTGAACATCGGCGCGCTCGGTGCGGCCGAGGGCGCCTTGCGCAGCGGGCTGGGCAGCTTGTTTGCGCTGGCCGAGTCGTATCCCGATCTCAAGGCCAACGAGCAGTTCTTGCATCTGCAGTCGCGCATCACCGGTCTGGAAAACGCGATTGCCGATCGGCGCGAGTTCTACAACGAGAGCGTCAACATCAACAACGTGAAGATCCAGCAGTTTCCTGAACTGCTGGTGGCGCGGCTTTTCTCGTTCAAGGCCTTCGAGCTGTTGCAGTTCGCGGCTGAAGAATTGAAGGACGTCGACATCGGCCAGCGCTTCATCAAGTCCTGAAAGCCATGGCTGTGACAGGCTCGGTCGAGCTGCCCACCCTGGCCGAATTGCGCCAGGGCTACCGTCAGCAATTGACCTCTGCCAGTTATCTGGGTCTTCTGTTCGCCGGTCTGAATCTTCGGCAGTCGAGCGCCGGGCTGGTCTGCCTGGGTCTGATGGCAGCGGTCGCGCTGGTCGCCTGGGTCTTGACCTACCAGCGCTCACGCGCCGTGGCCGATGTGGCCACTTCACGCATCGGCTCTGCCGCGCAAGGCTATGTCGAGCTCACGGGTCGAGCCAGCGGCGGTGCCAGCGAGCTGCTGCGCAGCCCCTTCAGCGCCACCGAGTGCGTCTGGTACCGCTACCGCGTCCTGGAGCGCGATGGCGATAACGATTGGTGCGAGGTGGAACGCGGCGCCAGCACCGCCACCTTCGAACTCTCCGACGGCAGTGGTGTGTGCCGGGTGGATCCGGACCATGCCGAACTGCTGGGCGCGCATCGGCGGGAAACCATCCACGACAACCAAAAGCAGGTCGAGGAAATGCTGCTGCGAGGCAGCTCGATCTACGTGCTTGGAGATTTCCGCACCTTGGGCTCAACAGACACGGCGCTGAGCGCCAGTGCCGATGTCAGCGCGCTGCTGGGCGACTGGAAAAAGGACCGAGCCGAACTGCTGCGCCGCTTTGATGCCGATGGCAACGGCGAGATCGACCTGCAGGAATGGGAAGTCGCCAGGCGCCAGGCGATCAAGACCGTCGAGCAGCAGCACCACGAGATGCGCCAGACCAGCGAACTCAGCGTGGTGCGCGCACCGGCCGACGGGCGCATGTTCCTGATCTCGACGCTGCCGCCCCACCAGTTGCGGCGGCGCTATTTCTGGTGGAGCTTGTTCCATCTGGGTGTGGCCTTGCTGGGGGCCGGCGGTCTGATCTGGTGGAGCCGTTAGCCGCGAAGTTCGGGTCGTTTCGGGTCCTTCGCACACCGCGCAGCGGGTATCCTCGACCCTCTCGTTTTTTTCGCCGCCCCGACCGTGACCGAAGCCGCCAGACTCAACGAGCTCGCCATCCCAACTGCGCCTGCTGCTGCCAGCGATTCAGCATGGCATGACCGCGCCCGCGAGCTGATTGGCGACCTGTTCAGCCGCTCGCCCGCCGTCTACTGGACTGACCTGCTGTTGAGCGCCGGCGCGGCCTGGGCGCTGACGGTGGTCTATTTCACCGCACCTGCCTGGAGCGCGTTGCAAGTCGGCGCCTTCGTGATCGCCAGCGTGCTGTTCTTCCGCGTGGGCACCTTCATTCACGAGATCGTGCACATGCCCAGCGGCCAGATGGATGGCTTCAAGCGCGCATGGAACGTGTTGGTGGGTGTGCCACTGCTGATGCCTTGGGTCATCTACCGCAATCACATCGAGCACCACAACCACCAGAAATTCGGCACGCCCGCAGACGGCGAGTACCTGCCGCTGGCTTCGTCTCCGCTGGGCGAGACGCTGAAATACCTGGTGCAAGCGCCGTTGCTGCCGCTGTTCATGCTGGCGCGTTTCGGGGTGCTGGGCCCGCTGTCGTGGCTGCATGGCGGGCTGCGCGAATGGGTGCTCACCAGCGCGTCGGCCGCTGTGTCCAACCCCCACTATCGAAAGCGCTTCGCCAAGCGAGATGAGTCGCATCTGCTGCTGGTCGAAGCGCTTTGTTTTGTGTATCTGGCGACCATTGCCGCGCTGCTGTTTCTGGGCTGGATCAATGTCTGGGATTTCCTCATGGGCTACACGCTGCTGGCGTTCACGCTGGCGCTGAACTGGGTGCGCAACCTGGCGGCGCACCGCTACGGCAATCGAGGTGAGCGCATGACGCTGGCCGAACAGGTGGCCGAGTCGATCAACATCACCGGCCAGACCTGGTTGACCGTGGCGCTGTTTCCGGTGGGCTTGCGCTACCACGCCTTGCATCACATGTTCCCGGGCTTGCCATATCACCGCATGGGCCAGGCGCATCGTCGCCTGATGCAGGGCCTGCCGGCCGATTCGCCGTACCGGTGCAGCAACCGTGACAGTTACTTCGGGGCCGTGCGTGAGCTGTGGCAGTCGGCCAAGAAGACGCCTGTTGAAGACTCGGCGATGCGGGCGTGGGCCCCGAGCTCCGGTCGCTCTTGAACGCGCGCCTGCCCGAACTGGTGACGACGGCACCAGCGATCGTTGCCCACACGTCAGCGCCTGCCTGCCTGATCGTCAACCCCCGCAGCTTCAGCGCATCGCGCGGTCTGGCCGAAAAGGCCGTTGCGCTGGCGCGTTCGCATCACGCCGAGGTGGTGGTGGTCACAGCTCCGGCCGAGTTGACCGCGGCCATCGAATCCATCCTGGCGCGCCGCCAGCAGCAGGTCATGGTGCTGGCGGGTGACGGCACGGTGTGCGCCGTCGTTGATCAGTTGGCCAATCTGCCGTCGGGATCGTGGATCCCCGATCTGCTGATATTGCCCGGTGGCCGCTCTAACCTGACGGCGGAAGACCTGGTGCCTGGCGGACAGGCGCTGGCCACCATGGAGCTGGCGCTGGTGCGCGCACGCGAGCAGCGCTGGGATGTGGCGGTGGAAGAACGCTCCCCCCTGCGCATCGAGCAGTCGCCCGCGCCACCGCGCCACGGCTTCTTCATGGCCGCAGCCTGCATCGACAGCGCCATACGCCAATGCCACCAGGACCGCTTCGATCACAGCACGCTGCGCGCCGGCGTGACCACCCTGAGTTATGTGCTGGGGCTAGCGGTGCGTGCCGTGTTCGGCCGCTCCGGTATCACCTGCCCGACCTTGCGCATCGATGCGGGCGCGTGCGGCACGCAGCAGGGGTTTGTGCGACTGCTGCTGGCGACCACGCTGCTGCACCGCACCGGCTTGCTCAACCCCTACGCCGCGCGTGGCGACGGCGAGGTGCGCGTGACCTCCGTCAGCCGCGACGCTCAGAGCTTCTGGCGCTTGCTGCCCAGGTTGCTGACCGGGCGTTATCTGAAGTCGATGAGCGCCGACAAGGGCTACCTCAGCGGCCGGTGCGACAGCGTGCTGGTGGATGGTCTGGCCGGCTATTCGCTGGACGGCGAAGCGTTCGATACCGACCCGAGCCGGCCGGTTGTCATCAGCGCTGGCCCGCGCCTGCGCTTCATCAGGCCATGACGTCGCCTGCCGCGTCTGACGCCAAGGCGACGCGCAGCCGAGCGCTGCCCATGATCGCCGCGCTGGTGCGCGCCTATCCCGGCCGCAGCGCGGCGGGGCTGGCGGCGGTGTTTGCCGCGGGCTTGATGGACGGGCTGGGTCTGTCGATGCTGCTGTCGATGCTGTCGCTGGCCACGCGCACCAGCGACAAGGCGCCCTCGATGCCCGAGCAGATTGCCCTGCGGGTGGCCGAGTACCTGGGTCTGCAGCCCACCGCGCCGGTGCTGCTGGTGCTGGCCACCACGCTCATCGGCTGCAAGGCCGCGCTGTCCTTGCTGGCCAATCGTCAGGTGGGCTACACCGTGGCCAACATCGCCACCGACATGCGGCTGGCGCTGATCCGCTCGGTCATTTCGGCGCGCTGGTCGCACTATCTGCAGCAGTCGGTCGGTCGGCTGTCCAACGCGGTGGCCACCGAGGCGCAGCGCGCGTCTGAAGCCTTCCAGTACAGCGCCGAGATGGCGGCGATGCTGCTCAACTCGCTGATCTATCTGTGCATTGCGCTGGCGATTTCCTGGCAGGCCGGCGTCGCCGCGGCGATCGCCGGCGGGGTGCTGCTGGCGGTGCTGCACCGGCTGGTGCGTGCGTCGCGCAATGCCGGCCAGCAGCAAACCGAGCTGCTCAAGTCGCTGCTGTCGGTGCTGGGCGGACAACTGGCGGCGGCCAAGGCACTCAAGGCCATGGCCCGCGAGGACCATGTCGACGCCTTGCTGTCTGACCAGACGCGCGCGCTGCGGCGATCGTTGCGGCGCCAGGTGGTCAGCAAGGAAGCCATGGGTGCCTTGCAAGAGCCGCTGCTGGCGATCCTGGTCGGCGTGGGTTTCTTCCTCAGCCTGGTCGTGCTCGAGATGCCGCTGGCTTCGGTGCTGGTGATGCTGTTTTTGCTGGCTCGCACGGTGAGCTACCTGTCCAAGGCGCAGCGCGCTTATCAGCAGGTGGTGGTTCGAGAGAGCGCCTACTGGTCGCTGATCGATGACATCGCCGCCGCACGCTCGCAGGTCGAACCGCGTGGTGGCGAGAAATCGGTCGAGCTCGTCGAGGGCATCCGCTTCGAGGGCGTGAGCTTCGGGCACGGTCACCACCGCGCCATCGTCAAGCACGGCTCGTTCACCGTGCCCGCGCAGCAGTTGACGGTGTTCATCGGCCCGTCGGGCGCGGGCAAGACCACGCTGCTTGATCTGGTGGTGGGGCTGCAGCAACCCGATGACGGTCAGATCCTCGTCGACGGGGTGCCGCTGCGTGATCTGGACCTGCGCCAGTGGCGAAGGCAGATCGGCTACGTGCCGCAGGAGTCGGTGATGGTCGACGAATCGGTGGCCTACAACGTGACGCTGGGCGAGGTGGGTCTGGACGAAGACCG
>CAMCNE010000081.1 GCA_945875935.1 Bordetella parapertussis
CGCCAAAAGCGCACGTCGCCAGCAAAGCCACCCAAACGGTACGGACGCGAAGCATCGGAACCACTCTAGGCTGTCTGTCAGCGGCCAGGGGTGAGTGCGCTCAGCGGCCGATCACCTGCACCATCTCGAGCACCTTGTTCGAGTAGCCCCACTCGTTGTCGTACCAGGCCACCACCTTGACGAAGGTCGAGTCCAGCGCGATGCCGGCCTCGGCATCGAACACGCTGGTCATCGCCTCACCACGGAAGTCGGTGGAGACCACCTTGTCGGTGGTGTAGCCGAGCACGCCTTTCATGGCGCCTTCGCTGGCAGCTTTCATGGCCGCGCAGATGTCGGCGTAGGAAGCCGGCTTTTCGAGCTCGACGGTCAGGTCGACCACCGACACGTCGCTGGTCGGCACGCGAAACGCCATCCCGGTGAGCTTCTTGTTGAGCTCAGGGATCACCACGCCCACCGCCTTGGCAGCACCCGTGCTGCTCGGGATGATGTTTTCGAGGATGCCGCGCCCGCCGCGCCAGTCCTTGTTGCTCGGGCCGTCGACCGTCTTTTGCGTGGCGGTGGCTGCGTGCACCGTGGTCATCAGGCCGCGCTTGATGCCGAAGTTGTCGTTGAGCACCTTGGCCACCGGGGCCAGGCAGTTGGTGGTGCAGCTGGCGTTGCTGACGATGGCCTGCCCGGCATAGGTCTTGTCGTTGACGCCGTAGACAAACATCGGCGTGTCGTCCTTGCTGGGCGCGCTCTGGATGACCTTCTTGGCACCGGCATCGATGTGCTTCCGGCAGGTGTCCTGGGTGAGGAACAGTCCGGTGGCTTCAACGACGACGTCGGCACCGACCTCACCCCATTTCAGCTCGGACGGGTCTTTCACCGCGGTCAGGCGGATGCGTTTGCCGTTGACGATCAGGGTGTTGCCGTCGACCGCGACATCGCCCTTGAAGCGGCCGTGCACGCTGTCGTACTTGAGCATGTAGGCCAGGTAGTCGGGCTCGAGCAGGTCGTTGATGCCGACGATCTCGATGCCGGGGAAGTTTTGAACCGCGGCGCGAAACACCATGCGTCCAATGCGGCCAAAGCCGTTGATGCCTACCTTGATGGTCATGGGGAATTTCCTCAGTTTTGAATTCTTTGCGGGGTCGGCATCAACCGCGCAGCGCACGCAGCACCGTGGCCGCCACGTTCTCGGCGGTGAAGCCGAAGTGCTTGAACAGCACCGGCGCAGGTGCCGACTCGCCGTAGGTGTCGATGCCCACCACGGCCGCGCAGCCGTACTTCCACCAGCCGTCGGTCACGCCCATCTCGACGGCGATGCGCGGCACGCCGCGGCCCTTCGAGTTGCACAGCATCACGCTGGACTGATAGGCGCGGGACTGGCGATCGAAGACCGACGTCGAAGGCATCGAGACCACGCGCACGGCCACCTTCTTGGCGGCCAGCAATTGCTGCGCGTGCAGCGCCAGGCTGACCTCGGAGCCGGTGGCGATGATCACCGCCTGCGCCTTTTTCTTCAGCCCGACCTCGCTCGGCTCGGCCAGCACATAGGCCCCCTTGGAGATGTCGTCGAGGCCGCTCTTGGGCGCGTAGGGCAGGTTGTGGCGCGACAGGATCAGCGCGGTCGGGCGCTGGCGGTTTTCCAGCGCGCAGGCCCAGGCGATCGCCGTCTCGGCGGTGTCGGCCGGACGCCAGACATCAAGCCCGGGCATCAGCCGCAGCGAAGCCAGCTGCTCCACCGCCTGGTGGGTCGGGCCGTCTTCGCCCAGGCCAATGCTGTCGTGCGTGAACACATGCACCACGCGCAGCTTCATCAGCGCGGCCATGCGCAGCGCGTTGCGGCTGTAGTCGCTGAAGGTCAGGAAGGTGCCGCCGTAGGGGATGAACCCGCCGTGCAGCGCCACGCCGTTCATCACTGCGGCCATGCCGAATTCGCGCACGCCGTAGTTGATGTGGCGCCCGCCGTTGCTCGCGCCATCGGTGCCAAAGCGCAGGGCGGGGGTGTGGCTGGTGTTGGTGAAGACCGAGCCGGTCAGATCGGCGCTGCCGCCGAGCAGCTCGGGCAGCGCCTGGGTGAACGATTCGAGCGCCATCTGGCTGGCCTTTCGGCTGGCCACGGTGGCGGCCTGGGTGTGCGCGGCCAGTGCCGCGTCGACCGCCACCTGGGCGAAATTCTTCGGCAGGTCACCCGCCGCACGGCGCACGTACTCGAGCGCGAGTTGCGGATGCGCCTTGCCATAGGCCTCGAAGGCGTCGACCCACTTCGTCTCGGCGGCCAGACCGGTGTGCCGCGCGTCCCACTGCTCGTAGGCTTCTTCGGGGATCACGAAGGGCTCGTGGCTCCAGCCCAGCGCTTCGCGGGTGAGCTTGATTTCATCGGGGCCGAGTGCCTCGCCGTGCGCCTTGGCGGTGCCAGCGCGGTTGGGCGAGCCTTTGCCGATCGCGGTCTTGCAGCAGATCAGCGTGGGCTTGTCGGACTGGCGGGCTTTGGCGATGGCAGCGTCGACCGCAGCCACGTCGTGGCCATCCACGTTGGCGATGACGTTCCAGCCGCAAGCCGCAAAGCGCTTGGGGGTGTCATCAATGAACCACGGTGCCACCGCGCCGTCGATGCTGATGCCGTTGTCGTCGTACAGCGCGATCAGCTTGTTCAAGCGCCATGCGCCGGCCAGCGCGCAGGCTTCGTGGCTGATGCCTTCCATCAGGCAGCCGTCGCCCATGAACACATAAGTGTGGTGGTCGACGATGGTGTGACCGGGTCGGTTGAATTCAGCGGCCAGTTGCTTTTCGGCCAGCGCCATGCCGACTGCGTTGGCGAAGCCCTGACCGAGCGGGCCGGTGGTGGTCTCCACACCCGGTGTCACGCCCACTTCAGGGTGGCCCGGCGTCTTGCTGTGCATCTGGCGGAAGTTGCGCAGCTCGCTCATCGGCAGGTCATAGCCCATGAGGTGCAGCACCGAATACAACATCATCGAGGCGTGGCCGTTGCTGAGCACGAAGCGGTCGCGATCGGCCCAGTGCGGGTTGCCGGGGTTGTGCTTGAGGTGACGGCCCCACAGCGCCACGGCCATTTCGGCCATGCCCATGGGCGCGCCGGGGTGGCCGGAATTGGCTTGCTGCACGGCGTCCATCGCCAGCGCGCGAATGGCATTGGCCATCAGGGAAGTGTTTGTTTCTGACGCGTTGGCGGCCATGCGGATCCCTGAGTTGACGAGTGAGGAAAACCCCTGATTTTAGGCCGCGCTCGATAATCCGCGGCATGCCAACACCCCCGCCGAGCGCCGAAATTCGCCCCCTCAAAGCCATCGTGCTGGCGGCCGGCCGCGGCGAGCGCATGCGCCCGCTCACCGACACCACGCCCAAGCCCTTGCTGAAGGTGCACGGCAAACCGCTGATCGAATGGCATCTCGAAGCGCTCGCCCGCGACGGCGTGCGAGAGGTGGTGGTCAACGGCGCCTGGCTGGAGCAGCAACTGGTCGACACGCTGGGCGACGGCTCGCGCTTCGGGCTGTCGATCGCCTACTCGCTGGAAGGGCGTGACCACGGCGGCGCGCTCGAGACCGCCGGCGGCATCGCCAAAGCGCTGCACCTGCTGTGCGATGCGACCCGCCCCACGGCCGACGATGCGTTCTGGTTGGTCTCGGGCGACATCTTCGTGCCCGGCTTTCGCTTCGATGCGCGGCTGGCGCACGACTTTGCGGCGGGCGAACAGCTTGCACACCTGTGGCTGGTGGACAACCCGTCTTACCACCCGACGGGCGACTTCGGGCTCGATGCCCAAGGCCTGGCGCTCAGCGGCGAGGCGGCGTCCCGAGGCAAGCGCTGGACCTACGCCAACATCGCCCTGTGCCGTGCGGGCCTGCTGAAATCGGTGACGCCGGGCAGCCGCGCCGCGCTCGGACCGCTCCTGCACGCGGCCATGCTGGATCGGCGCATCAGCGCCGAGGTGTGGCGCGGAGCGTGGGAAAACGTCGGCACGCCGGCGCAGCTCGACGCGCTGAACGCCGCGGCCTGAGGCGCGCTCAGACCGGCGTGTCGACCACGCCCGGGCTGCGGTTGACCTCGACCGATACGTGCACCAGCGAGGTACAGCCGGCCAGCCGCTCGCGGTAATCGGCCGGCGACAAGGGCTCGGCCGCGACCACGCAGACGATGGCGGCATGGTGCTTGCGGCCCACGCGCCACACATGCAAGTCGGCCACCCGCGCGTCGGCATCGGACTCGATGGCCTGACGGATCTGCGCGGTCAGCGGGTGATCCATCTCGCGGTCGAGCAACACGGCTGCGGTCTGGCGCAGCAGCCCTGTCGCCCACACGCCAATCACCACCGCGCCCAGCACACCCACCAGCGGATCGAGCCACCACCAGCCGAGCCACAGCGCCGCGCACAGCGCCGCGATCGCCAGCACCGAGGTGAAGGCATCGGCCAGCACGTGCACATAGGCTGCGCGCAGGTTCAGATCGTGGGCCGGGTGCGCATGACCGTGGTCGTGGTCGTGGTGATGGCCGTGACCGTCATCGTGAGCGTGGGCATCGTGATGGGCATGGCCGTGGTCATGTCCCTCATCGCCATGCGCACCATGCAGCAGCCACGCCGACAGCAAGTTGATGACCAGCCCGATCACCGCCACCCACAACGCGGTCCCGGCATCGATGGGCTCGGCGCGCCACAAACGCAGCGCCGACTCGAAGGCGATGCCCACGGCCACCATGGCCAGCACCAGGGCGCTGGCAAAGCCACCGAGCACCTCGATCTTCCAGGTGCCGAAGGCGTAGCGCGTGTCACCCGCGTGGCTGCGAGCGAGCGCATAGGCCACCGCAGCCACACCCAGCGCCAGCGCATGCGTGCCCATGTGCCAGCCATCGGCCAGCAGGGCCATCGAACCTGTCCACCAGCCGCCAAAGATCTCGGCGACCATGGTGATCAGCGTGATCGCAAGCACCACACGCGTGCGCGCCTCGCCGCTGCGGTTGCCGCTGTCGAAGGCGTGGTCGTGCTGCCAGGCGCTGAGGTCGTGGTCTGCCATGGGTGGGATCCTTTGTTGCCCTGCCTGCTCAGGCACGCGCGGTGTGGGTCGCCTGCGCCTTGGGGGTCCAGCGCGTGACCAGCTTGAACATCAACGGGTTGAGCGTGATCGACAGCAGCGCACCTGCCAGGATGAGATCGTTGGCCTCATCGGGCAACAGCCGCAAGGAAATGCCCAGCCCGGCCAGGATGAACGAGAACTCGCCAATCTGCGCCAGCGCCGCCGACACGGTCAGTGCCGACCCCAGCGGATAGCCGAGCGCTCGCACGATCACGAAGGACGCCAGCGACTTGCCCAGCACGATGATGGCCGTGACCATGAGCACTTGCACGGGTTTTTCTACCAGCACCATCGGGTCGAGCAGCATCCCCACCGAGACAAAAAACAGCGCGCCAAACAGGTCCTGCAGCGGCTGGGACTCGGTGGCCGCGCGCTCGCTCAGGTCGGACTCGTGAATGACGATGCCCGCAAAGAAAGCACCCAGGGCAAACGACACGCCGAACAACGCCGCCGAGCCCAGCGCCACCCCCAAGGCCACGGCCACCACGGCCAGCGTGAACAGTTCGCGAGAGCCGGTGCGCTCCACCTGCTTGAGCAGCCACGGGAAAAAGCGCAGCCCCACCACCAGCATGAAGACCACGAACGCCGCCACCTTGGCAAAGGTGATGCCCAGCGCGAGCCACACATCCGCCGGCCCGGCTTGCGCGCCGCTTGCTGCGGGCGCCAGCGTGGGCAGCACCACCAGCGCCAGCACCATGAGCAAGTCCTCCACGATCAGCCAGCCCACCGCGATGCGCCCGACCTCGGTGTGCAGGCCGCCCTGATCTTCAAGTGCGCGCAGCAGCACCACCGTGCTCGCCACCGACAAGGACAAGCCGAACACCAGCGCGGCAGCATGCGACCAGCCCCACCACGCGGCCAGCGCCCAGCCCAAGGCGGTGGCCACCGCCATCTGCAGCAAGGCGCCGGGCACGGCGATGCGCTTGACGGCCATCAGATCGGCCATCGAGAAATGCATGCCCACGCCAAACATCAGCAAGATCACGCCGATCTCGGCGAGCTGCGGCGCGAGATTCACGTCGGCCACGAAGCCCGGGGTGAAGGGGCCCACAGCAATACCCGCCAGCAAATAGCCCAGCAGTGGCGGCAAGTGCAAGCGAGACGCCAGCCAGCCGAACACGAAAGCCGTCGACAAGCCGACGGCCAAGGTGTTGATCAGGGCAATGTCGTGGGGCATGGGCAAGCGCTTTTCCGATTGTTTGTCGCGGCAGTCGATGAAACACTCTGCCCCGGTGCGATGCGCTTTGGCTTGGCATTGTTCACCCAGTCGGCGCAGCCACATCGTGCGGCTGCGAGTTCACTCACGGCTCGCACCTCGGGGCCCTCTTTTCACAGGAGCTCAAGCATGTTCTGCAACTTCTGCGGCCTCGGAAAACCTGGCCTTTTCACCACCGAAAACGAGTCGCCCAACGCGAGCCGTCGCCACTGGCTGCGCGCTGGCGCGCTCGCCGCCGCCATGCCATGGGCGCTGGGCTCCGCGCTGGCCGCCGATGCCCCCGAAGCGGCCGCACCCAATGCCATCGCGCCGGCCGATGCGCTCAAGCGCCTGATGGAAGGCAACGCGCGCTATGCGGCCAACACACCGCAAGAGCGCGACTTTTCCGCGGGCCGGGCGGCCCGTGCCCAAGCCCAGTACCCGGTGGCCGCGATCCTCAGCTGCGCCGATTCGCGCGTGGCGCCAGAGTTCGCCTTCGACCAGGGGCCGGGCGAGCTGTTCATCACGCGGGTGGCGGGCAACTACTTGACGTCTGACCTGCTGTCGTCGCTCGAGTACGGCGTGGCCGTGCTTGGCGCGCCGCTGCTCATGGTGCTGGGTCACACCCACTGCGGCGCAGTGTCGGCCGGCGTCAAGTCGATCGAAGCCAAGAAGCCGCTGCCTGGCCACATCCAGGACATCGTCACCGCGATGCAACCGGCGGTCATCAAGGCCATGGCCGGCAAGGACGGCAGCCTGCTGGATCGCGCCATCGTCGAGAACGTGAACGTCCAGAAGCTGGCGCTGCAGACCAAGCCTTCGCTGGTCAAGAAGATGTACGCCGCGAAGAAGATCGACATCGTCGGCGCCGTCTACGACCTGGCCACCGGCAAGGTGACCCTGGTCTGATCGAGTCCGGTTGGAGCCGCATGCGCCGTGGCTCCAACCGTTTTCATCGCTGCCCCGCCGCGCCTTGCGTGGCTATAGTGGCCGCATGAACCCATCCAGCTTCATCGCACGCCGCTCGCACCTGGCTCAACTGCTGCAAATGCAAGGCGGTGGCGTGGCCTTGCTGCCCACGGCGCCCGAGCGCCAGCGCAATGCCGACACCCACCACCCCTACCGCCACGACAGCCACTTCCACTACCTGAGCGGCTTCAATGAGCCCGAAGCATGGCTGCTGCTGCGCAGCGACGGCCACTGCACGGTGTTCTGTCGCGCGAGCCATCCCGAACGCGAGATCTGGGACGGTCGCCGGCTGGGCATCGATGCAGCACCGCAGGCGCTCGGTGTGGACGCCGCGCTGCCAGTCGAAGCCCTCGACGAGACGATGGCAGCCGTGCTGGCCGACCAGCGCGCGGTGTGGTTCCCGTTCGGGCGTGGCGCCGAACTTCACACGCGGGTTGCGGGATGGGTCGCGCAGGTGAGATCGCGCGAGCGCAGCGGCATCGAATGCCCAACGCAACTGCATGACCTGCATCCGCTGATGGCCGAGATGCGGCTGCTCAAGGATGCGGACGAGCTCGCCACCATGCGGCGCGCTGCGGCCATTTCGGCCGGAGCGCACCTGCGCGCCATGCGCTATTGCGCGCAGCGTTTTCGCGAAGGTGCGACCGCCTTGCCCGAGTACGAGATCGAAGCCGAGCTGCTGCATGAATTTCGACGTCACGGCTCGCAAAGCCCGGCCTACCCCAGCATCGTGGCAGCCGGTGCCAATGCCTGCGTGCTGCACCACGCGGCGGGCACGTCCGAATTGCATCCAGGCGAGTTGTGCCTGATCGATGCGGGCTGCGAACTCGATGGCTATGCCAGCGACATCACGCGCACCTTTCCGGCCGATGGTCGGTTCAGCGCGCCGCAGCGAACGCTCTATGAGCTGGTGCTGGCAGCGCAACAGGCTGCCATCGAAGCCACCCGGCCTGGCGCACGTCAGCGCGATGCCCATCACGCCGCGGTGCGCGTGCTGGCGCAGGGCATGCTCGATGTGGGGCTGCTGTCGCGCGATGTGCATGGCGATGTCGATGCGGTGATTGAGAGTGCTGCTTACCGACAGTTCTACATGCACGGCACCGGACATTGGCTGGGCCGCGACGTGCACGATGTGGGCGACTACATGGCGCTCGACGAAGCGCCCGTCGAGCAGCCCGACGGACTCGGCGGCACGGTGGTCAAGCGCCCTTCGCGGGTGCTGCAAGCCGGCATGGTGGTGACGCTGGAGCCGGGCCTGTACGTGAGGCCGGCCGCAGACGTGCCCGAGCATTTCTGGCACATCGGCATTCGCATCGAAGACGACGCGGTGGTCACCGCAGACGGCTGCGAGCTGATCAGCCGCGGCGTGCCGGTGGCGCCCGATGCCATCGAGGCGTGGATGCGCGGCTGAGCGCCTGACCACCAGCAACGCCACAGACCCTCGCTTCGTGAACGACAACCGACCCCGCGATCATTCCAGCACCACCGAGCCACGGCCCCTGAGGCTGGCGGTGGTGGGCGCCGGGCCGGTGGGCCTGTCGCTGGCGCTGCATGCCGCACGCAGCCTGCCGCAAGCGCACATCAGCGTGTTCGACACCCGAGCCATCGACACCGATGTGTCGGGTGACCCGCGCACGCTGGCGATGTCGCTGGGCAGCGTGCAGTTGCTGCAGCGGCTGGGCGCCTGGCCTGGCGACCTCGCGCAGCCGATCACCGAGGTGCATGTGTCGCAGCACGGCCCCTCACTTGACGGCCTGCTCGGTGATCGCCTGGGCCGCTGGATCGGTGAGCCACATGTGCGCATCAGCGCCGCCGAAACAGGTGTGCCGATGCTCGGCGCGGTGCTGTCTTACGGTGCAGTCACCAGTGCGCTGCAGCGCGCCTGGCTGCAGGCCAGCGCGGCCGATCCAACGCGTCTGATCAACCGGTTTTCAACGCCGGTGCGCTCGCTCAAGCCGCTGGACCGCGCCATGGGTGAGGCTGGCGTGGAGGTTGACTCCGACATCGCCGAGTCGTTTGATCTGGCGGTGGTTGCCGAAGGCGGCGTGTTTGCCGATCAGGCGCGCAAGTCCATCAGCCGCGACTACGGCCAGGTGGCCTGGGTCGGTCGGGTGACGCTCGATGGCGCGCGCACGGGCGCGGCCTATGAGCGCTTCACGCGGCATGGCCCGGCCGCGCTGCTGCCGCTGGGGCCGGGGCGCTCGGCGCTGGTGTGGTGCGTGGATGTGCGCGACGACCCGGTCGCCCCGCTTGACGACGAACAGCGCTGCACGGTGCTCAACACCATCTTTCCGGCCGAGGCGGGGCGCATCACATCGATCTCGGCGCTCAAGCGCTTTCCGCTCGGGCTGAACGCCGAGCGCACGCTGATCGACAGCGTGCAGTTCAACGGGCGACGCACGCCCGGCCGCACGGCACGCATCGGCAATGCGGCGCAAACGCTGCACCCGGTGGCCGGCCAGGGCCTGAACCTCGGGCTGCGCGACGCCTTCGTGCTGGTGCGCGAACTCAGCCGGCACGCCGACATCGACCGTGCGCTGCGCGGGCTCGAATGGCAGCGCGCGCCGGATCGCTGGTCGACCATCATCGCCACCGATTTCCTCGCGCGCAGCTTCACCTGGCAACTGCCCGGAGCGGGCGCGGCGCGCGGGCTCGGGCTGGCCGCGCTGCAGGCGATTTCGCCTTTGAAATCGGCGCTCACACGACAGATGATGTTCGGCCGACGCTGAATTCGCTGCCGCCAACGCCGCTCGCGTGATGCCCTTCACGGCAGTCATCACCCGAAGTCACGCCACGCCGC
>CAMCNE010000082.1 GCA_945875935.1 Bordetella parapertussis
GCTGATTCGGCGGTTTCGGGTGTCGACGGCGCAGCTCGAGGCGCAGGCTTTCCTCAACTTGGTACGGTTGATCTCTTTGCTAGTTTTTGAAAGGATTCACAAATGCTCGTACGCCTTTTGTATGTCAGCCAACCAGTAGGTCCAGTGACTTCCACGGTCACCACATTGATCTTGGAAAAATCCCATAAAAATAATAAAAATGCAAACATCACCGGTATTTTGTGTCAAGGCTCTGGCTTGTGGATGCAGGCCTTAGAAGGCGAAAGAAATCAGATAAATAAACTTTACTCTCAGATCATGTCGGATCGACGGCACCAAAATCTAGAGATCCTCTCGATGGAGGAAATTACCCAAAGACGATTCGGCGAATGGTCTATGGCGCTTGTTTATCTTAATAAAGAGGATCCGATGATACAGATGGCGCATCCTCAGTTTGATCCCTATTCGGCCTCAGCCAATGACGCCATGTCGTTGCTTGATGATCTGATCAAGTCAAGCAGTCCTATCGTATTAAGAGATCAATAATCTCAAAAAACCAAACTTGCATCTTTCTGTCAACCGTCATTCATGTCAATCAGCCATCGTTTCTAACCCGCTGGTTTTTTAATTTTTCCGTTAAATTGGCTGCAAACCAACAGGCGGAGGTTCTTTTCCAAACGCAATGTAGTCATAAATCATTTTTTCAGTCTCGTTATCACTTTCACAGTAACTGGCAAGAATTTGCATGAAGGTTCGTTCGTCGGCTTCAAAACTCGCCATCGTCCAGTTTTCGAACATCCTTTCTTTGATCATGCACATTTTCATGATGCTGAATTCTTTGTGTCTTTTATCGGTCTGGATTAAAGCAATTAGATCCATGATGACAGAGCGTGGGCCCTCAAGGATCTGAAGAAATTCGCCATTACTGGAAATTAAGCAGCCAGAAATGCTTTTTTTCATGTTGTTCAGGCGTGAGGTTTTCAGTATTTCTTTCTCCCCATCGGCGTCGGTAAGGCTGATGGAGTGGTAGACAACTTGAAAAAGGTGGTTTGAGTGATCAACATTGGAAAAATAAGTCATTTGATACTTTCAAAAAGATTTAAGGTCTCAAGTAAAGATCAGGATAGTTAAATCGAGCTTGAGAGAACGTCTGAACTAACCTCACCCAGCATTGGCACTTTCTCAGCGCCGCCAAATCGAGTCGTTTCCAGAATCATCGCCGCGGCCACGGTCAGCCATGTCGCATGGCTCAGATGGTCGCTGCCACAGACGATCTGCGCAAGTGAAACGTGCTTTGGCCAAGCTGGTGCCCAGCACGTCGCTGTGCTCATCGATCACGCCCATGCATGTGTTGAGCCGGATGGGAGACAACATCAACAAGATGATGGGTAAGGCAGCCTTGCTGATGGCCACCGCCGCTGCGGTGCTGGCCATCGGTGGCACGGCGCTGGCCGACGACAACAGCAAGCGCAACAGCCACAAGCCTCGCGGCGCGCACAAATCGGGCAGCGTGCAGCTCGGCCCGCGGCCATTCTTCCTGGTGGACGACATGAGCGAGGGCCCGCTCAAGCGCCAGTTGCAGCAGTGCGCGCAGCGAGGCGCGTTCACACCGCGCGAGTTTTCGATCGGCCACCGTGGCGCGGCGATGCAGTTCCCCGAGCACACCGCAGAGTCCTACACGGCGGCAGCGCGCATGGGCGCGGGCATCGTCGAGTGCGACGTGACTTTCACCAAGGACAAGGAACTGGTCTGCCGCCACGCGCAAAACGACCTGCACACGACGACCAACATCCTGGTCACACCGCTGGCCGCCAAGTGCACCCAGCTGTTCACGCCGGCGACCTTCGATTCCGCCGGCATCCGCCTCACGACAGCCAGCGCCGAGTGCCGCACCAGCGACATCACGCTGGCCGAGTTCAAGACCCTGCGCGGCAAGATGGACGCTTCCAATGCCAGCGCGCGCACGCCGGCCGAGTACCTCGGCGGCACCGCCAACTGGCGCACCGATCTGTACTCGGGCCCGAGCAGCGGTACGCTGGTGACGCACAAGGAGAGCATCGAGCTGTTCAAGCGCCTGGGCGTGAAGATGACCCCCGAGCTGAAGAGCCCGAGCGTGACGATGCCCTTCGACGGCTTCACGCAAGAGGCCTATGCGCAAAAGATGATCGACGACTACAAAGCCGCGGGCGTGCCGCCGCGCCATGTCTGGCCGCAGTCCTTCGACATCCGCGACGTGCTGTACTGGGTCAACAACGAGGTCACCTTTGGCAAGCAGGCGGTGTACCTCGATGACGCCGGCACGGCGGCGGAGCTGCCCACGCACGAACAACTGGTGCAGTACAAGTCGCAGGGCATCCAGATCGTCGCGCCGCCGATATTCGCGCTGCTCGCCATAGATGCCGGTGGACGCATCGTGCCCTCGGCCTACGCACGCCATGCCAAGATGGCCGGGCTGGACATCATCACCTGGACGCTGGAGCGCTCGGGCATCCTGGCCGATGGCGACAACGGCTTTTACTACCAGACCATCGACGCCGCGATCAAGACTGAGGGCGACGTGATGCAGGTGATCGACGTGCTGGCGCGCGATGTCGGCGTGCTTGGCATCTTCAGCGACTGGCCGGCGACGACGACCTTCTACGCCAACTGTGCCGGACTGCGCTGACCGCAGCGCAAGACGCGGCGGACTCCCGCAGCTTCAGTCAGACACAGCCCTTCCCACATCGGCGGCGAAGGGCTTTTTCAAGCCTGCCAGGGGTTGATCACGGCGGCACCAGACTTTCCCGCAAGGCTGTGCGGAGTTGTGATGCAAGGTGCAGTCCTGCGGCTGCTGGATCTGGGGGGTGGGAAATTCAACCCTCACCCTGGCCCTCTCCCTGAGGGAGAGGGGAGTCTTGACTCCCTCTCCCGCCCAGCGGGAGAGGGCAGGGGTGAGGGTGGTCGAGCCGCTTGGGCTGATGGCTGGGCAGGCAACCAGCCTGGCTCCCTCTCCCGCCCAGCGGGAGAGGGCAGGGGTGAGGGTGGTCGAGCCGCTTGGGGGCACGGTCGAAGTGCTGCGGGTTTTTCACATGTCACGCCGCCTTCCAAACAAATGGTGATCGGCCGCTGGCTCAAAATGCCCAGCGCCCCAAGGTTCGAATTCATCACAAGGAGTCAGGCATGAGCGAAGACCCACGCTGCTGTGGCAGCGGTACCTGCATCATCGACGCCGAAGGCCGCTGCTGGTGCGGTCAGCAGTGGGACGGCCAGAAGATGTGCCGCCCGCCGCTGTCGACGGCTGGGGCAACCGCCCCTGCGGCTGTGGCCGAACAACCGCGCCCGCCAACCGCAACCAAGTCGTGATCTGCCAGGACGTCTCCCGCGCCTCGCTCTCCAATCCGATGCGCTGCCGCAAGCGGAACGTGCCGTGACGGGTCCGGCGGCGCTGGTCTGGTTCAAGCGCGACCTGCGCGTTCGTGACCATGCCCCGCTTGCCGAGGCGATCCGCTTTGAAAACGCGCTGGGTCTGGTGGTCATTGAGCCGCAATGGATCGACAGCCCTGAATGCGACCCGCGTCACGTCGCCTTCTTGCTGGACTGTGTGGCGCAACTCAAGGCCGATCTGGCGCAGCGCGGGATGCCGCTGTGGGTTCGATGCGGCGCCATGCCTCAGGTGCTGCAGGATCTGCGCCGCGAGTTTGCGTTCACTCATCTGCTGAGCCACGAGGAAACTGGCGCTGGATGGAGCTACGCGCGCGACTTGGCGGTGGCCGAGTGGTGCCGCACTCAGGGCGTTGACTGGATCGAGTCGCAGCAAACGGGCGTGGTGCGGCGCCTGCGTTCGCGCACCGGTTGGGCCGGCCGGTGGGCAGGCCGCATGAATGCCCCTGAGGCACCCGAGGCCAGCGGCTTCAAGTCGGTGACTGGGCTGCAGTCTGCGGCCGTGCCCACGCTGCGCGAGTTGGGTCTGCCCGATCCGTGCGCGCCCTTGCCACTGGGCGGCGAGCGTGCCGCGTGGGCTGCGCTCGACAGCTTTCTCGGCGGCCGCGGCCGCGACTACCGCCGCGCGATGTCCAGCCCGCTCACTGCCGCCGAGGGCTGCAGCCGCCTGAGCGCGCACCTGGCCTTTGGCACCATCTCCATGCGTTGCGTGCACCAGGCCACCGAGGCGCGTATCGCCAGCACGCCCGATCGCGAGCTGGCCTACGCCTTGCGCGGCTTCGCCAGCCGGCTGCGCTGGCACTGTCACTTCATGCAAAAGCTTGAAGACGAACCCGCCATCGAGTGGCGCAACGTGGCGCGAACGGTGGACGGGCTGCGAGCAGGCGACGGCGTGCACGAGGGCCCGATCGACCAAGAGCGACTGCAGGCATGGTGCGAAGGCCGCACCGGCTTTCCGATGGTCGATGCCTGCATGCGCCAGTTGCGCGCGACCGGTTGGTTGAACTTCCGCATGCGTGCGATGCTGGTCAGCTTTGCGGCCTATCACCTGTGGCTGCACTGGCGCGAGCCGGGGCTGTTTCTGGCGCGCCAGTTCCTTGATTTCGAGCCCGGCATTCACTGGAGCCAGATGCAGATGCAGTCGGGCACCACCGGCATCAACACGCTGCGCATCTACTCGCCGGCCAAGCAGGCGCGCGATCACGACGCCCAAGGGCACTACATCCGGCAGTGGGTGCCGGAACTGGGCACCGCGGCTTATCCAGCGCCCATCGTCAACGAGCGCGAGGCCGTGGCTGCAGCCAAGGACCGGCTTTACGGTCTGCGCAAGTCAGGCCAGGCGCACGCCGAGGCTGACGCCATCCAGCAAAAGCACGGCTCGCGCAAGAGTGGCTTGCCGGCCACGAAGCCCGCCAAGCGCCACGCCCGCACCCCACCGGATACGCAAGGCCAGTTGTTCTAGGTGAACGTCGGGGATCTGGAGTTTCTAAGCCCGCTCGTTGGGCTTCTTTGAAGCAAACGGGTAAGCGCCGCCAGGTTTTCCCTTGGGCGGGATCTTGAGCGACAGGATCATCGTCACCGCCAGCGTCACCGCGGTGAAGCCGAGCGAAAACACCACCGGGATCTTGTAGACGTGGATCAGCAGCATCTTCGCGCCGATGAACACCAGCACGATCGCCAGGCCATAGCTGAGCAGGTGAAAGCGCTCGTGCATGTTGGCCAGCAGGAAATACATCGCGCGCAGACCGAGGATGGCGAACACGTTCGAGGTGAGCACGATGAAGGGATCGGTCGTGATTGCGAAGATGGCCGGGATCGAATCGACCGCGAACACGATGTCGACGATGCCGATCAGCAAGATCACCACCAGCAGCGGCGAGGCCATCTTGACGCCGTCGACCATGGTGAAGAACTTCTCGCCATCGTAGGTCGGCGAGATCTTGAAGCGGCTGCGGATCCACTTCAGCGCAGGGTTGTTGTCCAGGTCGGGCTCCTGACCGGCGGCCCACCACATCTTGATGCCGGTGAACAGCAAGAAGGCACCGAACAGGTACAAGACCCAGTGGAACTGCGCGATCAGCCAGGCACCCACCAGAATCATCACCGCGCGCAGCACCAGCGCGCCCAGGATGCCGATCATGAGCACGCGCTTTTGAAACTCGGCCGGGACCGCGAAGTAGGTGAACAACATCAGGAACACGAAGATGTTGTCGACCGCCAGCGCCTTCTCGATCAGATAGCCGGTGAGGAACTCCAGCGACTTGGCATTGGCCAGCGTTTGCGCGGCCTCGTCGGTGCCGGTACCACCGAGGTGCCACCACAGCCAGCCCATGAAGACAAAAGACACGCCGACCCAAACCAGCGACCAGATGGCAGCCTCGCGGGTGCTGACGCGGTGCGCGCCTTGCTTGCTCATCGCAAAGAAGTCGACCAGCAGCGCCACCAGCACGAACGCCGCGAACAAGGACCACATGAGTGGCGAGCCGATGGATTGCATGATGGCCTTTGAAGTGAGTTGCAGGCAGCCGCCTTGCCGTTCGTTGACCTGCGAACTCCGCAAAGAGTTCAAGGATCCGAGGGAGTCAATACTGGCTGTTGATGGACATCACCCTCACCCTGGCCCTCTCCCTGAGGGAGAGGGGACATGAAGCTGCCTCTCCCTGAGGGAGAGGTGGCTTGATTTGCCATCTCCCGCCAGCGGGCGATGGTGTCTTGGCTCCCTCTCCCGCAAACGGCAGATGGGACTTGCCTTGGCTCCCTCTCCCGCTCGCGGGAGAGGGCAGGGGTGAGGGTGGTGGCCCCGCTGGTGCTGGTGACCGGAGAGGCAACTTGCGTTGGCTCCCTCTCCCGCTCGCGGGGGAGGGCAGGGGTGAGGGCTCGCCGCAGCCCGCGGCTCTCGCCGTGCCAGTCACGCCAGATGCGGCAGTGCATCCTTGCTTCGGGCCGTTGACTCGAATTCGGCTTTGACTTCGGCCACGTCATCGGCCAGGTTCGCACCCACACGCCATGCGGCGTGACCGATGGCGACTCTGGCGGGTATGCCGATGTCGTTGAGCAGCGCGGCGAGCAACTTGGCCTGACGCACGCAATCGCGACCGTGGTCCTGGTGCCGCCTTACTGCCACTGTGGCCACGGCCTTGGCGGCTTGGGACAAGGTGTCGATGCGTGAGGTGTCGGGGTAGACCCCGGCGAGTTTCTTGAGCTTGGCTTGACCCATGGGCGATTGGCGATTCGTTTGTTGAAGTGGTCCATGAGCGTGGTCAAGCTGATGCCTGATCGATGTGTGACTGGCGTCCGAGCACGAGACTGTTTTCAGCCGACGTGCCGAAGCTGAGCGCGAATGGGCTGAGAATTCGCAGGTGTACGGGGCCGCGCCGAGTTGGGGTCGCTCACCACTCGACGTTCCGGATGGATCACTCCATGCTGATTTCGCACCCGCTTCGCACCGAGCTGCACGACGAGCTCCATACGCGCCCGAGACCGGCGATCACGGTGCCGCATGTGGTCGCGCACGCCTCGGTCATTCATCCGAGTCAGTACCCGTCCTACCCGAAGGCGTTGCTCGTGTGGTGTTCAACCCACGGCATCGAACCCCCCGCGCCCGGGCGGTTTCACTTCACGGCCGCAGTGGGGACAACGCGCTTGCGTTGGGAGTTGCACGGCGAGTTTCATGAGTACACCTTCTACGACACCGAGTGCGACGCGAAAGAGCCTTTCACAACCAACAACGCTGACCGGTTTCTCGAGCAACTGCTCAAGCACGAAGAGGGGCAATTGATCGCCGCCTTGAGGCTGACGGTACTGGCAGCCGATGGGTGCGAAGGTGGCAACGCACTGGCTGCTCGAACCTTCGATGGCGAAGAGATGGTCGCAGCAAGCGTTTGCGATCAGCGAGTCGACATGTACTCAGACTTTCGTCTGGATCAAGCCGGTTGCGGCCGCTTCTTGCTGATCGATCGTGAAACACGCCCGCCTCAGTTGGGCAGGGTGGTTCAGTCCATCATCGACATGGAGGTCTACCGGATGATGGCCATGCTGGCCTATCCCGAGGCCCGTGAACTGGCTCGCTCGCTTCGAGTGATCGAACCCACGCTTTCCGGTCTGGTCACTCGCCTTGATCTGGCCACTGCCAGCGAGGAGCCCGAGATCCTGCATGACCTGACCCGTCTTGCGGCCGAGATAGAGCAGTTGTCGACGTACAGCGCCTACAGGCTGGATGCGGCCAGAGCCTATCGCGGCATGGTTCAGCAAAGTCTGAACGACCTTCGCCAGGTGCGGCTGGGCTGGCATCAAACGCCGAGCGAATTTCTCGAGCGCAGGTTCGACCCGGTGATGAATTTCTGCGAGGCCGTCAACGTGCGTCTCGAATCGGTATCGGCGCGTGTGAGCCGTGCCAGCGGCCTGCTGGGCACCCGGGTCGAGATCGACCGCGAGCGTCAGAACCAGGAATTGCTCGGGGCGATGAACGAGCGAGCCGCCGCCCAATTGCACCTGCAGCAAACCGTCGAAGGCCTGTCGGTGGCGGCCATTGCGTACTACGCCACGGGGCTGTTCGCGTATCTGTTCAAGGCAGCCGACAAGGCCGGCTTGCCTGTCCGCTACGAGCTGGCCACCGGCTTGGCCGTGGTGCCGGTGGTGCTGCTCGTGTGGTGGTTTTTGCGCCGCGCTCGGGGCCGCATGAAGGGCGCTGACAAGCCCCACTGACAGCCCGCCCGCCGGCACCGCCGCGCTGCTGGTCAGTGCATGATGGCCAAGGCCTCGCGCACTGCGCCCTTGAAGACGAAGAGCGTCAGCGCGCCGTTTTTCAGGTCGCCCTTGCTGTCGAAGGAAATGTCGCCGCTCACGCCCGGGTAGCTGTCTGTGGCAGCCAGCACCGGCAGGTACTTGGCGGGTTCGGCCGAGCCGGCCTTGGCCATGGCCGCGGCCATCAGCTTGACCGCGTCGTAGGTGTTCGGCGCATAGGCCACCACGTCGGTGCCGAATTTCTTCTTGTAGGCCGCGCGGAAGTCGTCGTTGCGCTTTTTCTGCGCGCCTTCCACACCGCCGCCCAGCGTGCAAAACACCTGAATCTGAGCGATCGCGCCGCCCGACAGAGCGGGCAGGTCGGTGGTGCACAAGCCGTCGCCACCCATGAACTTCGCCTTGATGCCCAGTTGCTGCATCTGCCTGAGCATGGGCCCGGCCTGCGCGGTGCCGCCGGCAAAGAAAATCAGGTCCGGCTTGGTGGCCTTGATGGCGGTCAGGATGGCGGTGAAGTCGGTGGCTTTGTCCGAGGTGTACTGGCGCGTGACCACCTTGCTGCCAGCGCTGGTGGCATCGCTGTCGAACTCTTGCGCCAGACCCTGGCCATAGGCCGTGCGGTCGTCCACGATGGCGATGGCCTTGGCCTGCAGCGTGTTCACCGCATAGCGGGCCAGCGCCGCGCCCATTTGCAGGTCGTTGGTCACCAGCCGAAAGGCGGACTTGTAGCCCAGCCGGGTGAATTTGGGGTCGGTGGCCGAGGGTGAAATCTGCACGACGCCGGCATCGCTGTACACGCGCGCCGCAGGAATCGAGGTGCCCGAGTTCAAATGGCCCACCACGCCATGGACGCCCGAGTCGACCAGCTTTTGCGCCACCGCCGTGGCCTGTCTCGGGTCGCCGGCATCGTCTTCGGCCAGCAGTTCGAAGCGGGCCTTCTTGCCACCGATCAGCAACCCCTGCGCGTTGAGCTCGTCGATGGCCATGCGCGCGCCCATCTCGTTGTCGCGGCCCATGTAGGCCCAGTTGCCACTGGTCGCCGCCACGTGGCCAATGCGCACGGCCAGTTCCTGCGCGCCAGCCGATGAGGCGATGAACGCCAAGGCGCCCAGCGCCGCCATCTTCCATTGGGTCTGCATCGAAAAACTCCTTGAAGTGGGGGGGCGTCGCGGGCGAGTGTGCCAGCGCTCAGTCCTCACGCACGCTCAGCTGCAGCCCCATGCTGCCGTGGCTGCGATCGCGCGGCGGCTGCAGCAACAGCGCCATCAGCTCGGGGCTGAACGACAAATCCATCTTGCCGTGGTTCACGCCGGCCACGCGAACGAGCCGGCTTTGCCTTGCCACTTCGCTGCGGATGACCAGCGTGACCACCCGCTCGCTCGCCCTGACGAACACCCAGCAGCCAAACCGGTGGGCGTCGCGTTCGATCCTGCAACTGCGGCGCCAGTCTTCGGCGCGCAACTGCTCGACCGGCGTGGTGGCCGCAGGGACAAGCACGCTCGCCTCGGGGCTGAG